>NZ_JAKSYP010000121.1:0-51560 GCF_022829625.1 Methylobacterium sp. E-046 | reverse complement strand
AGGTAGGCGGCCGAGGAGAAGTCGGGCCGCGGGTCCCGGCCCTCGCGCCAGCCGTGGACGAGGTAGTCGCGCACCGGATCGGCCGTGATCCCGTACCAGCTCGCGTAGAAATCCGCGTCGAAGTACGGCGCCAGCGCGGCGGTCTGCTCCTCCGCGCTCACGACGTCGCACGCGGGCGGAAGCCTGTCGCGAGCCATGATCCGGATGAGCGGGTTGAAGCTTGCGCGGGCCCGGGTCTCGCCCGCCCAGCCCCGATAAAGGTCGAATGGCGTCTTCAAAACACCGCTCTCACGTGGCCGTGCGATGATCCCGGACCGGCGCGCCGCTCACGCCGCCGGCTCTCGCGGGACCTGTGACTCGGATGACCATGCGTTCCAGTGGCTGGATCGAAACGGGACCGTCGCACCGGTGAACGGTCGCGCGCCGGACACCGGCCTATCGGAACTCCCGCGTCCGGTAAATATCGACCCTGACCGGTCGAGCCGGGCTTCTGCGCCTCGTCCCCGTGGCGGCGCGCAGAGACCGGGCGCGGGTCAGATCAGATCTGAGCGCCAAGTCACATCCTCGCGGACGATGCGCGCGGGGTTGCCGGCCGCCACGCAATGTGGCGGCACCGTGCCCGTTACGACCGCGTGCGCGCCGATGATGGCGTTGTCGCCGATGACCGAACCCTTGAGCAGCGTGGCATGGTTGGCGATCCAGACGTGATTTCCGACACGGACGGACTTGGCCGGATTCAACCGCGTGCCGCCCGTCCGGCTGATGATCGAATGGAAATCGCTCGTCGTCATCCAGACGCCCGAGGCGATGGAGCAATCGCTCCCGATTTCGATCGCCTTCGTCTCCACCGGGTTGAGATGGACCAATCCGGTGAAGCCGGTTCTGTCGCCGATGCGCAGCACCGATCCGGGTCCGACGTAGATGTTGGCCATCGATAGACGTACGTCGTCGCCAACATCGAACCGGCCGTTCGACTCGATGACGATATGCATGTCCTTATCGGATATGCAGCCTCTGCCGATGCGGATATAATTATTGTCGCCATTAATGTAGATTTTGCCCGCTTGATTGTCTTGATCGCGGGGATCGACGTCGATGACGTTGTTCTCCCCCTTGTCGAAAATGGTCAACGACATAAAGCGCTCTATGAAAAAGGTGTGCCGGACTGACGCGGCGCGGCCGGAATCGAGGACCGGACCGCCGCGTTCCCGGTCCACGAAGTCGAGGCCGCCCCGCCCGGCGGGTACGCGAGGCGTGGGTCGAATATGGAGTCCATCACCGATCGGACACGCCTCCACCGCGATCAAGTTGGGTTGGAGCACGCCGAATGTCCCTAAACGACCAACCCTGTACTCACAACACGGACTGCCCGTCGCTGCACCGGGCCGCGGGGTCCCGCAGAGCTTCGATCAACTGTTGACGTGGTCAAGGTGTCGTGACGTATGGCCTGCGGCACTCGCGATCACGGGCGCGTTCACGGGCGCGATCACAGGGATGGAACAAGCCGGTGGCTGAGGACGATACGCTGACGAAGGCTCTGGTCGACGTGCGGGCGCGTCGGACGGCCCTCCAGAACGACCATGACCGGATCGTCGCGGAACTTGCCAAACTCCGGGCCGCCGAGGCTGCCTTGACCTCGATCGTTGAGGACGTCCCGCTGGACGATGCGGTCGCGCTACACCCCTACGAAGGCGGACGGACCTCCGGTGGTGAGCGCGCTTCGCCCGTGACGGGTGCGCGGCGCGGCGCCCGCGGCCCGCGGGCCAATTCGGCCAAGGGCCGGTTGAAGGCGTTGCTGGGCGGCACGGGACCGCAAGGCTTGTCCCATGCCGAAATCGCCGAGCGGCTGCCCGATGTCGCGCCCAACACCCTGAACACCTATCTCAGCATGATGGTGACGGGCGGCGAGGCGGTCCGGAACGGTGACTTCTTCACCGCCCCTGAGCCGGTCTCGGCAGAGGCCGCCTCCGGCGCGGAGGACGACGCGGCCGAGGAGGCGGACGCGAGCCCCGACGCCTGAGGACGGCGCAACGGTGCGTTCACGGGCGGGCGGAGCACAGTTGCCCGCACACGAACGGTGCAGGAGCCTGAACCATCTCCGGGCTGCTCGGCCGAAACGATGGCACGCAGGGCCGTCCGCCCTGGGATCTGTCGCCTGACGCTGTGTCCTGCCTGGCGCGGTGTGCGAGGCCGGGGACGGATCCGGATTTAGGGCGCGCGACCCGCTGGCTGCGGTCTGGGATCCGGGCGGCCATGACGCGCGGTCGCGTCCGGCGTTCGCCGCGCCGTCGACGCGGCGCGCACAGCGAGTCGGTCAGGCCCGCGCCGACATCCGCCGGATGATCGGGAGCATCAGGGCGCCGGGGGCTGCGGCCGGCACGGGAAAGATCGTGGCGGTCTGATCCGTCCTCACCCGGGGTAACCGCTCAATCACGGTCCTCAGCCTCGGATTCGCCCGCGCCATGGCGGCGGCCAGAGTTTCGCCGGCGGCCTTCGCGGTGACGTATTCGAGCGTGTCGCGCAGAGTCTCGTCGATGGCGGTGCTCGAGGGATAGAAGGCGGCCAGGTGATCGCTCCGTGCCAGACAAAATTGGCTGAGATCATAGAACGCGCAATTGTAGATGCGCATCATCTCGTCGAGCACGGCCGGCTCGAACGGCGCGCGTTTCTGCCGGAAGATGCGCGGCGTCGCGAAATGGTAGAGCTGGTCTGGGCTCATCGCGAGGGCCTGGAGTTGTTCGTCGACCGGGCGCGCCGCGTCGTATCGCAGGACTTGGCAGCGGCCGCCGGAGACCCGGATCTCCCCCGCGATAGCCTCCGCCTCGCGCGCGTCCGAGGCGTAGGTGATGCAGACGTCGCCACCGCCCGCGGCGAGCAGCTTGGCCGTCGCCGCGCCGAGGCCGCGCGAGCCGCCGATGATGAGGGCGGAGACTCCGGAGAACTCGCCGGGGCGCACCGAGGTCGCGAGCGTCCGCAGGCTCTCCTGTTCGACAGGAGGCGGACGCACGAAGCCTTCGACCCGCGCGGTGAGGCCGGGTCCGCGCGCCTCGATCGTCACCGACTGGAGCATCGGCTGGAACCGCCGCACCGCGTAAGCGAGGCTCGAGCCCTCGGCCCCGTCCGCGAACGACACGTCTATCTTGGACAGGATCGAATGCAGTCCGGGCACGAACATCCCCACGAGCGTGGAGAGGCCGCCGAGCGCCGCCACGCGGGCAGGTCCGATGGCGCCGGCGAGCCGCGGCGCCAGCCCGGCGATCGCCGCCGGATCGGGCAGGCCGAACGCCCCTGAAAGTCCGGAGATCCCCGCCGGGTCGACGGCTAGCGGCGCGGCCGGGATCGCCGTCTGCGCGGCTTGGAGCGGCTGGGCTGCGGGCCGCTGCGTCGCGAACGTGGCCTGAATCGTCACCGCGCGCGTTCCATCCACCGTCAGGGACAGGCGCACCTGCTGCGCGCTCGCCTCCTGAACCGTGATCTCGGTGCGATCGCCGACCAGCACGAAGCGCTCGAACCGCATCTGCAAGGCGCTCACCTGCTCGAAGGGTCGCGCACCCGCCCACGCGTCGAGGGCCCACAACGCCGCGTGCACGCCGTGGACGGCCCTGCCGCCGGCGAGCGTACGCCGCGCCGCGCGCGCGTCCATGTGCATGGGGTTCACGTCGCCGGTGGCCGCGGCGAAGGCGGTCTGGTGTGTTTCGGTCCAGATCCGCGACTCCGCGAAGGCCGTGCCCGAGCCGGATCCGTCCATGGCGAAGCTCCTCATCGACTGTACCGCCCCGGGACGATACCGGTCGGAGGACCGGATGCGCACGAACCGGGCCGGGACCGGCCCCTTGCTTTATGGCACGCGATCTCGCAAGAGGGCGGCGCTCGCACGCATTGGAAGGGGCCGGTCAATCGCCGGAGGGCAGGCATCCGCCGGGGTGTCGCAGGGACCGGTATCGAGGATGACCACGACTCGCGCCCTGTCGATCGCCTTCGTCGGAAACATCGTCACTAACCCGTTCGGGAAGGTGGCGGACCGCCTCGCGGACCTCGCCACGGCCTCGTGCGAGCATCTCCCCATCGGACAGATCGAGCAGGTTTTGGCGGGCCCCGCCGCCGCCGACGTCCTGATCGTGCATCTCGACCACCGCTGGTTCTTCGACGTCGCCCCGGACGAGGCGGCCGTCGCCCGCGCGCGCGGGCTCGCCGAGCTAGTCTCGGCGCGGCTCGCCCGGGTGCCGGGCACCATCATCCTCAACACCGTGCCGTTCGTGCCGGTCTCGTCCGTCGAGAGCGACCTCCACGACCAGCTGGAGGCGCTGGCCCGGGTGAACGCGGTGCTGTTCGACCTTGCCCTGTCGCAGGAGCGGGTGAGCGTCGTCGACGCCGCCGGCGCCCTGGCGATGCTCGGCTTCGCCAACGCCTTCCGCGAGCGCAACCGGTACATGTACCAGATGCCCTACGCCCCGGCCGCCGTGGACGCGCTGGTCCAGCGCTACGCCGATGCCGTCGCCGCGCGGCTGCGGGCGCGCCGCAAGGTGGTGGTGGTCGACGCCGACAACACGCTCTGGGGCGGCGTCGTCGGCGAGGACGGGGTGGAGAACCTGGAGGTCGACACCGATTATCCGGGGATCGTCCACACGCAGCTCCAGCGCCAGCTCCTGCGCCTGAAGGGCCTCGGCATCCTGCTCTGCGCGGTGACGAAGAACAACGAGGAGGATTTCCGCGCGGTGTTCGCGCAGCGCGCGATGCCCCTGCGCCTGGATGATTTCGTGGCCTATCGCAGCAACTGGTCGGAGAAGAGCGAGAACATCCGCGATCTCGCGACGGCGCTGAACCTCGGCCTCGACAGCTTCATCTTCCTCGACGACAACCCCTTCGAGATCGAGGAGGTCCGCACCCGGCTCCCCGGCGTCGAGTGCCACCTGTTCGACCGTACGCGCCCCGAGCAGGCGCTCACCCTGCTCGACGGGATCGCTTCCTTGCGCGCCCGCAACGTCACCGCCGAGGATCTGGCCAAGACCGAGCAGTACCGCGGCGAGGCGCAGCGCCAGGAACTGCAGCGCTCCGCCGCCACGATGGACGCGTATCTCGCCTCCCTCGACATCCGCGTGCACGTCGCCCGCAACAATCCGGGCTCCCTGCGGCGGGTCACGCAGCTGATCAACAAGACCAACCAGTTCAACCTGACGACCCGGCGCTACACCGAGGACGAGGTCGCCACCGCCATGCGCGAGGGCGGCGTCTACGCGGCCCGGGTGGTCGACCGGTTCGGCGATATGGGCATCGTCGGGGTCGCCATCGTCCGGGGCGGCGAACTCGAGACCTTCCTCATGAGCTGCCGGGCGCTGGGACGCCGCATCGAGGCCCAAATTCTGCGCCACGTCTGCCGGCAGGAGGGCGATCGGGACCTGAGGGCCCAGTATCGCCCCAGTGCGAAGAACCGCATGGTCGAGAGCTTCCTCGACGAGAACGGCTTCGAACGCCTCAGCGCTGGCCCCGAGGGCAAGACGTACCGACTGACACGAGGACCGGATGACACCCCCTACATCCACATCGTCGCGGAGTGACCGCGGCGCCGTCGAGGCGGCTGCCCGCGCCACCTTCGCGCGGCTCGTCGAGACCTGGGGGCGCCCGGAGCTGAACGATCTCGGCCCCGAGGACGACGTGTACGAGCGGCTCGACTCCTTCGCGGTGGTCGAGCTCCTCCTCGAGACGGAATCCGAGATCGAGCGGACGGTCGGCCGCTACGTGCCCCTCGCCAACGAGAGCATCCTCGACAGCACGAAGTCGCCGCTCCGTCGACTCCAGGGCTGGATCGACTACGTCGCCGAGACGGTCGAGCATGGCTGACCTGCGGTTCTCCCGCGCGAGCCTCGCGGGGCTCGTGACCACGGTCGGCGCGCGCGTCCTCGCCTTCGACGACGAGGCGCCCGGCCTCGGGCTCGCCCCGGAGGAGGCGGAGCGCCTCAAGCGGGCCATGGGCTTCTCGACCCGCCACGTGGTGGCCGATCCCGGCACCACGACGGCGGATCTCTGCCTCCACTCGGCGCGCCAGCTCCTGCGCGGCCTCGACCTGCAGCCCGACGCCGTCGACGGCCTGATTCTGGTCACCCAGACGCCGGATTACAGCTCGCCGTCCACGTCGATCGGGATGCAGCACCGCCTCGGCATGCGGACCGATACGCTCTGCTTCGACATCCGCCTCGGCTGCAGCGGCTTCGTCTACGGCCTGTCGGTCGCCTACAGCCTCGTCGAATCGGGCTTGAACCGCGTCCTCCTGTGCGTCGGTGACGTCGCCAGCCGCATGGTGGCCACGGGGGACCGGTCGATCACCCCGATCATGGGCGATGCCGGCGCCGCCGTGCTGATCGAGCGGCGGGAGAGCGACAGCGTCTTCCAGCTCCACAGCGACGGCTCGGGCGAGAAGGCCCTGTTCATCCCGCACAGCGGCCTGCGGGCCGATGCGGACGACCGGGACAAGCCGGCAACCATGCAGATGGACGGGGCGCAGGTCTTCAACTTCACCCTCAAGCGCGTCCCGCCGCTGATCGAGGGCATCCTGGCCGTGTCGGACACGAGCGCCGCGGACGTCGACTTCCTGGTCCTGCACCAGCCGAACAAGTACATCCTGAAGAACCTCCAGCGCCGCCTGGGCCTCGACGACGGCAAGCTTCCGACCGGCACCCAGTCGGTCTACGGAAATCAGAATTCGGCCTCGATCCCCGGCACGATCTCGGGCTTCCTCGCGGAGGCCTATGCGGGCCGGCGGGTGCGCTCGCTGCTCGCCGGCTTCGGGGTCGGCCTGAGCTGGGGGGCCTGCACGATCACCACCGACCGGATCTTCGCGCCCCCGGTCATGACCTACGAGGAGACCACCCCATGACCGAGGGCGCATTCCTGGACGAGCTCGGCACGATCCTCGATCAGCCGGGACCCCTGGCCCGCGGGCAGAGCCTCGGGGCGATCGAGACCTTCGACTCGCTCGGCATCCTCAACATCATGGCGCTGTACGACACCCTCGGCCTCGAAGTGGATCCGCAGCGGATCGCCGGGGCCGCGACCACCGACGACCTGATCGCGCTGGCCGGCGCGAAGCTGCAGGCCTAGGCGATGTCGGAACCGGGGGGGCACGTTCTCGTCGTCGGGGCCAGCAGCGGCATCGGCCGCGCCGTCGCCGCGCGGCTCGCGAGCGGAGCGCGGATCACCGCGCTGGCCCGGCGGGCGGACCGGCTCGCGGAGCTGGAGGCCCTCGGCATCGCCACGGTCGCGGGCGACGTCACCGATCTTCCCGCGATCGCCGGCATCCTGCAGGCGGCGGTGGCCGAGCGGGGGCTGCTGACCGGGCTGGTCTATTGCGCCGGCGTCCAGGTCATCAAGCCGCTGCGCAGCCTCGGGGTCGAGGAGGTCGAGCGCCTCTACCGCACCAACCTCGTCGCGCCGACCCTGTTCGCGGCGGCCTTCGGGAGCGCCCGCGTCTCGACCCGGGACGCGGTGTTCTGCGCGGTCTCGTCCATCGCGGCGCAGCGGCCCGAGCCCGCGATTGTGCCCTACGCGGCCTCCAAAGCGGGACTCGACGCCCTGATCAAGGGGCTCGCCCGGGAGCTCGCCCCCCGACGCGCCGTCGCCGTCGCCCCCGGCTGGCTCGATACCGAGATGACCCAGGCCCATGCCCGTCTCTACGGAGCGGACTTCAAGGAGGGGCTGGAGAAGCGCAGCCCGGCGGGCGCCGCGACCGTCGACTCGGTGGTCGACGCCATCGCGTTCCTGATGTCCCCCCAGGCCCGGCACGTCACCGGCGAGATCCTGCGGGTCGACGGCGGGGCCATGCTGTGACCGGGCCGGCGCAGCGCCTGGCGCTGATCGGCGGCGGCGGCTTCTCCAAGGAGATCGCCGAGATCGCCCGGGCCCTCGGCCACACGGTCGAGGCGACCTACTCCACCGCTCCGGAGGTCCAGGTCGGCCGCCACCGCGGTTACCTCGATGCGCTGCTCGCTGATCGCTCGGAGTACGACGGCGTCGTCCTGGCGGTGGGCGGCGTGAGCCGCCGCGCGATCCGGGCCCGGGCCGAACTCATCGCCTGGCTCGACCGGCACGCCTTCCCCTGCCCCGCCCTCGTCTCGCCCCGCGCGATCGTGAGCCCGGACGTCGCGGTCGGCGCCGGCGCCTTCGTGGCGCACGGGGTGATCGTCAACGCCGATGCCCGGCTCGGCCGCTTCAGCGTCCTGAATTCGGCGGCGATCATCGGGCACGACACGGTCATCGGCGACAACACCACGATCTCGCCGGGCGCCTTCCTCGGTGGCCGCTGCACGATCGGCGCCGACAGCCTCGTCGGGCCGCTCGCCAAGGTTCTCCAGGGGCTCACGCTCGGACGAGGGGTCACCGTCGGCATGGGCTGCAACGTGCTGCGTGCCCTGCCCGACGACGCGACGCTCTGGCCTCGGCCCGATATCGTGGCCTCGCAACAACGACAGATCTGACCCGCCTCAGCTCTGCCCAACTGCTGGGCCAGATCGAGGAAGCCACCGCATTGGATTTACGATGATCGGCTCCTGGCCCGAGCATCGGCAGGAGTTCTCATGAGCGCGCAACCGCGACCGTTCGAAGAGCCCGTCTACGTCACCCGTCCCATCATTCCGGATCTCGCGGCCTTCACCCGGCATCTCGAGGCGATCTGGGACTGCGCCATCCTCTCGAACGGTGGTCCCCAGCACATCGAGCTGGAGCGGCGTCTCCACGACCATCTCGGCGATGGCCATATCGCCTTGTTCAACAACGGCACCAACGCGCTGATGACGGCCGTCAAAGCGCTCGACCTTACCGGCGAGGTCATCACCACGCCGTTCACGTTCGCCGCCACGCCGCATGTGCTCTCCTGGCACGGGATCGAGCCGGTCTTCGTCGATATCGAGGCGCATTCCATGACCCTCGACCCGACCCGGATCGAGGCCGCCATCACGGAGCGCACCTCGGCCATCCTCGGGGTGCACGTTTACGGCAACCCCTGCGACGTGGATGCGATCGAGCAGATCGCGCGCCGGCACAATCTCCGCGTCCTCTACGACGGGGCACACGCGTTCGGCACCAAGGTCCGCGGGAGGCCGATCGCGAGCTTCGGCGACGCGACCATGTTCAGCTTTCATGCGACGAAACTGTTCCACACCGCCGAGGGCGGTGCCATCGTGACCGAGGATCCGGCGCTCCGGCGCCGCATGGATCTGCTGAAGAATTTCGGGATCACCGACGAGGTGACGGTCCAGGCGGTGGGCATCAACAGCAAGATGAACGAGTTGCAGGCGGCCCTCGGCCTCTGCCTCGTGGACGCCGTCAGGCCCGAGCGCGAGCGGCGCTTCGCGCTGGCCGAGGTCTACGCCGATCGGTTGCGGGATCTGCCGGGCTTCCATGTGCCGGAGACGCCGGACCTGCAGGCCGACAGCCTGCAATATTACTGTCTGAGGATCGACCGGGACGTGTCGCCGGTAAGCCGGGACGCTCTCTACGAAGCGCTGAAGCGGTTCAACATATTCGCTCGCCGATACTTCTACCCGTTGTGCAGCGATTACGTGCCCTACGCGGCGAGGCCCAGCAGCCGGCGGGAGAATCTGCCGGTGGCCAATCGGGTCGCCGACCAGGTCCTGTGTCTGCCGTATTACGGTGCCCTGGGCCGGGACGGCGCCGAGCGGATCTGCGACACGATCAGCGCGATCGTCCGGGATCGAGTGTGAATTTTCACCGGGACCAGATGCCGGCCCCGGATTCCGGGCCGGGCTGACAGCCGCCTGCGCTTCGATGCGGTGCCGGGGGGCTCGTCTCGGTTCTCGATTTCTTGTCCGGCATGGGCTGCCGTGACGCTGAAAAATTCCGGTGGCTACAAATCGCCCCCGTGCAAGATCGCCTGCAACGCAATTGAGCCGAGATGGCGGTCTTCTGCACGGCCCTGATGACCCGATGAGCCGGCAGGTTGTTGACAGCCGCGGGGATCTTGCCGTGAAGGATCAGCTTCTTGGTGTAATGCTTGTGTGCGCTGATCAGGCATCCGTGAGCTCGCGCCAACGTTTGGGGGACCTGTGCGGATGACGCATTTCGTAAAAATTATTATGCGATCTATAAGAAAGATTGAGTCGAAATTCGTATTTGACGAAAAATATTACTTGAAGACTTATGCCGATGTTAGAGACTCTGGCGCGAATCCGGTCAAACATTACGTCAATTTTGGGCACGATCATCCCATCCGGGTTCCAAACGAGTTTTATGCAAGATTGTATGTGTGGATATCTCCGCTGTGCTGCTTGATATTTTCGTCATGGATGAGGCGGCCGCGGCTCGACTGGTATGAAAACAACCGTCACCGTTGGCTGGAGCTGGAGTATCGGCCGGCCAAGTCTGTTTGGACGAGCCTCCAGCAGCGTCTGTCCGAACGCGCATCCTCCGCTTACCTGGCCTTGACGGCGGTGCCGGGCGCGCCCGTCGACGCGGCGACGCCGGAGGCGGTCGGCGACGAATTCGGCGTCGTCGCGCCGGTTGAAACTGGTGACGTCATTGAGCGGGCCGAGGCCGCAGGAGATCCGGATCCTGTCGGGTCCACCGTGCAAGATGATGTCGAAGACCCGTCGAGTCCGCAAGATGCGGAGGTCGTAACGCCGGAGGCAGTGGTCGTCGTGCCGGACGAGCCGAGCGTGTTCGGCGCAGCGACCCGGCCCAATCCGAGTGGGGAACGCGTGCGTGTCGTGAGGGTCGCCGATCGCCTCGGCGCGGATGACGGCGTCACGATGGTCGAGGCGTCGCATCCGTTCGAGACGCGGGATCCGGACATCCTCACGATACGCTTCGACAGGGAGGCGCATTCCTCGCCGACGCCCGCGCTCTGGACGGCTCGGATCGAGGACGCGCAGGTCTTCGGCGCCTCGCAGATCGTATCCCGGTCCCAGTTCTGCATCGTGGAGCCCGCGGCCGATCCGCGCTTCGGCTTCGTGGCCGGGCAGTGGCGGTTCGTGCATGATTACGACGATGCGGACTCGACCTGCCGCGTGCTGATCCCCGCTGCGCCCGACCGGATCCTGGACGAGGCCGTTCTCATCTCCGGCCGATGCGGGTCGAATTATTATCACTTCATGATCGAGTACCTGACCAAAGGGTACATCCTCGAGCGGAGCGACTTCTCCAGAGACACGCCTCTGATCCTCGATGAGGATCTTTACCCTCAGGAACGGGAGGCGGTCGAGATCATCTTCGGGAACCGCCGCATCCTCAGCAGGCCGCCCGCCGCGCGGTACGACGTGAAGATGCTCCATGTGCCAGCGGTGATGACGTTCCTCCCCGACACGATCGAGTTGGATCTCCACGAGACGGCCATCTACAATTTCAACAGCCTGCGCTGGTTGCGGGGCAAGGTGCTCGATCACATCGAACGCGCCGGCATCGCGAGTCGGTTCGGCAAGAAGATCTACCTCACGCGAAGGGCCGGCCGCGGCATCATCAACAACCACGAGATCGAAGGGCTCCTGCGCGGGTTCGGGTTCGAGATCGTCGATCCGGGGGACCTGTCGTTCGTCGAGCAGGTGGCGATGTTCTCCTCGGCGGAGTGGCTCGTCGGGCCCGTCGGGGCGGCCTTCACGAATGTGATCTTCTGCTCCCCAGGGGCCACGATGATCGGTCTCGCCTCTCCGCACGCGGCCGCCCTGCCCGTCTTCCCCAATCTGGCTCAGTTCACCGGGGCTTCCTACAAAGTCTACGCCAACGACTTGGGCAAAAGTAGCCGTCACGAGGTGTATCGGAAGCGCTCGGTCGAGGAGATGCACGAATCGTTTTCGATCGACGTCGATGGTTTGAGGATGATTCTGTTGGCTGAAGGTCTCGCGGAGATCGCGTGACCTTGGGGCGCTAGCGCGAGATCTGAAGGCGCGGTCTCGGACGGCACGATCGACCGCCGCGCTGGCGGTATCCTCGGCCGGCGCGTCGGCGAGCGTGGGATTTTGACTGGGAGATCATCTGACATCGTCTGTGAATATTGTCACAATGTGCATCTGACTTGTCGCAAGGGGGTGCCGAGATGCCGGTATTGTTCCCGGAGTGACATCCTGCTGGCGGCGTGCGTGATAATACCTGCGGATCTTATCAATCTCTATCAAGCATCGTTGCCCTCAACATCGCGGCTGTGGGTGTGAACGAGAAATGGTGATAGATGAATGGAGCGCCTATTGAATTTGAGCACTGGACAAGCGCGCTGTTCCATCACTAAAGATCGTCGCGTCGGGATTGTATGCGTCGTGGTTCGCCCGTTTCGAGAGGGCCCCTGAGCCGCGTTCGGCAGTCGAGTCGGCCGATTGAGTTCTGTAGGAGGCTTGAAGGTCCCCGCCCTCGCCGGTGGGGCTTGTTCCCATGCTTTCACTTGCCGGCGGTTGCCGGTCGAAGCCTGATCTCATGGCACGCCCTTCTTCCTGATCAGCCATCCCGGCCGTCGCGGCGTATGGACACTTCTCTGCCGAAACGCCGTCACCGTCTCATCGAAGCCCAAGGGATGTTGGAAGGGATTGTGGATGACGGATCGAGGCAAGCCGACCCATGTTCTGGGTCTGATGTGTGGCCATGACGCATCCGCATCGGTCCTCCGGGACGGGGCCATCGTCTCCCACGTGCTGCGAGAGAGAATCACGCGCCGACGGCACGACTTCGGTATCGACAAGGACCTGATACAGCACGCCTTGCGCGCGGCTCACATCGACGAGAGCGACGTGGATTTCGTCGCCCTGACGGCGACGCAATCCATGCCGCTCCTGATCAACGACCGCAGCTACATCAATTACGAGAGCTCCGCGCCGACCGGCTCGTTCCTGAACAAAGACCTTCTGGGACGAGAAGATTTCAGGGCGATTTCGCCATCCCCCTACTGGTCAGCCGAGGATGGACGATTGCTGCTGACCCGCTCGTTCGAGTCGGGGCACGTGCCGAATGAGGACTTCGTCAGGCATATGGCGGAGAACTTCATCGCGCACTTGGCGCAGGCTCGGCGCATCCCGCCGGCGGCGCTCAGGGACTGGCAGATCGATCAATATCTTTCACCCTTGATCGGGCCGGGTTGCTGGGCTGAGCCCTGCGGCCTGGCGGACCTGCGGGACC
The DNA here is from genome assembly GCF_022829625.1 of Methylobacterium sp. E-046. Taxonomy (NCBI): domain Bacteria; kingdom Pseudomonadati; phylum Pseudomonadota; class Alphaproteobacteria; order Hyphomicrobiales; family Methylobacteriaceae; genus Methylobacterium; species Methylobacterium sp. E-046. The sequence goes on along the minus strand of NZ_JAKSYP010000121.1, from coordinate 38,456 downwards.
GTGTCGCCCACGGTGCTGCCCTGGACGATACCCATCGCGGCCTGCACCATCCGATCGAGGTTCGTCTAAACGGGCGAGCGATCCCGGGCGCCTTCATCAACCATCACGCCGCGCATGCGGCGTCCAGTTTCTACTCGTCCCCTTTCGGCAAGTCGCTGATCGTCACGCATGATGGCGGCGTCGGGATCGATGGCGGGTTCATTATGCGGGGTGACGGCCATCGGATCCAACCGTTGACGCCGCATCACTTGGCCTGCGGTCAGTTCTACGACACCGTTGCGATCCTGTGCGGCCTCGGCGCGATAGGCGGAGCCGGGAAATTGATGGGGCTGTCGTCGTACAGCGACCGATCGCTGCTCGACGAAGCCCTGATCGGGACCGAGAAGGATTGGTCGAATCCGGCCGCCGAATGGCGTGCGGAATTGATGGCGGCGGGTCGCATCAAGCCCGAGGATGGATCGATCCAGGGCGTGGTCGCCGCGCTGCTTCTGCGCGCCGAGCGCGACGGGTTTTCCCGGGCGGATGTCGGCTCCGAGGATACGCTCCATCCCGCCAACACCGCGATCGCGCATTCGGCGCAGAAGCTGGTGGAGCACACCGTGTTCCGCGTGATCGAGATCGCGCAGGCTGCGCTGGCGGATGGCGGGAACCGGGATCGGAACCTCTGCCTGAGCGGCGGTGTCGCGCTGAACTGCCCGACCAACAGCAAGCTGGCCGGAAGCGGCCTGTTCGACGACGTCTATGTCGAACCCCATTGCGATGATGGCGGCCTGTCGCTGGGAGCCGCGTGGTGGCTCTGGCACAATCTTCTGGATCAGCCGGTCGGGGCGAAGGCGCCGATCACCAGTGCCTGCGCCCTGATCGGAACCAGCTACGACGCTGAGATCGCCGCGACGCTCGAGCGATTTGCCGACGGTATAGAATGGGTGGATTGCGCCGACGAGGCGGCGGAGATCGCGACCGACCTCCTGGACGACCGCGTCGTGGCCGTCTACCGGGGTCGAAGCGAGACCGGTCCGCGTGCGCTCGGCCACAGGTCGATCCTCGCCAACCCCGCCAGAAGCGACAATTGGGGACGCGTGAACCGGATCAAGGGCCGGGAGGCTTGGCGACCGTTCGCGCCGATCGTGCTTGAGAATCGTCTGCGGACGTTTTTCGCGGATGGCCCGGACCAGTCGCCTTTCATGCTGATGACGCATACGGCGAACGCCCATGGGCAGGCCTGCATTCCGGCGGTCATCCATGTCGATCGGACCTCCCGGGTCCAGACGGTGGTCGCCTCCGACGGCTTGATGTTCGAGCTGCTCACCCGATTGGAAGCGCGTGGTGTGCCCCCGGTCGTCCTCAACACGTCATTCAACGGACCCGGTGAGCCCATCGTCGAGAGGCCCGAGGACGCGTTGGCCTTCCTCCTGAAGTCGGATTTGTTGGACGCCGTCTACATGAACGGACGCCGGGTTCGGCGGCGTCAGCCCGCTCAGGCCTAGCCGCCGCGCGGAGGCGGCTCGCGGCGGGCGCGCGGGTCCAGGTTCCGGAACGGTGGGGCGGCGGCTTCTCTCGGCCGGTCGACAGGCTTATACTCCGGGCTGCCTGCCGATCCGCCGTGCCACAGAGAGCCGAGAGGCTGCGATGGCCGCCGCCACCGACGGTCATCATTGGACCCGTGTGTCCAGTGACCGTTCTGTTCCGACTGACTGCGCCAGGTGCCGGAGCGATGCCGGCACGTCGTGCGTGAGAATCTGGAGTTCGTGAATGGTTTCGATCGACGCTCTGTCATGGAGCCGAATCGGACGTGTTTATCGTGCCGACAAGGCCGGGACATGGATGAACTCTCACGCCTTCGTCCCCACTCCCCTGGTCGTCGATGAGCGGACGATCAGGGTGTTCGTGGCGTTCCTGGATCCGGAGAGCAGAGGGCGCGTCGGCTATGTCGACGTCGATGCCGAGGATCCCACGAAGATCCTGCGGGTGAGCGAGCAGCCCGTCCTCGATCTCGGCCCGCCCGGGGCCTTCGACGACAGCGGCGTCACGCCTGTCCAAGTGCTGAGGATCGGGGAGGAGATCTGGCTCTACTATAACGGCTGGCAGCGGAGCGTAGGGGTCCCGTACTTCATCCTGGGCGGCCTGGCGATCAGTCGCGACGGTGGCGAGAGCTTCGAGCGCGTGCAGAACGTCCCGGTTCTCGAGCGGACAAACCAGAACTATCTCGTCCGCTCGACGCCATTCGTCATGCCGCCGGACGACAGGCACGCGCGCTGGCGCATGTGGCTGTCCGCGGGACAGGGCCAGTTTATCCGGCCCAGCGGCGGCGCCTGGGCACCGATTTACGGGATCAGCTACTGCGAGTCCGAGAACGGCATCGATTGGTCGAGAACCGATACGGAAGTCGTTGCTCCGATTACCCCCGACGAGTTCGGGCTCACGCGCCCTCAGATCTTCGGATCGGGCGATGATCTGGTCATGTTGTTCTCGTCGCGGTCGACGAGCAGGATCTATCAGATGGAATGGGCCCGCTCGACCGACGACGGCCGGACGTGGCGGCGGACGGGGACCGTGGCTGGCTTCGATGCGCCGCGCGAACCGTGGGAGAGCGAGATGGTCGCCTTCGGAACGTGTGTGCACACGGCGTCCGGATGGCTGATGTTCTACAATGGAAACGGCTACGGACGGGAGGGTTTCGGCGTCGCGCGTGCGCCGACGGCGTCGTAGGCTTTGGAAAGGGACGCTCGCCCCTAGAGCAGGTCGCGCAGGATCTGCTCCATCTCGCCGATATCGATGGCGTAGTTCCCGTGCGTGACCTCGAGAGACGGTCGTTTGACCGCTCTTTCGCGGTCGAAATCGTCCCGTCGACCGGGCACGGCCACGTACCGGCACCCGGCGAACGTGGCGAGGCTCGCGAAAATCGAGAACTCGATCGCGAACGGGGAAACCAAACCCAGGACGAGGGTACCTGGGGACGCGAAGACCAGATTGGAGAATGCGGACCCGATCGGGCCCGCGATGCAGCGGGCGCTGGCGAACAGCGCCACCTGTTCGGAGAAGCTCAGCTGCCCCGGATTGATGATGTCGAAGCCGTGCCGTGCGAAGACCGCCTCGACCTCCGCGGCGTTGCTGATGTTTCGGCCCGCTGACCGACCGAGGTAGATCCGGCGCGTCGGCTCGTCGCCCGGCCTTCCGAGGGTCCTCATGACCCGCTCGCGCAACCATGACAGGCTCGCTTCATGAACGGCGGCGACCTGCCAGAACGCCACGGTGGGCGAGTCGGGGATGAACGTCATCAGGGAGGGGACATGGAGCTTCTTGACGTCCAGACGGCTGGCATGACGGCGCGCGATCACGGGCCTTTCCGGGAAGACGAGGCGGATGGCCTCCAGCTCTTGAGGGAAGAGGTCGTCGGTGACGACCAGGGGTATTTCGGGTGAAAGGCCGGCTTTCTCTATGATGTAGCCCTTGGTCATGTATTCGATCAAGAAATGGAAATAATTCGCGCTGCATCGCCCGACGAGAAGGATGGCCTCGTCGACCGCCGAGTCGGCCCGGTCCGGAACACGCGCGACGACCCGGTCGGCCGGTGACCTGTAGCAGGTGATGACGAATTCACACTGGCGGCTGGTGTATTGATAGGCCGGGTCGGCCTCGGGTTCATAGACAACGAAGGATGCGTGCGCCACGATCTGTGAGAAGCCGAACACCGCCGCGTCGTCGATGCTTGCCAGCGCGAGTTCGGGGCGCGGGATCGTCCGGTTCATACCGGGGCGGTCGCTGAGCGCGACCGCAGGATCGGTGAAGGTGAAGAGGCCGGCCGGGTCGACGACCTGCCGCTCGACCCATCCGGCACGATCGAGCCCGAGCCTGAAGACGGGATAAGTGGACCCGAGCCCGTCCGCCGAGGTTCGGTCCGGCCGGGACGCGGGCGGCCGTTTCGCGAGGAACCGCGCGATCGCGTGCGCGGCTTTGAGTTGGACGGCGAGCCCGCTGCGCGTCGAGAGCTGATTGATGCGGTAGCGGAAGCAGTCGGTCACGTCCGGCCGGTCATGGCCGAGAAGGCGCAGGGTCAGGACGAGGAGGGGCGACACCGCGTAGTACCAAGCCTCGGCCCGGGCGCTCGGTGCGCGCAGCGGCGCGGCACGCCAGTACCGTGCGAAGTGCTCGACCGGATCCACGCCTGCGGCTGCGACGTCAGCGTTTCGGTCGAGGTAATAATGCTTGTCGACGATGCGCGCCGCGATCCAGAGCCGGATTCGCTCGAAGATCGGGAGGGCGTAGGGGATCGCCATGGGTGCTGCCGGATGTGTCGATCGTGCGTAGACTGTTGGCTATCCGGTCGGATGCCGTCCAACGGACATAGCGGGATCAGCTGTCGACGGCAGCGACCTCCTCCGCCTCGGGGATCTCAGCGGAATGCCGCGTCAGGGTGTGGGCCTGCGCGGCTTTGAATTGCACGTACGCGTCCCGAGAGAAGTGAAAGAAGAAATCCTGCTCGTCCTCGTCCACGATCTTGGCTCCCGACCGGAGGTGGAACGAGACGACGTTCTGGTTGGCGCGGCGAACATCGAAATGGGCGTGCTCGAAATTCAGATGTTCGAAACCGAGCTCGTAGATCGCCAAGGCTGTATAGCTGGCCAGACCGATGACCGGCGGCGGCGCGATGATCCAGCTTCCCCAGCAGAAGGACCGGAGTCCCTCCACCGTTCGGAAATCGTACATGCGAACGGTGCCGCGTTCCTGCATGCCCGACATGATGATGAAGTAATATTGAAGGCCCGCCGCCTCGTCGTCTTTGTACCGCTTCAGCCATGCTGCTTGATCGTGCACGCTCGCCGGCGGAGCGTTGAGGAAGCGATTCAGCTTCGGATCGGACCGCAAGCTGTGAATGAGCGGGGCGTCGGTCTGCTCTGCCAGCCGCAGGTATGAGCGGCGCCGGCTGTTCAGCGGAGGGGTTGCTCGAAGCCGGTCGATAACCATCACTCATCCACGCATGACTTGTCGCGGGCGTCCAGACGCGACAGTGTCCTCATTTCGGGGATTCTTCGCACGATCGACGGATCGAGTCACGTTTCGCGCCCGGTCGCCGCGGGGACCTTCGGACCCGCCGACGCCCGCCAACTGCGCCGCCGCCTTGGCGGGCGGAGCCGGCGGACGGGTCGGTGTTGCCCGGCATCGGTGGCGCTCGACGGTCGACACCCGCGCTGAACGGCGCATCAGCCCTGCAACGCCACCGTGTACGTGTCGTGCATCACGGCGCTGCCACCGAACTCCTCCTTCTGTGTCAGAAGGCCTTGGTTCAGGACCCGGCCACCCTCCTCGGTGGAGATGCCGAAATCGAAGTACCCCTTCGATGGCTGATAGGTCTGTATCAGCCAGTTGAACAGGAGATCCAACGCCCCGACGTCGCGGCCGGATCGGCTGGCCGCGATGTATTGGGCGTGCGCGACGGTAGGGGTTTCGAAGACGACGACGCCCGCCACGACGTCGGCGTCCTGCTGGGCGGTGAAGAGTTTGATGTTGTTGGGAAAACGGGCGGCCAGCATCTCGATCTCGGACAAGGCGTGGACCGGGGCGACGCCGTGGCGCTCTTGGAGCGTCTGCTCGAGGATGCGCCAGAATTCCGGCCAGCGGTCGCTCTGTTGCGCGGTCAAACCAAGCTTCTGAGCCTTGCTGACCCCCCGCCTGCGGCGGGAGGACAGGCTTCCGGGGTTATGGTAATCGATCGTGGTGGTGACGTCCCGCCGCGTGAGCCGGGCCCCGGTGCGAAACAAGCCGTAGAGGTCGGCCTGCGCGAGGCCGCGGTGATATATCGGGGGGGAAGGTTTGTAGACGAGTTCCTTGGCTCCGAGATCCGCGTAGAAGCCGAGGCAGGCTTCGAAGATCGACACGACGACGTCGGTCGGCGTGCGGCCGACGAGGAGGCCGCCGAACGTCAGCCCCTGATGGGAATAGACTGTATCGCCGACGACGTTGGCCGGCATCGTCGCGATCAGGGTGTCCTCACGGAAGACCATGACCGAAGCATCGCGGAAGCGATCGGCATGATACTCCATGAAACCGCGATCGAAGAGGAAATGTCCGTTCAGCGCGCTCTCGTTATGGGTATTCCAGGCGGCCGTCTGGTCGGGCGAGAAGGGGCGAACCGACAAGGACATCGTTAGCGGACTCGACAGAAACGGGTAGCGGAAATCTTGCGCGGCTCGGCTGGATTGCCCTGATAGATCTTGTCCGGCTCGGTGGACTGGGTGATGCTGCAGGCGATGCTGACGAAATTGTCGCTCGCGATGGTGACCCCGTGTCCGATGGCGGCGTTCACGCCGAGGAAGCTGTAGGCCCCGATCCTGCAGAAGCCCGAGATGACGACGTGCGAGCTTACGAAGACGTGATCCTCGATGACGGATCGATGGCCGATATGATTGCCGCTCCACAACGTCACGTCGTTCCCGATCTCGACGAACGGCTGGATCACGTTGTTCTCTAGGATGAAGCAGTTTTCACCGATCTTCGCATTATGCCAGACAAAAGCTTTGCTGCTGATGTAGGAGGCCAGGGTGTAGCCGAGCGCTTTCACGTGTGCGCAGAGTTCGGCGCGGACGCGGTTGAGCTTCGAGTCGCCGATCGCCACGAACGCCGCGCAGGTGTCCGGGGGGAATGTTTCCGCAACGGCCGACAGGCCGATCACGGGCAGTCCATGGAAGGTCGGCTGATCGATGTATTCCTCGGAAATCGAGAAGGCTTTGACCTCGTATTCGCTGTCGTGAGTGAAGTACTCATAGGCCATGCTGGCGATTTCGCCATTGCCGAAAATGATCAAAGGTTTCATGGATCAGGCCCTCGTGATGAGAAGGTCGTCGCGCCGATTCGACATCGGCAGGTCTGACGCTTGAGGTACCAGGTAGGCGTCCGCCCCCGCGGCCTGGGCTCGCTGCATGAGGCCCAGCAGCACAGCATCGTCGATCTTGCCGCGGCTCGGTTCGTTGTATCGCAGATCTGGCTCGGTATCCGTCCCCGTAAATGTCTTGTGGTATTGACGACCGGTTTCTGTTGCGAAGAAGCGGCGACGCTTGGATATATTCGGAATGTCTGCGATCAGGGCTCGGCCGCCGCTGGCAAGAAGCTGAATGACGCTGTCGAGGAAGTCGAACGGATTGCCGTCCGCGAAGATGTAGTGAAACACGCTGTAACAGAGAACGGCGTCCGCTGACGGGACTGCGTCGTGGATGGCGCTCGAGGCCGCCGGGAACGATCCGGCAATCTTGACGGTCACTCCATCCACGTCCGGCAGTTGCTGAAGCATCTCGTGGCTGTCGACCAGGACGAGGCGATGCTGGCGCTGCCGGCAAAGGTCGATGAGCCGATGCGGCAGGCCGGCGCAGCCCGGGCCGATATCGACGATGGTTGCCCGTTCACCGAGCAGCACGGGCAGTTTCGCGACGATGTCGCGGAGGATCGCCTCCTCGAAACCGTCGCGGTACGCGTCGGGAAAGCCGATGCGCTCGTTGGCGGTGAGGTGTGGGTTCTGGGCGAGCGCCCTGAAACCTTCGAAGGTCAGGTCGACCGTCGCGAGGTCGACGCCACGATCGGTCCGGAGGCGTTCGAGAGGGTTCTCAGGAGCCTCGGGAGGAGTTCCGGCGGAAGGGGAGGACGGCGATGTCACGGTGCGCTTCCGTTCTCGTTCGAGGTGGCGATTGTGGTGCCCGGCGGGCGGGGTCGGAGCCGCGCTCCGCGGGCGGCGCTGCGCCGCCCGCGGGATGCGGATGCCGCTCCGGCGATCCGCTGGCGGGGCCGCGGATCGCGATACGACGAACCTCAGGCTATCCCGGCGCGACGGGGCGGGCTCGTCGCCTCACGGCAGGCCGCCACGACGTGCTGAACCTCATCGTCCCGGAGATGCGGGCCGATCGGCAGACTCAGGATCTCGCGCCCCAGCGTGCGTCCAAGCTGGCTGTTCCCGGCGACGGGCGCTCCGGCATACGCCTCGGCATCGGCGGGCGCGATCGGATAGTGGATCTGCGTGGTGACGCCGGCCCGCTCCAGATGGGCGGCAAGCGCGTCGCGCTGCTCGGTTCGGACAACGAACAGGTGCCAGACCGGGCCCGCCCGGGGATCGACTTGCGGAAGAATCAGCCCCGTATCGGCGAGGTCGGCACAATACGTGGCCGCGATCGCCCGCCGACGGGCGTTCCAATCCTCAAGGTGGCGCAGCTTGACGCGGAGGAGCGCGGCCTGCAACTCGTCGAGACGGGAGTTCACCCCCTGCAGGCGGTGCACGTACTTCTCGCGTGAGCCGTAATTGGCCAGTTCACGGACCTGACGGGCGATCACCGTATCGGATGTCGTGACGGCACCGCCGTCGCCGAGGGCGCCCAGGTTCTTGCCGGGATAGAAGCTGAAGGCGGCCGCATCGCCGAGACTGCCGGCTCTGCGCCCCTCGAAGGTCGCGCCGTGGGCCTGCGCCGCATCCTCGATGCAGATCAGGTTGTGCCGTCGTGCCAGTGCGCGGAGCTCCGCCATGTCGGCCGTTTGACCGTAGAGATGGACGGGCATGATCGCCCTGGTGCGGCTGCTGATCGCCCGTGCCGCCCCGAGCGGATCCATGTTGTAGGTCGAGGGATCGGGATCGACGGCGACGGGCGTCGCGCCGACCTGGCTGACCGCGAGCCACGTCGCGATGAAGGTGTTCGACGGGACAAGAACTTCGTCGCCTGCCCCAATATTGTAGGCGCGTAGGATCAATATAAGTCCGTCGAGGCCGTTTGCGACACCGATAGCGTGTTCAGCCTCGCAATACGCGGCGAATTCCGATTCAAAAGCTTCGACCTCCTCGCCCAGGATGTAGCGTGAACGGTTCAGCACGCGGTGCCACGCGAGATCGAGATCGCCGCGAATGGCGTCGTGCGGAAGGCTGAGATCGAGAAACGGAACTTTCATTCCCGGTATCCTTTAAAGAATTCCTTTGGCGCGAAGAAAATCGTTGTAATCTCTATAGTAATCGCTTTCCATATAATGTTCCGAAGCAAGAGAGAGGCAGACTGCCCCGCCCGAAAATTCGTCGATATCGCGCCACATCATCTTCGGAACATAGAGGCCGATGTTCGGTCTGCTGAGCGTGAAGGTCGTCCGTGAGCGGCCGTCGTCCAAGTGGACATTGAAACTGCCCGAGACCGCAATCAGAACCTGTTGCAGTTCCTTGTGGCTGTGGCCCGCCCGCATCGCGCCGCGCGAGACGTCGTAGATGAAGTAGACGCGTCGTATGGCGAACGGCAGGTCCTTTTCGGCCTCGATCGGTGTCAGGGCGCCTCTCTCGTCGAGGATGTGGCGGAACTCGATCAGGTGTGGCTGAGTCATGCTTTCCATGCCGCCCCCGGCGTAATCGCGCGCGACGCTCTTCCGCCGGGCGGTCCAATCATTGAAGCGTGGTTCGCGGCCCGGTTTCAGGCCGTCGTGCGGCACGTCGCACTGATCACCCCAGTGTGATGTGCGTCCTAAGCCGAAGTGCTTAGATCCGCAACGGACCGGGGCCTCCTTTGCGGGCAGCGTGCCACGAATACAACCACAAGCTTAGTCGGCGCCACTTCGCCGAACGCGCGGTAGGGCCTCGATCACGCGTCCGACGAACGTGCGCGGAGCCTGCGCCGCCGCCGGGGGAGCCGGGGTCGGGACCGACCGCGCGAGCAGGCCGCCGAGCGCCGCCACGATCTCGCTCGGAGCGATGCTGTAGCTGGCATGAAAGGCGTGGCCCGCTTCGTTCTCCGTCCGACCCCGAAGAAAGCTGATCCGGGCGCCGCCCGCCTCGATGAAGCTGGTGTAGCCCCGGAAATTGAAGCCCAGATGGGCGTGTATCAGGCCGAGGATGCGGCATTCCGGCCGGCAGAACAAGCCGTTGGTCAGCGCCGAACTCGAGGAGCCCACGATGATGTCGGCGGCGTGGAACGCGTCGACCTGCTCGAGGAAGGTCATCGTCTCCGGGGTGATCACCTCGAAGCCGTGCGGGGCGAGGGCTTCGGCGATCTCGACCTCGTTGACGAGCTGGCGCTGGGTGAAGGCCTTGCGGGAGATGAAGAGCCGTCGGCCGGTCGGGCCGCTGAGTGCGCCCCGTTCCCGGGCCCGCTTCAGAACGCGGGCGCGCAGGTCCACCAGGATATCGGCCGGCCAGATCGTGTCGTAGACGCGCCGGCCCGGCTTCATCTCGAATGGGAAGAAGGCCGGCACTGGCGCGAGGCCGAGCAGGCCGAACGCGACGGGTTTCGGAGGCAGCTTGATGATCGGCCGGTTCCGCTCGTCGAGCAGCCTGACCACCTCCTCGTGCGTGGCCGGCATATGGTCATCGATGCAGAGCGGGATGCCGTCCGGGCAGCGCGCATCGTTGTAGCTGAGCATGCGCGGCACGAACTCGCAGAACCAATGGCCGTAATTGCGGCTCTGCAGTCCGAACATGGACAGTCCGGCCTCGATCGATAAGGTCTCCTCCGGGACCTCGACCAGGGCCCGCGTGGCCCCGAAGGCGGCCATCATGATCTGGTCCGGATTGACGCCGTCCTGAAGCAGGACGTCGCTCCGGCGGCGATGGGCCGCGAGGTCGTAGATGAGCTGATCGCCCTTCACGACGACGTTGCTGCGCGGGAAGGCGTGGCAGGCTTCGATGAGCGCGAGGTATTGGCTCGGCGCCTCGAGATCCCCGGGTTCCGAGGTGAGGGGCGGCGGGGGCTCGGTGAACTTGAGCTGCGGTTCCTGGATCGGGCGCGGCGGTCGCAGCTCCGCGTAGCGCACGCCGGCCCGGCCGGCCACAGCCGCGACGCCGACCATGTCGTAGCACGCCAGGGGCCCGGCGCCGATCAGACGGCGCGTCGTCTCGTGCAGGGCGACGGCGTCCTCGAACGCACCGGCCTCGATCAGCGCGTCGAGCTGGAGCCGCCTCAGGTTCTTGATCTTCCTGGGCAGCGGATCCCCGTCCCGGGAGACGAGGCCGGAGCCGCAGCCGTCGAGTTCGAGCGCGAGCCGATAGCATTGCACGCTCGCCTCGGCCTCGCCGCGCAGTTCGAACGACCAAGCCCGTTCGACGAGGGCATCCACGATCTTGGGCCGCAGCCGGCCCGCATCGGCCGCGCGGAGCCGCGCGATGACGGGATCGGCCTCCGCGAAATGCGCGCGCGCGCAGAGGTCGCGCAGACGCGCCTCCGCGGCCGCCAAAGTCCAGCGGTCGCCGTCCCGTCCCGCCAGGGCGGCGGCCAGCTCGTAGGCCCGGGCCGCCAAGTCGGGCGCGCCGCCGCCGTCCAGCCGGAACGCCAGGGCGTCGAGGTGACGGATCATCGTGCCGGGACTGCTGCCCGACGCGGCGGGATCGGCCACGAGTGCGGCGAGCCGCGCGATCAAGTCGCTCGGTCCGTCGCGATGATCTCTGAGGAGGTCCAGGAACTGAGACATGTCCGTCCGCTCGACCCGCCGCCCCCTGCGCCGACGCGCGCTGCGAAGATTGGCCGGGGCCGGCCCTAGGGGTGGCAGCGCGTCCGTCGTCGCAGCCAGGACCTCCCTTAGCGTCCCGCCAGGGAGATGGTAAATCCCCGTCCCGGGCTGTTCGGCGGGCCGCCGGGCGGCGGCCCGCGGCCGAGCAGAGGGATGAGGAACACCTTCGAATGGTGGAGCCAGGAGGGCCGGAGATCGACCCGCACCGGATCGCAGGGATCCGAACGCTGGCCGCGGGCCGGCGCAACGGCCGTGACGGGATGATGTGCGCCATGGAGGCGGTGGCCCATCTCGCCGGCGAGCCCGCGTCGGATCGGCCCGACTGCGCGTCCCCGACCCTCGCTGCCTTCGTCCGGACCTGGAGTGACGGTCTGCCGCAGGATGAGCGCGACGGCCTGATCCTGCCGCTGCTCCCGCTTCTCGTCGGAACGCGCGGTTCCGAGGCGCTGGAGCGTCGCCGCGGCGGGATGGTGACCGACTGGCTGATCCGCACCCACCTGCCGGCGTGGTTCCACCTCGCCAAGCTGAACGTGGAGGCCGACGTGCTGGCCGGCCTACCCGAAATCCGGGCGGTGAGCGATCTCGCCGCCCTGTGCGACCACCTGAAGCGCGCCCGCACGCGGGCCGCAATCGCCAACCTGACCTTGCGGCAGACCGGCTCCTTCGTGCGCACGGCGGCCTGGGATGCCGCCCACCGGGCCGCCTGGACCGCGATCCAGGATCAGGTGGAAGCGGCCGGCGGAGCGATCCTCGCCGCCCTCTGGGATGCCGCCAACGCGGCGGCCTACGCGGCGGCCCGCGCCTCCGGCAAGGCATCCCTGGAGCCGACCCGGCGCATCCTGCAGGACTCGGCACGCGCCCTGATCGAGCGCCTGATCGCGGCGGGCGACGGCCGGCCGGACGTCAGCGCTCCCCATCCCCGGCCATGAGCGACTGCGCCGGCGAGCCGCCGACCGATCCCGCCGCCCCCGACCGGGCTGCCCCGGATCTCGCGGGGGCCCGCTGCCTCGTGCTCGGCGGCGGCGGTTTCCTCGGCCTCAACCTCTGCAACCGCCTCGCGGCGGCGGGGGCCGACGTCACCTGCTTCAGCCGCAGCCATCCGCAGGCCGCGGTCCTGGACCGGCGTGTCGCCCGGGTGACCGGCCAGTTCGCCGACCGCCTCGCCCTCGCCAACGCGGTGGAGCGCCAGGACGTCGTCTTCCATCTGATCGCCGGGTCGATTCCCGAGAGCTCCAACCGGGACCCCTCCGCGGAACTCTCGGCCGCCCCGATCGCCACCCTGCATCTGCTGGAGATCTGCCGTTCGGCCCGGATCGGAAAGCTCGTGTTCTCGTCCTCCGGAGGCGCGATCTACGGCATCCCGCGCGCCATCCCGATCCCCGAGCAGGCGCCCACCGACCCGATCTCGGCCTACGGGATCAGCAAGCTGATGATCGAGAAGTCCCTGCATCTCTACAGGCATCTGCACGGGATCGACTATCAGATCCTGCGCATCGCGAACCCCTACGGCCGGTTTCAGCTCGGCACCAAGCATCAGGGCCTGATCGGCAGCTACATCCACCGCGTCCTCACGGGTCAGCCGCTCGAGGTCTGGGGGACCGGCGCGGTCGTGCGCGACTTCCTGCACATCGACGACGTGAGCGACGCCTTCCTGAGGGCCGTGCCCTACCGGGGCCCCCACAAGGTGCTGAACGTCGGCAGCGGCCGGGGCCTGAGCGTCAACCAAGTCATCGGCGAACTGAAGGCAGCCTTCGGTCAGGACCACCTGCCCTGCGTGCACCGGGCGAGCCGCGCCGCCGACGTCCCCGCCAACGTGCTCGACACCGCGCTGATCCGGTCCGAGCTGGGCTGGCAGCCGCGCGTCGCCCTGCAGGCGGGGCTCACCGGCACCATCGCGTGGATGCGCGCCCACTTGGCGGCGCGCACCGGGGAACCGGCCCCCCGGGACGCCCGCGCGGGATGAGCCGGCCGTGGCCGCCCCGGAGCGGCCACGTTTGTCGGCGACAGGGCGGCATCGATCCGCGAGGAGACCGCATGTCCTTCCTGCACGATCTGCCGATCGCCGACCTGATCGCGCAGTACGGCTACATCGCCATCTTCGTCATCATCACGCTGGAGAGCGCCGGGCTGCCTCTGCCCGGCGAGACGGTCCTGCTGACCTCCGCGGCCTATGCCGGCAGCACCGGCAACCTCAACATCGCGGTCGTCGTGGCGATCGCGGCGACCGCCGCGATCCTGGGGGACAACGCCGGCTACTGGGTCGGCCGCCGCTGGGGGCTGCCCCTGCTCCTGCGCAAAGGGCACCTGATCGGGCTCGATCACGGCCGGCTCAAGCTCGGCCAGTACCTGTTCCGCCAGCACGGCGGGAAGATCGTGTTCTTCGGCCGGTTCACCGCGATGCTGCGCGCCTACGCGGCCGTGCTCGCGGGCGTGAACAAGCTCGATGCCCGCCGCTTCATGGCCTTCAACGCGCTGGGCGGCGTGGCCTGGGCCGCCATCATGGGGTTCGGCGCCTACCTGTGCGGGCGCTCCATCGAGAACGTCATGGGACCGGTCGGCCTCGGACTCCTGGCCTTCGTCCTGCTGGGCGCCGTCGCGCTGTGGCTGTTCATGCGCCGGCACGAGGCGCGCCTGATGATCGCCGCCGAGGCTGCGATCCCGGGTCCGCTGGTCGATGGCCTGGGCGGCGGGACGGCGGGCGAGCCGGCCGCAACCCCGGCGGCCGCGGATCGGAGCGGGCCGCCCCAGGCCGACTTCCAGAACCAGATCGAAGCGATCCTGGCGCAGCGGGAGCACGCGCGGACCCGTGCCGCCGCGCCGGCTGCCGAACCGGGTCCGCGCGAGCCCTGGCCCCTGTGGTTCAAGGGCGCCGTGCTCCTCGTCGCGGCGGCCTTCGGCATGACCCTGGTGTCGTGGCACGACGGGGTGACCGGCGGCGCCTACGGGCGCGTCGTCGGGCAGGTCGGGATCGTGGGCATCGCCCTGATGCTGCTCGTGCCCGCCGCCCTCCTGGCGGTCCTCGGCCGCCGGCTGCGGCGCCCGAAGGGCGCGATCGGGCTGGCGGCGTGACAGCCCGTGAGCCGGCCGCGCCTGCGCCGCCCTGCGGGGGCAGGGTTGACCGGTCCCGGGGCCGATCGTACAGCCGGCTTCGACCCGACAGGGGCGCCCCGGCGCGCCGGCCTCCGGCCGATCCTGCTGCGCGGCCGCGTGCCCCGCAGCGCCGTCGGGCTTCGGGACTGAGACGGAGCCAACCTTGGGCGAGGACGTAGAGGCGCTGCGGGCCGAGCTCGCCGAGACCCAGGCACGGCTCAAGGAGGCGCAGGGCGAGCTGGCCCGGCTGGTGCGCCTCGCCGAGGCCGATCTCCAGCGTCGCCGGCCCGGCGAACAGTCGAGCGTCGTGGCCTCGTCGGTACGCCGTCCCGCCGCCAAGGAGGTCGCCGCCCGCATCGCTCGGTTCGCTCATCTCTATCGCGAGGCCGCCGAAGCGGTGCCGGACCGGGCCCCCGTCGTTCCCGAGGCGACGATGCTCGGCTGGCTCGAGACCTCCGGCCTGTTCGACCGCCAGTTCTACCTGGCGTGCAACGACGACGTCGCCAACGCCGGCGCCGACCCGATCCTGCACTATTACAATCACGGGTCCGAAGAGGCGCGCCTTCCCTCGACCCTGTAAGCGCCGATCCTCCGCTCCGGGCGGTGCCGGGCGCGACCGATCTCGCAAGTCTTCGCTTTCAATATGACTGGACGCGATAAGTAAAACCACGCGATCAAAGCTGAAATATCGCCCCATTGTCTCTTCCGGGCGCGTTGACCCACTCCGCCCCGTGATCTAGGGAGCGGCCAGCCGAGTGGGGTGCGAGGGGTCAGACCGATGCAGGACGGTGCAGGCGCGCACGCGCCGGGCTCGACCACGGCTCCGCCCGCGCTCGAGCCGTGGCAGGACGACTTCGCCACCATCTACGCCAGCGGCCTGTTCGACCACGTCGAGTACGCGACGCGCTATCCCGACGTCGGCCTGACCGACCTGTCGCCCCTGGAGCACTACGTGAAGTACGGCGCCCGGCTCGGGCGCCGGCCCCGGGCCGACTTCACCGCGCCGCCCGACGAGAGCTTCGACGGCAGCTTCGTCAATCCCTTCGCGGCCTGGATCCGCGCGCAGGCCGAGACCCAGCCCGCGCCGGCCTGGAACCGGCCGGTCGTCTCCGTCCTGTGCATCAGCTACAACCAGGCGTCGTTCATCCGGCAGACCCTGGAGAGCATCCTCGGCCAGGCCACGGATTTCCCCTTCGAGCTCCTCGTCGGCGACGACCGCTCCACGGACGGGACCGCCGAGATCATCGCCGAGTACGCCGCGCGGCATCCCAACCTCGTGGCGGTCCTGCGCACCGAAAATCTCGGCCCGAACAGGAACTTCGCCGACCTCACGCGGCGCGCCCGCGGCGCGTTCGTGGCGATCTGCGAGGGCGACGATTACTGGACCGACCCGCGCAAGCTCCAGCGGCAGGTCGATTTCCTCCGGGCGCGCCCCGAATTCACCCTCTGCTTCCACCGGGTCCGCGTCGTCTACGAGGACATGCCGGGGGTCGAGGAGCTGTACCCGAAGCAGTGCAGCCCGCAGCCGTCGCTCTCCGACCTCGTGGCCCACAACTTCGTCCAGACCAACAGCGTGCTCTATCGCTGGCGCTACCACGGCGCGGAGGCGTTCGCGTTCGACGAGGGCATCGCCCCCGGCGACTGGTACGTCCACCTGATGCACGCCGAGGTCGGGCGCATCGGCTTCCTGCCGGAGGTGATGGCGGTCTACCGCAAGCACGCCGCCGGGATGTGGGCGACCTACGCCACCGAGCTCGCCCGCCACAAGAAGCTCGGCCATTCCGAGATCGCCTTCTTCCGCAAGCTGCGCGGCCATTTCGGCGGCCGCTACGCGGCGGGCTATGAGGCCGCGCAGAAATCGATCTTCCGGCGGCTGGCCGAGGCCTATCTCGACGAGGCGGACGTGCCGAGCCTCGGGCGCCTGATCGAGGCCAATCCCGACATCGCCCGCGCGGCCCTGCGCGACATGGGCCTCGACGCCCCCGATCCCCTCTCCGGCGAGCCCGAGGCGCTGCGCGCCTGGCTGATGGAGCAACTCACGGTCAGCGTCATCGTCACGGCCTACAACCACGCCGCCGAGATCGGCCGCTGCCTCGACGCGGTGCTGGGCCAGCGCGGGCTGTTCCGGATGCAGGTCGTGATCGGCGACGACACGTCCACCGACGGGACGGCCGAGATCGTCGAGCGCTACCGGGCGCGCGATCCGGAGCGGATCGTGGTGCGGCCCCGGCCGCGGAACCTCGGCATGCTGCGCAACATGCAGGATTGCCTCGCCGCCTGCACGGGCCGCTACATCGCCTTCTGCGAGGCCGACGATCACTGGCTGTCGGACCGCAAGATCGCCATGCAGATGCGGATGCTGCGCAACGACCGCAGCCTCGACATGTGCTTCAACTGGGTGCTGCTCCACTACCCGGCCACCGGCTCCTACGTGCCGCACGACGAGCAGGGCCGCTATCCCACCGGCACGATCAGCTTCCCGGTGCTGGCCAATTCGCCGCTCACCGCCAATTTCTCCTGCTGCTTCTACCGCGCCGAGGCCCTGCGCCGGGTGCCGGAGGCGTACTACGAGAATGCGTCGGCGGCCGACTGGCTGATGAACCTCTACGTCGCCGACAAGGGCCGGATCGCCTTCCTGCGGGAGCTGCTCTCGGTCTACACGATCCAGGAAAAGGGGCAGTGGTCGGGCCTGCCGGAGGACATCAAGAACGCGCGGATCGCCCGGTATCAGAAGGAATTCGCCGGCATCTTCGGAGAGGGGCGCGGCTTCGAGAAGTACGAGGTCGGCTGCACCGTGGCCGAGCTCGACGGCGAGCTGCCGGATGCCTTCGCCCGCGCGAACCTGGAGGCTCCCCAGGACCGGGTCTGGGCCGAGATCCAGGACGGGCAGGTGGTGCTGGCCGGTTGGGTCGTCTCGGCGAGCCGCGCCAAGGCGACGCTGATCGTGGAGGCCGACGGCGAGGTCCAGCGCATCCCCGCAGACGTCCACCGGCCGGACGTGATCGCGGCGGTGCTGGGCGACATGCCCACCACGATGGAGGAGGCCCGCTGCGGCTTCCGCTTCACCCTGCCCTACGCCCTTCACCTCGAGGTGCTGCTCTCCATCGAGGTCGAGCACGCGGTCGTGCCCTGGCTCTCGGTCATCTTCACGCACCGGGTGAAGCGCTCGGCCGAGCAGGGCTGACCCCGCCGGCATCGCGCGGGGGGCGACCCCGGCGCTACCCGCCGCCGAGGAGCTGCTTGGCGCGGGCGAACAGCGTGCGGGCCCGGGCCCGCTCCAGGGCGCCGCGAACCTCGCCCGCCAGCCGCGCCGCGACGATCTCGCGGGCGGGATCGTCGTAGTGGACGATGTCGTAGAAGGTCCCCTCCTCCCGCGCGCGGAAGATCCCGCTGAGGTCGAGGGCCGTGAAAGTACGCCGGTAGGGGCGGCGCGCCGCGAGGGCGGCGGTGAAGGCCTCCAGCTTGCCGTACTGGCGGTCGAGATACGCGAGGAACGCCCCGGAGGCGACGCCGCGCTCCACCGCGGTGAGGTGGCGCTTGCGCAGGACCGTCGGCTGCAGGACGCTCACGATCGGCACGGCGTGGTCGTGCGACAGTTTGGCGAGGCGGTGCGCGGCCAACTGGTAGTGGTGGACGATGGCGTCCTCCCAGCCGGGGCTCTGCCAGCCGACCTCCGCGCGCAGCCGCTTCAGCTCCTCGTAGATCAGCGAGACCAGACCCTCGTAGGACAGGCCGTCCTCGCGGGCCCGGGGGTCGTGCGTGTCGAAGAAGTGGTCGTAGAGGCGCTCGGTGATGAAGGCGTTGTAGGGGTGGCCGGGGCGCGGGTCGTAGGTCCAGGGCTGGAACAGGTCAGTGCTGCCGCTGAGCACCACGATGGCGTCGGGGCTGTAGGTCACCAGCCGCGACCAGATCAGGTGCGTCATCTGCGTGAGGCAGCTCGACATCACCCCGAAATTGTAGACCTTCGCGCTGGCGAGCCCGTCCGCCCGCAGGATCCGCTCGATCCGGCCCGGGAGGGTGTTGGCGATGTCGCCGCCGTCGATGGTGGTGGAATCGCCGACCACGAGGATCCGGGTCTCGTCGGCCGGCTTGCGCGCGACGATCGGGGCCGCGTTCAGGAAGCCGTCGGCGTCGAAGGGGACGCCGTAATGGCTCGCCCCCGGCTTGCCGGCGAACTGGATGAAGGGGCTCGGGAAGCGCGTGTTCGAATCGAGATAGCCGAAATGATGGAGGAACTTGCGGCGGCGCGCGGCGTCCTCGCTCTCCGGCGGGGCCCAGATCTGCTCCACGCCCGGCGCGGTCAGGGCCGCCAGCATCGCGCCGCGGAGCGCCGCGTGGCCGGCGGCGTTGAGCCGGACGCCATCGTCGCTGAGCGCCGGCCTCAACGCGCCCGTCTCGGTGGCCAGCACGGCGTCGTAGTCGATGAACGCCGCCCCGTACGCCTCCACGTGGTCGCGCAGCCACGCGTTGACCTGCCCGATGAGCGCGACCGGCACCCCGGCCGCGCCCGGCGCGCCCGGATCCACCGGCGGGATCGAGCCGATCCAGGTCCGTACGTGGAGGTCGCGTGCATCCTGCAGCATCGCCGCGATATCGGTCGCGATGCGGTCGAATGACGGCGCGCGATCGCGGCCGAGGATGTCGTCGCGACCGCCGATCACGTGGAGGCCCCGGGCGCCGTAGAGCGCGATGTCGGAGCGCAGCCGCCGCGCCATGTCCCGGGTCGACTGCCCGGGTATCCCCCGCGCCACCGTCTGGGGGCCCGAGAACAGCGCCGGCGTCTCGGCCGTCAGCGCCGCCGTCACCGAATCGCCGAAGAACAGGATCGGTCCGAGGGGGAACAGCGGCGTGTCGTGTGCCGGCGCGCTCATGCGGTTCCGCTCGCCCTGCCGTCTCAGCGCGCCGCGAAGATCTCGACGCCGTCGAGGTGCAGATGCTGCTCCTCGTCGAGATCGACCTTCAGG
Organism: Methylobacterium sp. E-046; assembly: GCF_022829625.1. Lineage (NCBI taxonomy): Bacteria > Pseudomonadati > Pseudomonadota > Alphaproteobacteria > Hyphomicrobiales > Methylobacteriaceae > Methylobacterium > Methylobacterium sp. E-046. Next base: position 18,951 of record NZ_JAKSYP010000121.1, on the reverse strand, counting down.
TAGCGGAACCGCGCGTTGTCGAAGCGCAGGTGCAGGGGCAAGCCGGGATGGCAATGGGCATCGACGGCGTCGAAGACGAGGCGGTACTCGTCCTCGGTCTCGCCCAGCCAGACCCGCATCAGCTGCGCCCGTTCGCTGAGCTGCCCCCAGCGGTTGTAGATCCGGATCTCGGAGACCCGCTCGACCGCCCCGAGATCGAGGACGAACCACGGGTTCCGCTCGAGGGCCGTGTGGAAGAAGAAGGACGGGTCGCCGGTGGTGCGCTCGCCGTAGGTGCCGGTCGTCCCCGACCAGGGGGAGGCGGAACTCGCCGTCCAGGTCCTGCCGAGGGCGATGTTCTCGGAGGGACGGGTCGTCACCAGGGTATCGGTCTCCAGTTCCTCGATCAGGGTCTGGATCTGCTTGGACGGCTGCCGCAGGGGCGGGATCTCGAGGTCGAGCTTGTAGATCAGGTTCGACAGGATGCTCTGGTCGAAGCGGTGGTCGATGAAGCCGTCGAAATCCGGGAGCCCCAGCTGGTTGGGGAGGTCGGTGACGACCCGCGGATCGCCCGCGTAGCGCAGCCATTCGGCGACCAGGTGGCGCGTGGCCGGGCTCACCATGAAGGCGATCCACGAGGCCTGGATCTGGTCCGCGTTCCAGTACCGCTCCGAATCGCAGCCCATGAGCACGAAGCAGTCGCGCTTGGTCCAGAGCCGCTGCGGCCGTCCGTGCAGCACCCCCACCGCCACCCGGCTGCCCGAACCGGCGAGCCAGGTCAGGAGCGGCGCCACCGGCGGCAGCGGATCGTCGCCGACCGCCTGCATCCCCGTGTCGCTGAAGACGATGAAGTCGCCGTCGCGGCGCTTCTCCAGCGCCTCGGCGATGATGTAGGGCTTCCACGCCCAGTTCCCCGCGCCCCGGGATCGGTCGAGGATCTCCCGGTGTTCCCGGTAGAACGGCGTCTCGCGCAGCCGGTCGGGGGACCAGCTCTCGATCGTGTCGAAATCGCCCGTGGCGGCGGCCGCGGCGACCAGCCGGCGCTGGCTCTCGACGTAATGGTACTTGGCGGCGAAACTGACCAGGCTGGTGTGGCGCGGCCGGAGCCGGCGCCGCTGCATCATCAGCACCTCGGCCCGGTGCATCGCGAAGGCGTTGACGCGCAGGGCCTCCGATGGCTGGTCAGCGCTGGCCAAATCTGTCCTCCGGTGGAATGGCTGGGCGCTTGTCACCGGTTTTTCCACCGTCGGCAAGGCGACGCGGCCCGGCCGGGATCAGGCGTCGTCGAAGGCGAGGCTCTCGGCGGGGTAGTCGAGCATCAGGGCACGCCGCTCGGGCGAGTTGTCCCACTCGCCGACCTTCGTGTAGGCGCCGGCCACGTCCAGAACCTCGACGACCCGGTCGATGGTGGGGATGCTCTTAAAGTGCTGCGGCCAGCCGGAGGCGAAGTAGAAGACCTGCTCGACCCGATCCGAGAGCTGGCACACCCCCGGCCCGAAGGTGCCGAGCCCGAACACGAGGTAGCGCCCGTTCATCAGCGCCACCACGTCGTCGATCAGGGTCCCGCTCTGGGTCGACAGCGGGATACCGCGCTCCGCGATCCAGGCCTCGAGCGCCGGGATCACCGGGTTGAGCCGGTTCTCGAAGACGAGCTTGATCCGGGTGATGCGGCCCTCCGACAGGAGCCGCCGGATGACCATCTGGTAGAAGGCGAGCGGAGGCTGCGGGTAGGTCGGTGCCACCCAGGTGCTGAAGATGTCGCCCGAGCGGATGTGGATCAGCAACTCGTCGTCGGGCTTCCCCGGGATGTGCTGCGGCAACCGGCTGAACAGCGGCCGGATGCAGGTCTTCACGATGTCCCGGGTTTCGTCGCGGCCGAGCGCGCCGGCGAGCTGCTGGATCCCGAGGTCGAAATACATTCCCGACAGGAAGCTGCCGTCCTCCGGCAGGGGCGCGGAGCCGGGGATGAAGGTGATCCCCCCGCAGGTCAGCGGGCCGGTCAATCCGATCACCTCGCTGCGGTCGGCCGCCGGCAGCTTGATGTATTTCAGGTTCAGGTTGCGGGCGATGCCGATGGCGAGGAGCAGCTGGATCAGACAATTGCCGAACGCGCCGCATTCGTAGAGCGCGAGGCCCACGAGGGTGCGCGACCGTGGTCGGTCGGCACTGACCAGGCGATAGGCGACGTAGGGGTTTGCCCCGGGCCGCTCGTCGACGATGTCGAAGGCGACGCTCAGCATGTGCCGCAGGGCGATGAGGTCGAAGTCGGACTGCGCGCACTGGACCCGCACGGTCGGCGGGCTGCCGGCCGGCGCGGCCAGCGCCACGCGGACGTGGCGCGCCCAGGCTCCCTCCCCGGGCGCCACCGTCAGGGAGACGACGCCCGCACCATCGGGGTTCGCGTCGAGGGCGAGCGCGCGCCAGTCCTGCCCGTCATCGGACACGGTCAGGCGCGGTCGGGCGCCGGTCCCGGTCTCGACGCTGACGGCCCGGATCGGAAACCGGAGGCCGAGATCGACCTGGACGCCGACGGGGACGGCCGGCGCGTCGCCCTCCCGCGCCGTCTCCGCGGCGTGCCAGGGCCGGCCGAACGCCACGTCGACCAGGTCGCCGTTCGTCCCATCGGTCGCGCCTGCGGGCATCGCTTCCTCCTCACCTTGGCCGCTGGGGCGATTCCGGGCGTCGAGCGCGCCGCTCAGGCGTCGAGCCCGAGCATCAGGCCGAGGTTCTGCACCGCCGCACCCGAGGCGCCCTTGCCGAGGTTGTCGAGGCGCGCCACCAGCACCGCCTGCCCGTGGTCGGACGAGCCGAACACCCGCAGCTCCAGCCGGTCGGTGTCGTTGAGGTCCTCCGGTTCGATCTTCTCCCGGTGCGCGCCGGTGGCGCCCGGCACCACCTGCACCAGCGGCTCCCCGGCGTACCAGTCGCGCAGCGCCGCCTCCAGGTCGCCCGCCGCGGGCTTGCCCGGCAGGGTGTCGAGGTGGAGCGGCACGCTCACCAGCATGCCCTGCCGGAAATTCCCCACGGACGGCACGAAGATCGGCCGCCGCGTCAGCCCGCTGTAGCGCTGCAGCTCGGGCACATGCTTGTGGGCGAAGCCGAGGCCGTAGAGCTGGAACGGCGGCGCCGTGCCCTGCTCGTAGGCCTCGATCATGCTCTTGCCGCCGCCGCTGTAGCCGCTGACCGCGTTGACGCTGATCGGGTGATCGGCCGGGATCAGGCCGCCCGCCACGAGCGGGCGCAGGAGCGCGATGCCACCGGTCGGGTAGCAGCCGGGATTGGCCACGCGCCGGGCGCGGGCGACCGCGGGCCCCTGTTCCCGGGTCATCTCCGGGAAGCCGTAGGTCCAGCCCTCCGCGATCCGGTGGGCGGTGCTGGCGTCGAGGACGCGCGGGCCGCCGCCGGGCAGTCCGTCGGCGAGCGCCACCGTCTCCCGGGCGGCTTCGTCCGGCAGGCAGAGTACGACGAGGTCGACCGCGGCGAGCAGCGCGCGCTTGGCCTCCGGATCCTTCCTGTGCGCGGGTGCGATGCTGCGCAGGGCGACCCGGCCGTCGCGCTCCAGGCGCTCGCGGATGCCGAGGCCGGTGGTGCCGGCCTCGCCGTCGATGAACACGGTGGGCTTTGTCGCGCCTTCGCCAGCCATGATCCGCCCGTCCTTCCGATTCGACCTGTCGCCCGAGTCCGGCACCGCGCGCGCCGATCACGTGAGCGCGGTGCACCATGCTGTCAACGGCCGCGCGGCAGCCGGAAACGCGAAAGGGCGGCCCCGCAGGAGCCGCCCTCTCCGTGACACCGGTGTGACCGGGTGTCTTAACGCTTGGAGAACTGGAAGCTGCGGCGGGCCTTCTTGCGGCCGTACTTCTTGCGCTCGACCACGCGGGCGTCGCGGGTCAGGAAGCCTTCGCGCTTCAGGGGCGCGCGCAGCTCCGGCTCGTAGTAAGTCAGCGCCTTCGAGAGCCCATGCCGCACGGCGCCGGCCTGGCCGGAGAGGCCGCCGCCCGCCACCGTGACGTTGATGTCGTACTGGTCGATGCGGCCGGCGATCTCCAGCGGCTGGCGCAGGATCATGCGCAGCACCGGCCGGGCGAAGTAGACCTCCACGGGGCGCTTGTTGATCGTGACCGTGCCGTTGCCGGGCTTGATCCAGACGCGGGCGACCGCGTCCTTGCGCTTGCCGGTGGCGTAGGCGCGCCCTTGAGCGTCCAGCTTCTGGACGTGCACGGGGGCCTCGTTGGCCGGATCGACCGCGCCGGTGTTCGACCGGTTGAGGTCGGCGAGGGACTGCAGGGTCGCCATGATCAAGCGCTCACGTTCTTGCGGTTGAGGGCGCCGACGTCGAGCGCCTGCGGCTGCTGGGCCTCGTGCGGGTGCTCGGTGCCCTTGTAGACGCGGAGGTTGCCGAGGATCTGACGGAAGAGCGGGCCGCGGGGCAGCATGCGCTCGACGGCCTTCTCGACCACGCGCTCGGGGAACCGGCCTTCGAGGATGAATTTGGCCGTCCGCTCCTTGATGCCGCCCGGATAGCCGGTGTGGTAGAAGTAGCTCTTCTGGCTGTACTTACGCCCGGTGAACTTCACCTTCTCGGCGTTGATGACGATGACGTTGTCGCCGCAATCGACGTGGGGCGTGTAGGCGGCCTTGTGCTTGCCGCGCAGGCGCATCGCCACGATCGAGGCGAGACGGCCCACCACGAGGCCCTCCGCGTCGATCACGATCCACTTCTTGTCGACCTCGGCGGGCTTCAGCGAGGTGGTCTTCATAGCCAAATCCCAGGGGTTCCGACGGATCCGGCCCCGACGGGTCGGGGCATTCAGGCATCGGGGTGCCGAAAAACGAGCCGCCGCGTGGAATGCACGCGGCGGCGGTGCCGGGTGGATAGCCGGACCGGGAGGGCGGGTCAACAGAGAAAATCGAAAACGCAAAAAGCCGAGCGCTGAGAATGACTTCCAATCTGCGGTATCAGGATACCGCAGGTCAGTCGCTCCGCCGGCCGCGCTCGGCGATGGTGAGCCTCTGGACGCCCCGGCCGGCGAGCACGGGCTTCCTCGCGCTGAGGATGCGGGAGTTGACCCCGGTCCAGCCGATCTCGCCCGACAGGCGCCCGTACTCGATCTTGGGACAGCGGTTCATGATCACCGTGAGCCCGCGCGCCTCGGCCCGTCCGGCCGCCGCGTCGTCGCGCACGCCGAGCTGCATCCAGATCACCGTCGGCAACGGGTCGAGGGCCAGCGCCTCGTCCACCAGCGGGCCCGCCGCGGCGGAGTTGCGGAAGATCTCGACCATGTCGATCGGCTGCCCGGCGAGGGACGCCTGCACCTCCGCGAGGGAGGCGGCGACCCGGCGCCCGAGCAGGTCCTGGCCGGCGAGGCCCGGATTGACCGGCGTCACCGCGTAGCCCCGGTCGAGGAGATACTTCAGCACGATCCAGCTCGGGCGGGCCGGGTTCGCCGAGGCGCCCACCAGGGCGATCGTGCGCGCGGCGTTGAGGATCGCGCGGATCCGCGCATCGGGGTAGCGGGCGTGCCGGGCGGCGATCTCCGCGGCGGGCTCGGACCCGTCGGTCGTCTCGTGCATGGCGTGCCTCCATCCTTGTTCCGGCCGGCCTTACAGCCGCCAGACCTCGTAGCCCAGCCGCGTGAAGGTTGCCCGGTCGTGGAGCGACTTCACGTCGACGACCAGCCCCCCGGGCTTCAGCCGCGCGGTGATCTCGTCCGGCGCCATCAGGGCATAGTCCCGGTGCGGCACCGCGATCACGACGGCGTCCGCGTCCCCCGGCAGGTCGTCCCAGTCGACCAGGGCGAGGCCGTGCTCGGCCTCCGCCTCCGCAGCGCTGGCCCGGGGATCGTGGACCGAGACGGCGCAGCCGAACGCGGCCAGTTCCCGGACGAGGTCGGCGACCTTCGAGTTGCGCAGGTCCGCGCAGTTCTCCTTGAAGGTCAGGCCCAGCACGACGACCCGCGCGTTTCCGGCGCCGCCGCGGCGGACGATCCGCTTCACCGTCCCGCGGGCGACGTGGGCGGCCATGCTGTCGTTGATCCGCCGCCCCGCCAGGATCACCTGCGGGTGGTAGCCGATCATCGCGGCCTTGTGGGTCAGGTAGTAGGGATCGACCCCGATGCAGTGGCCGCCGACGAGCCCGGGCCGGAACGGCAGGAAGTTCCACTTGGTCCCGGCCGCCTCGAGCACCTCCAGGGTATCGAGGTCGAGCTTGTCGAAGATCAGCGACAGCTCGTTCATGAGCGCGATGTTCAGGTCGCGCTGGGTGTTCTCGATGACCTTGGCGGCCTCCGCGACCCGGATCGAGGCGGCGGCGTGGAGGCCCGCATCGACGATCGTCCCGTAGAGGTCCTTGAGCCGCGCCAGGGTCTCGGGGGTGTCGCCGGAGATGACCTTCACCACCTTGCCGAGGCTGTGCTCCACGTCGCCCGGATTGATCCGTTCGGGGGAGTAGCCGACGGAGAAGTCCCTCTTCCAGCGCAGGCCCGAATGCCGCTCCAGTTCGGGGACGCAGATCTCCTCGGTGGCGCCGGGATAGACGGTGGACTCGAACACCACGGTCGTGCCGGGACGCATGTGCCGCCCGACCAGCGCCGAGGCCGTGACCAGCAGGTCGAAATCCGGGCACTGCGCCGCGTCGACCGGGGTCGGGACCGTGACGATGATGACGTCCGCCTCCCCCAGCCGGGCCGGATCGTCGGTGACCGTCAGGTGGCCGGCGGCCCGGAACGCCTCCGCGCTGATCTCGCCGGCCGGGTCGACGCCGTCGCGGTAGGCCGCGACCTTGGCGGCGGAGCGCTCGAAGCCGATCGTCGGCCGGGTCCGGCCGAAGGCCAGGGCGAGGGGGAGCCCGACATAGCCCAGGCCGACGATTGCCACGCTCTCCGCCACGCTCTCCGCCATGCCGGATCCCTCCGCGGACCGGGGCACGCCGGTGACGGCCTCTTCCGCCGGCGGCGTATAGGGGCGGCCCGGGCCCGCGTCGAGCCGTCGCCCGGGGCGGTTCAGGTCAGCGACATGCGTAGGGGCGGCTCCACCTCCGGCGGCAGCGGCGAGACGTAGCCGGCGGCACCGACCCGGCGGGCGAGGTCCGCCCTGGCGGCGTCGCGCAGGGCCGCGTCGGTCAGCGCACGGGTGCCGGTGGCGGCCATCGCCTTGGCGACCTGCACCATCGCCTTGTGGGCCGCCGGGGTCCGCCCCTGCGCCACCACCTGCCAGGTGTGGAACGGCGTGCCGATCGCCACCGTGGGTGCGTGGGCCTGGACGGTCGGCACCACCCAGCTCACGTCGCCGACATCGGTGGAGCCCACCGCCGGATTGCGCGGCGCGTCGAGGGGCACGAGGAAATCCGCGAGCGGTGCCTCTGTCCGCGGCATCCCGATGGCGCGAAACACGGCATCGATGTCGCCGTCGGTCAGGGTCGCCCGGATCTCGTCGGCGAAGGCCCGGTCGGCGGCATCGAAATGGGGCGGCCCGAGCTCCTCCATCACCCCGTGGAGCGCCCGCTCCAGGGGATCGTTGCCCACGAGGTTCGACACCGCGCTGACGATCCGGACCTCCACCGCGGTCTCGGTCATCAGGGCGGCGCCTTGCGCGATCTTCTTCACCCGCTCGACCAGCGCCAGCATGCCCGGCAGGTCGCGAGCCCGGATCGAGTAGCGCACCGTCGCGCCGGCCTGGACGACGTTCGGGGCGATGCCGCCGGCGTCGAGATAGGCGTAGTGGACCCGCGCGTCGGACGGCATGTGCTCGCGCATGTAGTTCACGCCGGCGCTCATCAGCTCGACGGCGTCGAGGGCCGAGCGCCCGAGATGGGGCGCGGCCGCCGCGTGGGCGGTGCGCCCGGTGAAGACGAAGTCCGCCCGGGTGTTGGCGAGCGCCACCGGCGGCGCCACCTCCCAGAAGCTGCCCGGATGCCAGGAGATCGCGATGTCGGCCTCCGCGAAGGCGCCGGCGCGGACCATGAAGGCCTTGGCGGCGCCGCCCTCCTCCGCCGGACAGCCGTAGTAGCGCACGCGGCCGGGCGTGCCGGTCTCGGCGAGCCAGTCCTTCACGGCGGTGGCGGCGAGCAAAGCCGCCGCCCCGAGGAGGTTGTGGCCGCAGCCGTGGCCGTGGCCCCCCGCCTCGACCGGCCGGTGCTCGGCGACGCCCGCCTCCTGCGACAGGCCGGGAAGCGCGTCGTACTCGCCGAGGAAGGCGATGACCGGCCCGCCCGCCCCGGCCTCGCCCATCACGGCGGTGGGGATTCCGGCGACCGCTTCCGTGACCCGGAAACCCTGGTGGCGCAGCTCGGCGACGTGCTCGGCGCAGGAGCGGGCTTCGGTGTAGCAGACCTCCGGCAGGCTCCAGACCCGCTCGGACAGGGCGATCAGCCGCTCCGCCTGCCCGTCGACGTGGCGCCACACGGCGTTGCGGTTGTCCATGGGAAGAGCCTCCGAAAGGGCGCGTCGGCGGTCCTGTTGCAGGGTCGGGGCCAGGAAACCATGGGGATCGGGGGCTTGGCGACACGTTTCGGTCGAAGCGTCACTGGCCCGCCCCTTGCCAAGGCCGCCACCAGAATGATGCTGTGCCCGTCACGGCGGCAACCAGGAAATCAAATGGACGAACGGGATCTGCGCGGCCTCATCGGGCGGGTGAAGGACGGCCGCCTGTCGCGGCGCGCCTTCGTGCAGCGCATGGTGGCGGTCGGCCTCAGCGCGCCGATGGCCGGTCTGATGCTCGCCGGCAACGGCGTGGCGATGGCGGCCGACATGCGGGCCGGCTACAAGCCCGCCAAGGCCGGCGGCGGCGGCGCGCTCAAGCTGCTCTGGTGGCAGGCACCGACGCTGATCAACCCGCATTTCGCCATCGGCACCAAGGACCAGGACGCCTCGCGGATCTTCTACGAGCCGCTCGCCGCCTGGGACCCGGACGGCAACCTCGCGCCGGTGCTGGCCGCCACGATCCCGTCCAAGGAGAACGGGGCGCTCGCCGCGGACGGCCGCTCGGTGGTCTGGACCTTGAAGCCCGGCGTGACGTGGCACGACGGCAAGCCGCTCACCGCCGACGATCTCGTCTTCACCTGGGAGTACGCCCGCGACCCCGCCACCGCGGCGGTGTCGGCCGGCTCCTACAAGGATTGCAAGGTCGAGAAGATCGACGACCTCAGCGTCCGGGTCCTGTTCGACAAGCCGACGCCCTACTGGTGCGACGCCTTCGTGGGCATCGTCGGGATGGTGCTGCCCAAGCACCTGTTCGGGCCCTACAGCGGCGCCAAGTCCCGGGACGCGCCCCAGAACCTCGCCCCCGTGGGCACCGGCCCGTACCGGTTCGTGGAGTTCCGGCCCGGCGACATCGTCCGCGGGGAGCGCAACCCCGCTTATCACCTGCCGAACCGGCCCTACTTCGACACCATCGAGATGAAGGGCGGCGGCGACGCGGTCTCGGCCGCCCGCGCGGTGCTCCAGACCGGCGAGTACGACTACGCCTGGAACATGCTGATCGAGGACGAGGTCCTGAAGCGCCTGGAGACCGGCGGCAAGGGCCGGGTCGACGTGGTCTACGGCGGCAAGCTCGAGTTCCTGCTGCTCAACGCCACCGATCCGAACGTCGAGGTCGACGGCGAGCGCGCCTCGATCACCACCAAGCACCCCGCCTTCTCCGACCCGAAGGTGGCCCAGGCGATCAACCTGCTCGTCGACCGCAAGTCGATCCAGACCTACATCTACGGCCGCACCGGCAAGCCCACCGCCAACACGGTGAACGGCCCGGAGCGCTTCGTCTCCAGGGACACGAAGTTCGCCTTCGACCCGGCCAAGGCCAACGCGCTCCTGGACGAGGCCGGCTGGAGGAAGGGCCCGGACGGCATCCGCGCCAAGGACGGCAAGAGGCTCAAGCTGCTGTTCCAGACCTCGATCAACGCCCCGCGCCAGAAGACTCAGGCGATCATCAAGCAGGCCGCCGCGAAGGCCGGCATCGAGATCGAGCTGAAATCGGTGACCGGCTCGGTGTTCTTCTCCTCCGACCCGGCCAATCCCGACACCTGCACGCACTTCTACGCCGACATGGAGATGTACGCCTACAGCATGACGCAGGCCGATCCGGCGATCTGGCTGCTCATGTACGCCTCCTGGGAGGTGGCCCAGAAGGCCAACAAGTGGCAGGGCCGCAACGTCGTGCGCTGGCGCAGCGACGCCTACGACGCGGCCTACAACGCCGCCCAGAGCGAGCTCGACCCGGTCAAGCGCGCCGCGCTCCTGATCAAATGCAACGACCTCGCGGTCTCCGAGAACGTGCTGCCGCTGATCCACCGCGCCGAGGTCTCGGCGGTGGGCGCCACGCTCACGGCGCCCCGCAGCGGCTGGGACAACGACCTGTCGTTCCTGCCCGAATGGTACAGGGAGGCCTGAGCGGGAGGCGAGCGCCGAGAATCGAGGCACAACAATGGGCGCCTACATCCTGCGTCGTCTCCTGATCGCGATCCCGAGCCTGCTGGGCATCAGCCTGATCCTGTTCACCGTCCTGGCGCTGGCGCCGGGCGACCCGTTCGGCGAGCTCGCCAGCAACCCGAACGTGCCGCCCGAGGTGCGGGCGGCGCTCCGCGTCAAGTTCGGCCTCGATGATCCGATCTTCACCCGCTACCTGCACTGGCTGACCGCCATGCTGCAGGGGGACTGGGGCTTCTCCTTCGCCAGCCGGGTGAACGTCGATGCCCTGATCCTCCAGCGGCTGCCGACGACCCTGTTCGTGGTCGGCTCCTCGCAGGTGCTGGCGCTGCTGATCGCGGTGCCGGTGGGCCTCACCGCCGCCCGCCGGCCCTACTCGCTGGCCGACCAGGTCGCCAACACGCTGGCCTTCGTGGGCTTCTCCCTGCCGACCTTCTTCACCGGCCTGCTGTTCATCCTGCTGTTCTCGATCAAGCTCGGCTGGCTGCCCTTCGTCTACCAGGCCGACCTGCCGGGGACCGGCCTGCCCTGGATCTGGGCGAATGTCCGGCAGGCGATCATGCCGGTGGCGGTGCTGGGCTTCTTCCAGGCCGCCTCCTATACCCGCTACGTCCGCGCCTCGGCGCTGGACGTCGCCCGCCTCGACTACGTCACCACGGCCCGCGCCAAGGGCCTGACCGAGGGCACGGTCACCCGCCGGCACATCGCCCGCAACGCCCTGATCCCGGTGGTGACGCTCGTCGCCCTCCAGATCCCCGCGGTGTTCGGCGGCGCCATCGTCACCGAGCAGATCTTCCGGATCCCCGGCATCGGCTCGCTGCTGATCGACGCCATGCTGGCCAACGACACGCCGGTGGTGATGGCCGTGACCTTCGTGTTCGCCGGCCTCGTCATCCTGTTCAACCTCGTCGCGGACCTGCTCTATGGCTGGCTCGACCCTCGCATCGCCCTCCGATGAGGCGCCTGCCCTCGCCCGCCCGCCGGCCTCGCCCGGGCGGGAGACGTGGCGGCGCTTCCGGCGGCACCGGCTGGCGCTGGCGAGCGTCGGCGTGCTGGCGCTGCTCGTCGGCGGCGTGGTGTTCGGCGGCCTGCTCTGGCCGGTCGCCATCGACGACATCGACTTCGCCGCCCAACTCCAGGGCCCGTCCTGGGACCACCCGTTCGGGACCGACGATCTCGGCCAGGACCTGCTCGCCCGGATGATCTACGGCGGCCGGATCTCCCTGGCGGTCGGCTTCGCCGCCATGGCGGTGGCGAGCCTGATCGGAGTGCTGGTCGGGGCGCTGGCCGGCATGTCGCGTCGCCTCCTCGACCCGGTGCTGATGTGGCTGACCGACCTGTTCCTGTCCCTGCCGCAGCTGCCGCTGCTGCTCCTCGTGATCTACCTGTTCCGCGACAGCCTGAAGGCCGTGTTCGGCACCCAGGGCGGGGTGTTCCTGATGATCGTCGCGGTGATCGGGGGCCTGCGCTGGATGCCGGTCGCCCGGCTGGTGCGGGCGCAGTTCCTGTCTCTGCGCGAGAAGGAGTTCGTGGAGGCCGCCCGCTCGCAGGGGGCCACCACCGCGCATCTCGTCCGGCGCCACATCCTGCCGAACGCGCTGGGGCCGGTGATCGTGGCGGCCAGCATCGAAGTCTCGGCGGCGATCATCGCGGAATCGACGCTGTCCTTCCTCGGCCTCGGCTTCCCCCCCGACATCCCGACCTGGGGGCGGCTGCTGTTCGACGCCAAGGACCATCTCGACGTCGCGCCGCACTGGGCGCTGTTCCCGGGGGGCGCGATCTTCCTCACGGTGCTGTCGATCAACTTCATCGGCGACGGCCTGCGCGACGCCCTCGACCCGCGGCGGGTTCTCTAGCGATGGCAGATCCGGTGGACCCGATCCTCTCGGTCTCCGACCTCACCGTGTCCTTCCGCTCGGACGGGCGCTGGCGCGAGGTCGTGCACGGCGTCTCCTTCGACGTGGGCCCGCGCGAGACCGTGGCGCTGGTGGGCGAATCCGGCTCGGGCAAGAGCGTCAGCGCCCTGTCGATCCTGCGCCTTCTGCCGCGGGACGCCAGCCGCATCGGCGGCCGCGTGCGCTTCGCGGGCCGCGAACTGCTCGCCGCCCCCGAGGCCGAGATGCGGCGGGTGCGCGGCGATGCCATCGCCATGATCTTCCAGGAGCCGATGACCTCCCTGAACCCGGTCCTGACCATCGGCTTCCAGATCGCCGAGGCGCTGATCCGGCACCGGGGCCTGTCGCGGTCCGCCGCCGAGGCGGAGGCGCTCCGGCTCCTCGACAAGGTCCGGATCCCGGCCGCCCGGTCGCGCCTGCACGAGTACCCGCACCGCTTCTCCGGCGGCATGCGCCAGCGGGTCATGATCGCCATGGCGCTCGCCTGCCGGCCGAAGCTCCTCATCGCCGACGAGCCGACCACCGCGCTGGACGTCACGATCCAGGCCCAGATCCTCGACCTCATCAAGAGCCTGCAGGACGAGGAGGGGATGTCGGTCCTGTTCATCACCCACGACATGGGCGTGGTCGCCGAGATCGCCGACCGCACCGTGGTGATGTACCGGGGCCGCGCCGTGGAGGCCGGGCCGACCGCGCGGATCTTCGAGGCCCCCACCGAGCCCTACACGCGGTCGCTCCTCGCCGCGGTCCCGCGCCTCGGGACGATGGCGGGCCGGGCCCGCCCGATGCGCTTCCCGGTGGTCGACCGGACGACCGGCCTGGCGGCGCCGACGCCCGAGACCCCCGACACCGTCCAGGCCGCCGAGCGCCCGGTGCTGGAGGTGCGCGACCTGACCACCCGGTTCGACATCCGCTCCGGCCTCCTCGGCCGCGTGACCGGCCGCGTCCACGCGGTGGAGGGGGTCTCGTTCAGCCTCGCGGCCGGCGAGACCCTGGCGCTCGTCGGCGAGTCCGGCTGCGGCAAATCCACCACCGGCCGCGCGATCCTGCGCCTCGTCGAGCCGCTCTCGGGCTCGGTCCTGCTCGACGGCGAGGACATCATCGGCCTCGATCCGAAGGCCCTGCGCGCCCGCCGCCAGCGCATGCAGATGATCTTCCAGGACCCGTTCGCCAGCCTCGACCCACGCATGAGCGTCGGTGCCGCGGTGGCGGAGCCGCTGCTGATCAACCGCCTCGCGGCGCCCCGCGAGGCAAGGCGGCGCGCCGAGGACCTGCTGGCCCGGGTCGGCCTCGGCCCCGAGACGGCCGGGCGCTTCCCGCACGAGTTCTCCGGCGGCCAGCGGCAGCGCATCTGCATCGCCCGGGCCCTCGCCCTGAACCCCCGGCTGATCGTCGCCGACGAGGCGGTCTCGGCGCTGGACGTCTCGGTGAAGGCGCAGGTCGTGAACCTGATGCTCGACCTCCAGGCGGAACTCGGCCTCGCCTACCTGTTCATCTCGCACGACATGGCGGTGGTCGAGCGGGTGAGCCACCGGGTCGCCGTGATGTATCTCGGCGAGATCGTGGAGATCGGCCCCCGGGCCGCGGTCTTCGGCGATCCGCAGCACCCCTACACGAGGAAGCTGCTGGCCGCCGTGCCCGTCCCGGATCCGGCCCGGCGGGGCGAGCGCCACGCCCTGCCGGACGACGAGATCCGCAGCCCGATCCGGGCGCCGGACTACGTCCCGCCGGAGCGGCTCTACCGGGAGGTTTCCCCGGGCCACGTCGTGCAGGATCGGGGTGCCGGCTGGACCGGGTCCGCGGCGGGGGAGGCGGCCGCGTGAGCGTTCGGGATCCGATGCGGATTGAGTGTCGTGCGCGGACGGGGCATGCCCGTGATGTCGCGGGACCCGCGTTCACCGTGACGCATCCGGGGCGTGACGATGCCTGATCTCCGCTGGACCGCCGGTCCCGTCCACTGCAGCGACCTCGTCGACGCGACCGGCAAGGTCTTCGGCTACGTCGGACCGCGGGCGGGCGGCGTGCGCGGCTACCTCGTCCAGGCCGGCTCGGAATGGCCGCCGCGACCCGCCGCCTTCACCGATCATCCCTCGGCCGAGGCCGCCCGCGGATGGGTCGAGGGCGCGGTCGCCGCGCGCGCAGTCAGGCCCGTGCGCATCGTCCGGGACGCGCGCCCGCCCGCCTGACGCCCGCCGCCTCACCGGCGCCGCGCCCGAACGCCCGGGGCGTGGTCCGCCTCAGCGCTCCCTCTCGGCGGGATCGTCCCACTCGACGCGGCGCGGCCGGACGGCCGGCACGGCCACCGCGAGGCCGAGCCGGATCGCGGTTCCGACGATCGCGATCAGGGCAGAGACGAGGAGCAGGGAGTCGAGCACGGCGCGGCCCTCACAGCGGTGGGCGGACGGCGCGGGTATGCCGTGCGGCGCGCTGCCGGGCGCGCGCGTTGTGCTGGCGTCGCATCTGCTCCTGGAGCAGTTCGTCGGCCTGCGGCGGGTGGATCGCCGTCGATGGGATCGGCGATTCCAGACGATCCTGGTCCTGCGGATGGACTGATTTCATGGGCGCCCTCCTCCGTAGTACTTACGCAGGAGCTTAGCCGTTTGGAAATCTATTGCAACCTCGCTCCCGCGGAGGTCCCGGGGTTCGCGCCGGGGCCTTACTTGCCGAACCGCCCGAGCAGGTTGGGGGCGTAGGCGAGGCAGAGCGCCTGGGCGAGGTAGGCGCCCTGGAACGTCGCGTTCATCTCGAAGCAGCGCTTCAGGACCTTCGCGAAGGGCCGGGCATGGACGGCGCCCTCGATTCCCACGGCCACGGCCAGGATCATCGCGATCGCGACGACGCTGTACCAGTTGAGCCAGCGGGCCGTGACCAGTCCTATGGCCGCGATCAAGATGAAAACCATATCCCTCCCCCGTCGCCGCTTTTGATTTGTTTCCGACTTGTTACTTACGCAGTTTGATAGGATCTGGGAAGAGGCAAGGGCCCGTGCTGCATGTTGTGCCGCAGCCGCTCCCTCGATTATTGCAGTGCATCATTCAGCTCAGGGGCAGCAGAGAGCCGCAGTGCGAGAATGATGTTGGCAACGAAGAACTAAGTAAGGTGGCGCTGATACGGACGAACAGGGTGGAAGGCGGTGACGATGCTGTGAGGCATCGCAGCGCGCTGCGACGTAATATAAATCCACTCTGCGGCGCGGAGGAATCCTTCGCGACGGTGGCACAACATACGTGACGAGCGCGGACCGGGCGGTTTGCTTTGCCGGGAAGCAGTGCCTCCGTCGAACTTGCCGCCCGATGCCGGGATGAATGCGGCCCCCCATGCGCGATGATCTGGTTCTGGATCGACGATCGTGCCGGATCGGATATCCATCCGCCGCGCTCTCGGCGCGCAAACCTGATGCGGCCGTCGCAGCGACTTCGGGGCGGCCCGCCGAGAAGTCTTCTTCCGTGCGGGGATTGGTTTGCCGCATTGCGGTGCCCCGGGTCCGATGACGTTGTCGTCGGGGCTGGACCAGACAGCTTGATCACCCGACGGTCGGTCGTGGCGGTGACTGTCCGAACGCCGATCCACGCGGGCGCGTTACACCGGGCGCCGCCGCGTCGTCCTCCGGCGGGCGAAGGGCCGGAAGGCGCTTCGGGCCCGGCTCCGAGTCATGGTGGGAACAAGGGGGGAGCGCTCCCCGCAGCCGCGGCTCACGCGTATTGATAGCCTCGTCCGATCGTGCGAGGGCATCCCATGCCCATGACGTCCGTCCCCTGCGCCCCCCGCACCCGGGAACTGGAACCCGCCGAGGCGACCCGGGTCGCCTCGGGGTGCCGCACGGGAGCCAGCGGCCCCGTCGGCCCGACCCCGGGCCGCGGGTGGGATCGCCGGGGGCTCGGAACGCGGGCGGCCGCGGAAGGACCGGTGACCGCGCGCGGTCCGGTCTAGCGGGTCATGACCCCGATCCTGACCCCTGACGCCGTCGCCGATCCGGGCCGGCTCGCCGCCCTCGCCGCGCACGACATCCTGGACAGCGGGTCCGAGGACACCTTCGACGACATCGTGCGCCTGGCCACGCGCCTGTGCGCCGCGCCCATCGCCCTCATCAGCCTCGTGGCGGCCGACCGGCAATGGTTCAAGGCGCGGATCGGGTTCCCACCACGCGAGACGGATCTCGGCGCCTCGGTCTGCAGGTTCGTGCTGACCGAGCCCGACCTCCTCGTCATCCCGGACCTCGCCGCCGACCCCCGGACCGCGGCGAACCCGCTGGTCGCGCAGGCGCAGGGCCTGCGCTTCTACGCCGGCGTGCCGCTGCGGACGCTGGAGGGCGCGGTCCTCGGCTCCCTCTGCGTGATCGACCGCGTGCCCCGTCCCGAAGGGCTCACGGCCGGGCAGGCGGACGACCTGCGGGCGCTCGGTCGGCAGGTCTGCACCCTCCTGGGGATGCGGCGGACCCGCGCCGGGGAGCACGGGGCCGCCAAGGCCCTGGCGAATGCCGAGGGGCGCCTGCGCCAGGCCCAGGAGGCCGGCGGCGTCGGGCTGTTCACCATCGACCTCGCCGACAACGTGCTCACGCCGACCCCGGAATTCTGCCGCCTCTACGGGCTCCCGGAGGCGCAGGCCTATGCCTCGACGGCCTTCGAAGGGCTGATCATCCCCGAGGACCGGCACCTGATCTCCACGGCCGAGACCCGGCGCCGGGGCGATCCGCCCCGGGACGTCGAGTATCGCATCCGCCGTCCGGATACCGGCGCCCTGCGCTGGATCGCCCGCAAGGGCGAGATCGAGCGCGACCCCTCGGGCCGGCCGGTGCGGTTCTCCGGGGTGGCGCGCGACGTCACCGAACAGCGCCGGACCCGCGACGCCCTCGCGCGCAGCGACGAGCGCTTCCGGACGATCCTGGAGACCATCGAGGCGGCCTTCGCCATCGTCGAGGTCAAGTTCGACGCCGACGACCGGCCGGTCGACTACCGCTTCCTCGAGGCCAATCCCGCCTTCGAGCGCGAGGCCGGCGTCAACCTGCGGGGCAAGTGGGTCACCGAGTTCGCCCCCGACCTGGAGCCCTTCTGGTTCGAGACCTACGGGCGCGTCGCCAAGACCCGGGAGCCCGCCACCTTCGAGAGCTACGCGAAGGCGTTCGCGCGCTGGTTCGACGTCCGGGCCGTCCCCGTCGGCGACCCGGCCGAGCGGCAGATCGCCATCATCTTCAACGACGTCACCGGGCGGCGGACCGCGGAGGAGCGCCTGCGGGTGAGCGAGGCGCTGGCGCGCGCCAACGTGGAGCGGGTTCAGCTCGCCCTGGCGGCCGGCGCGATCATCGGCACCTGGCACTGGGACCTGCCGACCGACCGCTTCTCCGTGGACGAGGCCTTCGCCCGCGCCTTCGACCTCGACCCGACCCTCGGCCGGGACGGCATCCCGCTGGCCCAGATCGTCGCGACCGTGCATCCCGACGACCAGGGGGGGCTGGCCAGCGCCATCGCCGAGGCCATCGCCCGGGGCGGCGCCTACGCCCACCAGTACCGGACGCGGCGCGCGGACGGGAAGTACTACTGGCTGGAGGCGAACGGCCGGGTCGACCACGGTCCGGACGGCACGCCCCTGCGCTTCCCCGGCGTCCTCATCGACGTCGAGGAACGGCGCGCCATCGCGGCCGAGCGCGACCGGGCGGCCGCGGAGCTGCGCGCCCTCAACGAGACCCTGGAGCAGCGCGTCGCCGCCCGGACGGCGGAGCTGATGCAGGCCGAGGAGGCCCTGCGCCAGGCGCAGAAGATGGAGGCGGTGGGCCAGCTCACCGGCGGGCTCGCCCACGACTTCAACAACCTGCTCGCCGGCATCTCCGGGAGCCTGGAGCTGATGCAGGCCCGGATGGCGCAGGGCCGTCTCGGCGACCTCGACCGCTACATGACGGTGGCCCAGGGCGCGGCCAAGCGCGCCGCCGCGCTCACCCACCGCCTGCTCGCTTTCTCGCGCCGCCAGACGCTCGATCCCAAGCCCACCAACGTCAACCGCCTCGTGGTGGACATGGAGGAGCTGATCCGGCGCACCATCGGTCCGGCGATCGCGCTGGAGGTGGTCGGCGCCGCCGGCCTGTGGCCCGCTCTGATCGATCCGGGCCAGCTCGAGAACGCGCTGCTCAACCTCTGCATCAACGCCCGCGACGCCATGCCGGACGGCGGCCGCATCACGATCGAGACGGCCAACACGTGGCTCGACCGCCCGGCCGCGATCAAGCACGAGGTCCCCGAGGGCCAGTACCTCTCGCTCTGCGTGACCGACACCGGCACCGGCATGCCCCCCGAGGTGGTCGCCCGGGTGTTCGAGCCGTTCTTCACCACCAAGCCGATCGGTCAGGGCACCGGCCTCGGCCTCTCGATGATCTACGGCTTCGCCCGGCAGTCGGGCGGGCAGGTGCGGATCTACTCGGAGGTCGGCCAGGGCACGACCGTCTGCCTCTACCTGCCGCGCCACGACGGCGAGAGCGACCCGGACGACCCCGTGGGCACGCTCACCGAGGCGGCGCGCGCCGTGCAGGGCGAGACGGTCCTGATCGTGGACGACGAGCCGTCCGTGCGGATGCTGGTCACCGAGGTGCTGGAGGATCTCGGCTACACGGCGATCGAGGCCGCCGACAGCGTCGCCGGGCTGAAGGTGCTGCAATCGGACGTGCGCAT
>NZ_JAKSYP010000102.1:0-6949 GCF_022829625.1 Methylobacterium sp. E-046 | reverse complement strand
GGTTCTGGACCACATGGATGGTGATGCGGACCTGGAGGATGGCGGGGACGCCGAGCCGTCCCTGGCGGCGCCCGAGAACACCGCCGACTCGCAGGTCGTCTACATGCGAGGCAGCGACCGGGACGGCGAGGCCGAGGCGCCCGAGACCGTTCTGCCGGAGGTGACGGCCGAGACCATGCCGGAACCGCAGTCCGAGCCGTTGCCGGTGGCTGCAATCTTGCCCTGGCGCGGTCGCGGGAACATCGTCTCGGCGGCTGGGTCGTTCCTCGTCGACCTGCTGGAGCGCGCCTGATGCCAACCGCACTTCCGAGCCGCACCGAGACCGCCACAGCCGCGCAGCGCCTGTCCTGGCCTGACACAGCCCGGTTTTTGATCCTGCTGGCCCGCGTCCGCTGGCTAAACCGCCGGTTGGAGGCTGCCCACCGCCGCGTTGAGCGCTACGGCTTCGACGGTGCAGCCTTGATCTGGTTATCACCGCCCGACGCTGGCTCGACACTCACGAGGCCATCGCTGACCTTCTTGGGCTACCAGAGCCACCAGAGGCCGCGAAGGTTCGGGCGACGCTGCAAACGTCATCGCGACGTCGGCCAATCTGAGTATCCACGCTCGCCCATCGGCGGTGAGGGGGCACTAAGAGACGAGCGTGGAAGGTGGGCGCGATGCTGACCTCAGGCGCCGTAAATCCGAACGTCAGTCTAAAGCGGCCGTTGCGATTGGGCCGCTGTTCTCATCGATTTGATAAGACATGGCGATGTCAGATCCGCGAGCGATCATCTGTATCTGACCAGCCAGCATCAGCAGGGCAAACGCGCCCCATACGGCAACGAATAAGAGGGGAGGGCCTTCATCGGACATGCGATTTGCTCCTCTGCAACGGGCATAAATTCGCCGAGTAGCTGTGCCTAAAGGGTGAGCTGATCAGTCGATTGCGGCATCATCCGATTGCTCAAACCGGACCGCGTCTTCGGCCGGCTGTACAGTGGTCAGCGAGGTATAGCCTGGGCAGCCGATCTGCTGGCGCTCCAACGGCGTCGAAGCCAACGCGCAGGCTAGTTCCGGCAGGTCCGCTAGGTCGTCGGCTCGTGACTCGCCGACCATGTTGATCAGCAGGACGGATACTAAGAAGAAGCGCATCAGCATTCCCTTCTCGAAGCCCCCGAGAAGAAGGCTATCGCGCAGCGAATGGAGACGCTTCCTACATTCGAGGGATGCGAAACCAGGGAACGCTGTTTTGGTCCTCGCTCAAGAATACGTGATAATTGATGGCTAGCTTACGCTCGCTGCGAAAATCTTGCCCTGGGGGGCCGCGGCAGCGTCATTGCGGTGGCCGGCGTGGCGCTGCTCGACCTAATAGAGCGAGCGTGATGCAGAGGCTGCTATGGGTGGTGAACCGTCATCGAACTGCTGCCAGAAACGCGTCTTTCGACCGTGCATCCTACTAAACACTCGACTGCCTTCTTTGAAGGCATCACTGCGTGATTAGGAGCTTGCCGGGCAGCGGACCGACGCCTTTGGGCACTGGCACGCTCGTCCCCTCATAGTTCGCGTTGAGGTAGAGGTTTGGTCCTTCGTACAGATTGAGCTGTGCTGCGACGATCACCGTGTAGGCCGACTGATCAGCCACGGGCTTGTCCGCATCGATCACGAGCCGGCCGGCAGGCAGATAGATCGTTCCCAGCATGGTGCGCGCGTTGTCGCTGATGATGCGGTAGGTCCGCAGGGGCCGTGTCTGGCCAAGGGGCTGCGGCGTCGGTGGAGGCGCCGGTGACAGTGGAGCGAGCAAACCGCCCACGAAGCCGATGACCGCTGCGGTCGGGTCCACAGGGTTCCCAACCGTTCGTTCCTCAGCGATCAGCAAGCCCGCCATGATCCCCGTGGTTGGCGCTGCCAGGCTGATCGTGGACTGCTTATCGAACAGCAGGCCGGCTTGGTCGCCCGTGAAGAACAGGCCGACGTCCGTGCCCGACAGTGAGCCTTTCTGATCGACGACGAGCGGCCCATCCTTAATGACGTAGATGCCGGACCGGAGGGTGACGTTGGCCTTCTTCGTGATGTGCAGGCCGCCACAGTAGGTGCCGGGGTCGAGGGTGACGCTCTGATCGATCAGGTTTTTGCTGGTGTCACCCTTGCTGTTGGCCGACTTCGGGATCTGTATGCAACCGCCTGGTATCGGCAGTGTACGCTCCTTGAGCGGGTCGCCGAGAGACGGGCAGCTGGTCTGAGGCGGTGGCGCGAAGTTGGCCCGTGGTCCGCTGTAACCGCCTGCAGAGCAGATGGTCTGAGCCTTAGCCATAGCGCTGTCGCCGCCGATCATGCCCCTCGGATTGGACGAGTTCGAGTAGAGCGAGCACCCGTCAGCAGTGACCTCAGCCCTCTTCTGCAGGTTGAAGGCGCCAGGTGCAGCTGGGTCGAGGGTAAGCATGCATAGCCGCATCCGTCCGACGACGTTGGCCCGCGCCTGCGCCACAACGGTCTGCGCGCGCAGACCGATGAAAGCACCGAAAGCGAGCTTCACCGTCTCCTCGGCGCGGGCCGACACGCTGGTCTTGTCCGTCGATACGGTGACGGTGAGCGTGAACGGTCGATCAGGCACAGGACGGGCGTTGTCCCGAACAGACTGCTCGGTCACCCCTTTGACCGACTCGACGGTCGACGAGGCGAACTTGAGGGTGTTGCCGCCAGCGAGCGTCCCGACGTCGACGGCGCTCTGAAGCTGGCTGCGGCGATACGAGAGGCGGGCATAGTCGATGCCGCCGCCGACGAGGCCAAGCAGCACCGTGGTGCTCAGGCCAAATATGAGCGCAACACCGCCACGACGCTCCGTCCAGAAACTTGCCCAGCAATCCTGTGCTTTGAACGCTTTTGGGTCCCCCTTGGCTAATAGGATCATTGCAGGAATAGCCCGTATTTGCATTTTTGGCCGCTTAACCGAATATCAGTGACAATGACTGCTTCGAATTAACGTCATATTGAAGGAATGTGTTGCGTAGGTAGGTAGCTGTTATAGCTATTAAGAGATAGCTCACGCACAAAGATCACTGACATTGCAGTCGAGTTTTGCCGATTTGAAAAGATTATTTTCATATCAAATCGCTTAGAACATTTGTCAGCATCGCTACTAAAGAAAAATAATCTGATACCACGTTGATATTCTAGCTTGTGGCAATTCTACTGAAGTACTCTAACATTTGGCTTGGAACACATCGTAGGGCGCGACCCTAATCGATCAGCAGGTCGGAAAAACGGTTATGAGCATGCCTTACCGTTCGGTAGAACCACTTCGTTGTAGGTGGATTTGACGGTCTGGCCGCCTCGAACTGGCCACGGCACGCTCGACCTAAACGTGAACTGGTTGTTGGCGCCGCTCACAAACCGCATCACGTTGCTGCCGAACAGTGCCGGGTAAGGGACGCTCACTTCGGCCAGCACGTAGCGCATCCCAGCCAGCTGGAAGCCCTCCGGTACCTTCAAGTCGGATGCCGTCCCGACCGCCCGTGCGGTACCGTTGCTCGTGGCATAGCTCGAGCACACTCGCGGTAGCTGACCAACACCGTCGGCCGTGACGCCGAGTGCGCTGACGACGATCGTGGCTCCGCTACTTGGAAAGGGCGTGAGCACGAGTTTGGCAGAGGCCAGGATGTCGGTCATCGTGGCCGCCAGCATCGTGGCCTGCCCGTCACCCTGGGACGTGAGATCCGCCACCGCGCGCGCGAGGAGCGTAACCCTGCGATAGTGGTCGATCGCGCGTCCAAACTCCGTCACGCCGAACAGAAGAGCCAGCATCACGGGTAGGATCAGCGCAAACTCGATCGCCGCGACGCCGCGCGCATCATCCCGGAAGCGTGAGACGGTGCGATGGCGACGGATGATCGCGTGCATGACTCCTTTCCTCGCTCAGCAGCCCGGGCTTGACGAGGTGTCGTAGGGCTCGGTCCGGAACACGGCCGTGGATTGGAGTAGTCGTGCCCCGTCGCTGAAACCAGGCCAGCCCGCGTAGAGGAAACTGAACACGACGCGAAATTTGACCGCTGCGGTCACGACCACGATCGCTCCTGGCTGTGCGCAGGCGTAGTTCGTGCCGAAGCCCTTGGCCCAGTCGCCGGTCTTCGAGTCGAGTGGCGTCGGCACAGCGCCACTGGCGAACGAATTGCTTAGCGCAACATCAAGCTTCAACGTATTGCAGTCGAATACGGTAGCAATAGGAGCCGAACTAGCGCCGCACATGGCGGTCTTCATCTTGGCCAGCAATACACTAGCGTCCGTCTGACCGGAGTTCACCTTTTGAAACTGACCTGTGTAGATCGTCCGACCGGCTCTCTGAAGTGCGTCGTCGAGGTTGCGTGCCGTCCACACCATCAGAACAATCTGCAGAATTGCCGCCAGAAGGCTTAGGAACGGTAGGGCTACTAGGGCAAATTCAACAGCGGTCGCCCCTCCTCGCGCGTGTACGAGGCGACGGACGACAGCTGCGCGACCAAAGATCAAGTGGTGTGAGTCGAGCGAAGTGAACGGCATGCGTGAGGCGAGAGCAAGCGGCATGCGGCAACCTACTCGACAATCCGGAGCTTCTTATCGGACACTTTTATGAGTGACGGACACGAAACGATAACGCGAATATCATCGTAGTCTTTATCGCTGCCCGCATTGGGAGGGCGATCCTCCCAACCATAATACATGTACTTGCCATCACTGCAGCTGGTTGTTGCCGTGGCAGGATTGTGCGTCGTATGACTATTGGGCAGGATGCCGCCGTCCGACTTGTTTTTGCACTGGCTAAGATTATCGCAGACAATCGTTTCGAGGATAGGATTAGCGTTCATGTCGAGCGAAGTGAGGCTGCCATTCGAGTAGACGCGGTAACCCTTCATGCTCATTGACTGAACGCGCAGGCCCGTGTCGATAGTGGTATCGGTGTAATACTGATAGATTTCTTGTTTTGAGTCGTCCCAAGCAGATTTGTTGTCGCGCGCATTTCGGACGTTGCGTAGCATATAGCTCGGCGCTTCGTTGGCGCCGCAGACTGGCATTGTATTTTTAGAATAATCGGTCGACGGGGTGCCATTGTCGGCCACAGCGACCATGCCACGTCGCCCTTTGTCGGCCTCTGCCTGCCGCTTCGGATCAGATGAGTAGCAATACATGTAGATGCGATTGTAGTCGGCGGCCTCTGGCGAAAGCTGGCTCACGGCTGGCGGAGTGGTCTGATAGACAGGCGCGACGCGGTTGACGGTTGTTGCCGTGCCGACGATGATCTGCCTGGGCATGCCGGGCAGAAGGTGCAGAAGGCTTGTCTTCAATGTCGTGGAGATCGTCACTCGATAGTTGGAGCCATCGATCCATTTGCCGTTGACCTGGAAGCCATTAGTCGTACTGGCCGAGCCGAGACGGGAAGTGAGCTGAGCGCTAGCGAGGCGCAGACCTTCGGTCGCAGCCGCGACCGTGTCGGCGTTTGCAACCAGCAACGCGGTGGCATCGGCGACGCTCGACTCGACGGCGCGGATGCGCACGGCATTGCCATAGTCAATCACAAGACCGCTTGCTCCGATGAGCAGCGGCAAACTGAGGCCAAAGATCAGCACGACGTTCCCGCTCTCGCTCGCAGCGAGCGATCGCAGGCGGCGCGTCACGTTCTCGCGCATACCTTAACCCCCAGGCCTGCCGGTAACCCTTGATGAGTATCCGTGGCACGCACTTACATATGTGAGATTAAAATTAATACAGTATTGTAGGATTGATCACCGTCTCTATAGGGGCAAATTGATGGGTGGATGTCTAATTTTTGGTTAAAATATATTTAAGAGTCTATCTGCGGATCTAAATTTTCATGTCGAACAAGAATGGACTTCGTGGGGATTGGATGGACACTCGCAACGTCAGACGCGGCCGCGACCTAAAATGTCCTCTCCTACGGCCTGAGCCAGCTCGCAATTTCCTTGGGGCTGATCGCCGAGGCGACGATCGCAGGGACATCAGGGCTGTTGCCGCTGGCATAGCGGTAGGGCCCGGCTGTGAGGTTGTACATGTAGGCATCGATTGCCGCGACCATGCTCTGGCTGCTGAGGATGCCAGCTTTGCGCAGATCGGCGACGGTTCGAGGGTCAGCAGCCATGGACGGGCTAATCGCCCTGCAACGTTGACTTAACCGTGCCACCCGGCCGACATGGACCGTTCCGGCTGCATCCGCCTTGGCGAGTCGCAGCCACCGTTCAGGAGAGATTGCCGCGAGATAGACCCTGAAAAGCCAACAGCCCCTTCCCGGCAAGGAAGAGGCTGCTGAAAACCGAAGGCCTGTGAGGCCGGACTCATCTCCCCTCACAAGCCATGAGACCCCCAGGGGTGTCAAGACGGAACTCGTTTCCGTCAACGGGAAGGCTTTGCCTGGACCCTAGCCGCGGCCCGTGAGGGACCGGGTTCGATGAACTATGCCGAGGAGATCCGCCGACAGGTGGAGGCGGCCCCGCGCGCCGCGCTGCCTGCCGTTACGGCTGCGCTCTGGCGCGCCTATGGGGAAGGGAAGGTCACGGAGGCCGAGGCCGAGGCGCTGTCCGTTCTCATCGAGGGCCGGCGATCAGCCGAAAACGGACCTAAGTGCGGACAGAGGGCGAACGGCCAAGCAACGTTCGCGTCTCAAGTGTCCCCTTCGATCAAGAACATCTCAGATCGCGCAGGATCGCCCAGGAGGGCCGTCGGCTCGCGCCCGCGCACGGATGCTTCGATGGAGCGCCGTCGCCGCTGGGCCGCCTCGGGGCGGCTTCCACCGGGGCTAGCGGCCCGGTTCACGCTGGCCGAGCAGGCTGTGCTGGCCCTAGTGGCTGCCGAGACTACGCGCCGGAAGGACTGCCGGCTGTCGATCGAGAACATGGCCGCAGTCGCAGGGGTGTGCCGCTCGACGGTCAAGAACGCGATCCGCGAGGCGCGCCAGCTCGGCCTGCTGACCGTCGAGGAGCGC
>NZ_JAKSYP010000093.1:0-64749 GCF_022829625.1 Methylobacterium sp. E-046 | reverse complement strand
CCAAGAGGGCGCGCAGGTCATCCGCGGACAGGACCCCGAAGGCCACCAGCGTGCGGAGGTTCGGCTGGCGCTTCTTCAGGCTGAAGATGCGGTCGATCACGTCCACGAGCCGGATTTCGTCGACAAAGATCAGGGCAATCGTATTCTGGGCATCGGCCCCACCCAAATCCGCCTCCACGATTGTGTGAAAATCCGGCATGTGCTCCAGGGTGGCCTGAACAGTCGTGCCTAAGCCTCGCGGTTCGTCCAGGATCAGAACGCCGACGGCCGTACTCATGACTACCAACCTTCCAGTTCCAGGCGCCATAAACGACTGAGACCGGGTCGGCAGTTCCAACAATGATCCGATTTTGGTATCTTATCGTATGTTATCGATTGCAATATAAACCGGATTGCTACTTTAAAGTGTATCACCGCGGCGTGCAGATCCGCGGTTGGAGAACATACGGCATCTCGTGAGGCCGGCTTCCGGCGGCCAACGCACCTGTATCACCGTGCGCGGAGGTTAGGCGCTGCCGAACACGAACGAGCAGCGGCAAGGCGGTCGAGACGCTTTTCGGGTGACGGACCGTGCTTGAAGGCGGGCCCGCCCACAGGACGACGCTTGGCCGCTCTCCCCGCGTCCCAGTCTGAGTGTTCGGGACGCTGCTGGATCCGCGGTTCAACTTCGATGCTGTGTATGGCCCGCTTCCAACCTGCCCCGGATGCACAGACCGCCATCACGGTTTTCAACAATTGCCCGTGTTTTGCTGTTTTCCACGTTCGTTGTTTCGTGGCCGCTACAGGGCGCAATAAGACTGGAAGATACTGCCTATTTGGTACGCAATTTCAGGATAATACAAACGTCTATTGAAGTTTTTTACTATCGTTGATCAGATTGATGGTCGTTTGATCATTTTCTGTATTCGCTGTCATGGTCTTTCAGCTACAGATGTGTTATATTTTGCAATATGCAGTCATAGCCCTGATGAGGGTAAGCTTGGATTTTTAAAGAATTGAAGATATTCACTTTCAAATAATATAATTTCATACTGAATGCGGAATTTGTTTTGGCGTTAAGCTTGAATAGTCAGCATATTTCAATAATCGATAGTCCGACATCAGCTCAGAAAATCGTCGTTCGTCTGCAGGGACGCGAAAACTCACCCTGCTCGGACGTTCAACGATGGCTGCCGAGCGTCAAGTTTTGATCCCTAGAACGGCCACGCCTCCTCGGTCTTATCGCCCGCCGCTCGCTCTCCTGGCGCCACGAGCTCCACGATCTCGTCGAGCGGTTGCGTCACCCTGATGGTGCGCCCCGCTGCTGTGATGAAGGTCTCATTGCGCATCAGGTCCGTGTCGCTGAGCGCTTGGACGCTGGTCACGCGCAGGAGGTGCCGACAGCCGTCGCCGTCCTGCACCTGGAGGAAGTTCCCGACCCGCCGAACGGCAGACATCTCGTCGCTCCCGTATCGCTGGTGATCCCCGGCTCAGGCGCCCTGCAGGCTTTCCGCGAAATCGTCCGGCACCTCGCCCCATTGGCCGAGGATGGTCGCGGCTTCGAGTTCGCCGGTCTCATCGTCCGCCACGACCCTGATCGCGGCCGCGCCCGGCATCCGCTTGGCCAGGTTCTCAGCCTTCTTGATCGCGCCGCTCTCGGTCTGCGTGGGCTCCTGCCGGGCCGGTCGAAGCCGCTTCCGGTGGATCTCGAACGGCTGCACCACGAATGCCGTCTTCATCGCCATCTTCGTCCGACCTCTCCAAGGGAAGGCGTAAGGTGCCGCCACCGCCCGCGTTTCCGAACCCTATCCACACCCGTCCCCCGGAGCTTTCGCAAAGGGCGGACCCGCCGGTTGAACCGTGCCTGCGCATCGGGTTTGTTCTGTGTTCGTTCTAGCATGGCGGAGCGCTGAGTGCACATCAACCGGATCGACGAACTGCTGATCCAGAGCCCCGACGCCGTCCGCGTGCCCCTGATCGGCCAGGCGCTGTGCGCCGGCTTTCCCTCGCCCGCCGACGATTTCCTGGAGAGCGCGCTGGAACTGCCGCGTTGGCTGGTGCCGAACCCGCCCGCCACCTTCCTGTGGCGCATCGCCGGCTCGTCCATGGAGGGTGCCGGCATCTACGACCGCGACCTCGCCTGCGTCGACCGCAGCCTCAAGGCCGGCCACGGCAGCATCGTCGTGGCGGCGATCGATGGGCAGATGAGCTGCAAGCGTCTCGTCCTCGACGGCAACGGCGCGCGGTTGGCCTTCTGCAATCCGGACCTGCCGGCCTTCGCGGTCGACGAGTTCGGCGAGGGCGCCATCTGGGGCGTGGTCCGGTTCTCGATCCGCTGGCACGTCGCGCGCGGGCAGCTCTCGTGAGTGCGCCCGAAGCCCGCCTGCGCGACCGCATCGGCGGCGGCCGCGCCGTCGCGCTGATCGACGGCAACAGCTTCTACTGCTCGTGCGAGCGCGTGTTCGATCCCCGGCTGGCCGCGGTCCCGGTGATCGTGCTCTCGAACAATGACGGCTGCGCCATCGCCCGCACGGCCGAGGCCAAGGCGCTCGGCATCAAGATGGGCGACCCGTATTTCAAGATCCGGGATCTATGCCGGGTCCGGGGCGTGCGCGTGTTCTCGTCGAACTACACGCTCTACGGCGACATGAGCGGGCGCACGAACGCGGTCTATCGGCAGTTCAGCCCGCAGGTGGAGATCTACTCCATCGACGAGAGCTTCCTGAACTTGTCGGATGTGGCGCCGGGCCTGCGGGTCGAACTCGCACGGGATCTGCGCGCGACGGTGCGGGCCTGGACCGGGATCCCGACCTGCGTCGGCATCGGCCCGACGAAGACGCTGGCGAAGCTCGCCAACCACGTCGCCAAAACGGTGCCGGCGCTCGGCGGCGTGTGCGACCTGACCGATCCCGTGGCCTACGCACACTGGTTGTGCCGGGTCGCGGTCGCGGAGGTCTGGGGCATCGGCCGTGCATCCCTCGCCAAGCTGGAGGCGATGGGCGTCGAGAGCGTGGCGGACCTGCGCGACCTCGACCCACGTCCGGTGCGCAAGGGGCTGACGGTGGTGGGCGAGCGCATCATCCACGAACTGCGCGGGCTCGCCTGCCTGCCGCTGGAGATGGTGCCGGCTCGGCGCAAGGGATGCGCCGTGACCCGCTCGTTCTCAAGCCGCATCACCGAGCGGACGGTGCTCGAGGAGGCGGTAGCGGCGCACGCGACGCGGCTCGGCGAGAAACTCCGACGCGAAGGCCTCGGCACGAACCACGTATCCGTCTTCTATCACACCAGCGAGCACGACCACGGCGCGCCGATGCGCTCAGCCTCGACCACGGTCGGCTTGCCCGAGCACACGTCCGACTCGCTGGCGCTGATCAGGGCGGCCCGGCTCGGCGTCGCGAAGACGTGGCGCGAGCCCGGTGAGCGGCCCTGGCGCTACTCGAAGGCCGGCCTCATCACGAATGATCTCGTGCCGCTGTCGCACAGCCCGCGGGCGCTGATCGGCGCGCTGGACCGGGAGCGGTCCGAGCCGCTGATGGCGGCGATGGACGCGTGCAACCTGCGCTGGGGCCGGGGCGCGGTCGTGCCGGCGCGGGCCGGGCTGGTAAACCGCCGCG
This sequence comes from Methylobacterium sp. E-046, assembly GCF_022829625.1. Lineage (NCBI taxonomy): Bacteria > Pseudomonadati > Pseudomonadota > Alphaproteobacteria > Hyphomicrobiales > Methylobacteriaceae > Methylobacterium > Methylobacterium sp. E-046. Next base: position 61,156 of record NZ_JAKSYP010000093.1, on the reverse strand, counting down.
ACTGGAACACCAAGTTCGAGATGCGCACGCCGCGCTACACGACGCAGATCAGCGAGTTGCCGGTGGCGCTCGCGTGACTGCGCGCGGGCAGGCTTGCTGAGGACCGCGCGGGATGGTGTTCACCAGACCCCTTCCAAGCGAGACGTCGAACCAGCAGGCATCCGTCAGGCCGGTAAACTCAGCGGACCGCGTCTCGATGAGGCCGGCCTCCCAAGACTGCTCGGCGCGAAGAGAGGATTCGTTCCATCCGTCCCTGATGGTCCTCGGAGCGCGCCACGTCATCGCCGAAGATCCGGGAAAAAGGAAGATTCTTGGTCACGCCCGTACGGTTCGCGAGCCGAAAGTTTTTGAAATAATCATGAGTTGGGTCTGTAATGAGCGCCACGTCATTGGATGCTCTCATGCCCGCGCTCTCGAATATAAAGATCCTGCCCAAGCTCACTGCGGTGGTCGCCGTCATCGGCCTGATCGTCGGCGGCTGCGTCTGGTTCGCGCAATCGCGCATGACACAGATCGATCACGCCTATTCCACGTTCATCAATCGTGAAGCCAAGGGAGTCGCGTCCGCTCGGCGCGTGAACCGCCTGATCTTCGAACTGAACTACTGGGTCTATCGCCTCATTTCCGAGACGGAGGACGCCCAGATGAAGGCGGCCAATGCGGGCTTCGAGTCCGCGCTTCCTGTCATGAAGAAGACGCTCGGTAATCTGCGCGCGCAGGCCCCCGCGTTTGCCAGCCGGATCGAGGATCAGACCGCGCGCGTGAACCGGTTCGTCCAGGACGTCGCCGAGGTCCGTCGACTCGGCTTGGCCAACCAGAACGCCGAAGCCATCGCGCTCGTGCATCGCGCCATCGATCCGACCTTCGCGGTCCTAGTGGAAGAGGGCAACAAGCTCGGCGACGACATCGGCGCGGCGATGGAGACGGAATCGGATGAGCTCACCGATCAGACCAACGCCACACGCTACAGCCTGATGCTGTTCAGCGGACTTGGCATGCTCGCTGGTCTGCTGGCCGCCGCGTTCGTGGCGATCGTCGGGATCACGCGGCCGATCGGGAGCCTCGTCGCGGTGCTGCAGCGCATGGCGCAGGGCGACATCGCGGCCGAGATCGAGGAAGCCAAGCGCGGCGACGAGATCGGCGCCGTCGGCAAGGCTGTCGAGGGCATCAAGGCGATGGTCGCGCAGAAGGCTGCCGAGCAGACTGAGATCAGGCGCATCGCCGATGAGGCGGCCGCCGTCGAGCGCAAGCGCACCATGGTGGAACTCGCCGATGGCTTCGAGCGTGCGGTGGGCGGTATCGTCGGCATGGTTTCGTCCTCCGCCACGGAGCTGCAGGCCACCGCGCAGCAAATGACCTCGACCGCGAACGAGACGGCCTCGCAGTCCACCACCGTGGCGGCCGCGGCCGAGGAAGCCGCATCCAACGTCGGCACCGTGGCGGCCGCCGCCGAGGAGCTGGGAGCCTCGGTTCAGGAGATCGGCCGGCAGGTGCAGGGCTCGGCCGGATTGGCCCAGGTGGCGGTCGGCGAGGCCGATCAGACGGGTCAACTCGTCCAGGCACTGAAAGCGACATCTGCCAAGATCGGCGACATGGTCGGCCTGATCTCGAACATCGCCGGCCAGACCAACCTGCTCGCCCTGAACGCCACCATCGAGGCGGCCCGGGCCGGCGAGGCGGGCCGCGGCTTCGCGGTTGTGGCCTCCGAGGTGAAGGAGCTGGCCAACCAGACGGCCAAGGCGACCGAGGAGATCGCACGTCAGATCGGAGAGGTGCAGGGCGTCACGGATCAGGCGGCCTCGGCGATCGACGGCATCGCCGGCCGGATCCGGGAGATCAGCGGCATGGCCACGAGCATCGCGGCTGCGGTGGAGCAGCAGGGCGCGGCCACGCAGGAGATCGTGCGCAACGTGGCTCAGGCTGCCAGCGGGACGACGGAGGTGACGAGCAACATCGCGGGCGTGGCCCAAGCCTCGGAACAGACCGGCGCCGCGGCCTCTCAAGTGCTGGCCTCGTCCTCCGGGCTGTCGCGCCAGTCCGAGCACCTCGCGGCCGAGGTCTCGCGCTTCCTCAGCTCGGTCCGCGCGGCGTGAGCGGCTCGATGGCTGATGTCCATCTACTCCCCACTCGAAACCTCTCCCCGTCGGGCCTGCAACGCGTGCTGGGGGCGTTGCGGGAGGCGCACGCGGCAGGTGCGGATCTCGGCTCCCGCGCGCCGCACATCCAAGCGGCGGGCACGACCCTGAGCGCGATGGCCCGCGCGTTGCGCGAAGCCGCGCGGCAGCCGTTCTCGGCGCAGCCGGAGCCCAAGCTCTTCTGTTCAGAAGCCGAGCAGCACCTTCTGGACCTTGCCGGCGCGATCGAGCGGCTGGCCGACCTGGCCGCTGGATTCCCCGACACGGAGAAGTAGCGACAGCATCTCCAACGGTTGTGGAGACCCGGCGCCGGTCGCAGCCCTCATGGCGTTTCGCGCGTGGTGGAGCTTGGTCGGCAGCGGAAAATCCGCTCAGTCCCCTGACGCGTCATGCCCGCTGACAGACCCTAATGGCGGCGGAGCAGCCGCCGCGAACCGCACTCAGCATCCAGGTTCGCGCCTGGGCCATCAGTTCCCCGTCCCGTGCCCATGGCTGATAGGCGATCACACGGTCGATGATGCCGCGAGCGTCCGGTTCGCCGATCCCCATGCAGCCTCCAGAGTTGCGCGAGGCTCGCATCAGGCGCTGATCGGTCGCCGTGAAATACGGCTCTCCGCTCATCCCTGTGCCCGATACGCCGGCAGGATCGCGGTCCGGATGATGGTCGGTTCGTGTCCCGGCGGGATCGGCCGCGGCGGAGATCTCATGGCCGAAAATCTCGGCGGACTTACGCAGCCCGGAGACGGGCCGGCTGTTCGCCACGCGACTGGCTCTGGCGCGCCGGATACAGGGTCCGGTCAATAGGCCAAGGGCTAAGTGGTGGTGCCGCAAGAGGGATTCGAACCCCCGACCCCCTCATTACGAAACATGTGTTAGATGAAAATCAGATCACATTGACTGCTTACCGGTCGGCAGAAGTGTTGATCTGCGAGAGGCTTGTGCGCATGTACCATCTTATCATGCGACCGGGCATCGACGCTCGAATCGTCCCGCTCGCTTACCATGTGCTTACCGGGAGAGAGGGATGCGCTTGACCAACCAGACCGCTGCCGCGGTGCAGCTGCCGCCCGGGAAAGACCGCCTCGTCGTGTTCGACGATGACCTGCCGGGGTTCGGGCTGAGCGTGAGCAAGGGCGGCTCGCGCATGTGGGTTGTTCAGTACCGCAACGCGCTCGGTCAGTCCAAGCGGGAATCGCTGGGGAAGGCCGGGCTCCTGTCGGCGACCGAGGCTCGGAAGGCGGCCAGCGAGCGGCTGGCCCGGGCCAAGCTCGGCGAGGATCCGCACGCCGAGAAGGCGAAGGCCAAAGCCCGGGCTGCGGTGACCTTCGGCGCGGTGGTCGAGCCGTACTTGGACGCGGTCTCGCCACATCTCCGACCGGCCTACCTCGCCGAGGCCGGTCGCTACCTGCGCACGGTGTGGAAGCCGCTGCACAAGCTGCCGCTCCACGCGGTGGGTCGGCAGGAGATCACCGAGCATCTGGGCAAGATCCGGCGCGAGACTGGGCCGCATGCGGCGAATCGCGCCCGCTCAGCCTTGTCGGCGCACTTCGCATGGCTAGTCGGGACTGGGGCGGCAGACGCGAACCCCGTGATCGGCGTCCCGAAACCCGCGCCGGAGGTGCGCCGCGCCCGGGTGCTGACTGAGGACGAGATCAGCCGGGTGCTGAAGGCCTGCCGGAACGACGACTTCAGCCGGATCGTGCGGCTGCTCCTGCTGACCGGCCAGCGCCGGGACGAAGTCGCTGAGTTGGCTTGGTCGGAGGTCGACCTCGCCGCCGCGACATGGTCGTTGCCGGACGCGCGGGTGAAGAACGGCCAGGGCCACGACGTGCCGTTGTCGGCCTCTGCCCTACAGATCCTCGCCGGCATGGAGCGGGTCGAGGGCCGCACGCTCGTGTTCGGACAAGGTGTAGGTGGCTTCCAGGGGTTCTCTCGGGCGAAGGCAGGACTGGACAAGCGATCCGGGGTGACGGGCTGGCGCCTACACGACCTGCGTCGCACGGCAGCGACTGTGATGGCCGACCGCCTCAAGGTGCTGCCGCACGTAGTCGAGGCCGTGCTCAATCACATCTCCGGCCACAAGTCGGGCGTGGCCGGCATCTACAACCGGGCGATCTACGCCGCCGAGAAACGTGAGGCCCTCGACCTACTCGGCGCCTATCTCGCGGGTCTTAAGCCACGCGTCGAGGTCACCGCGGCGGACCCCGAGCCGGCGCTCGCTGAGGCGCAGTAGCGTCGGCCCGCTGCCCTCCTTGCACATACGACGGAGCGTGGCCGCGCTCAGTCCCAACTCGCGGGCGGCGGCCTGGAACGGCACGACGTGCCGTGCAGGGTCAGTGCCGAGCATCGGCGTGCTCCTCTCTCTTCAGCTTACGGATGTGTGCGGCGGCGGCTTCCTCGCCACTGGCGAGGGCCACGTCGCGAAAGTCCTCCACGAGGGAATCTGGGACCCAGTCCGGTATCGGGATCGTGCCGCGCACTGGCGCCCGGGACACCTTCTCCTGCGACTGGGTCCGACGCCCAGCCTTCCGCGCCGCCTTGAACCAGACGGCCGCCAGCCCGCGCCACATCGGCACGCAGTGGACCGCGGCGTGCTCCCGCCCCTCCTGCTCAGCCGGCTTGATCGGCGTCGCTGCCACCGTGCGAGCCAAGGTCCCGCGGTCAACCTCGGCGAAATCTTCGTCGCCGATCAGGTGCTGAAGCGCCCGGATCTGTGCGGCTGTGATCGGTGCCAGCCCACCGTCGGCGAGCGTTCGTAGGATCCAAGCGGCATCCGCCTCGGTCTCGGCTAGCACCATGGCGCGGACCGCTGCAGCCGCGATGGTCGTGCGGGGCTTGTACTTCGCTCCGGCCGGCGGCAGCCGGAGGACCGTGACGTCGGCGAGTCGGCAGACCGCATCCATCGCGACAGCCTCGGGATCCCCGGCTGTGACGGCCGCGGCGTGCATCTGCGCGGCCGTGACGCCGAGCCGGTCGCGGTTGTGCCCGAGGAACGCACTCGCCCGCTCAGCCTGAGCCACGGCGTCGACCACCACCACCGGGATCAGGTCGATGGCGGGGTGCGTCGCCGCCGCGATGGCGGTGTGCTGACCGTCGATGACCTCCAAGCCGTCGTCGGTCCAGGCGGCGATCGGCGGCTTGAGGCGCCGCCAGTCCCAGCCCTCGACGATTCGCCGGATCAGCTTGCGCGATGCCTCGGACAAGTCGCGCTGGTAGGCGTCGTCCACCAGCAGCTCGCCCGGCGCGATCCAGGTGATCTCGGGCTTGGGCGTCGGTGGCGTGGCCGGCGCGAGGTCGGTGACGGCGAGGGCCGTGATCGGGCGCTTCATCGCCGCGCCCCCATCGCTACCGCCCAGTCCGGGTTTTGCCCAACCGGGCCGAATAGATCCGGCAACACAGCTTCGACGACGTTGTGTACCTCGGTCAGACGCTGGCACGAGGCATCCATCGCCGCGTCACGGATTGCCCGGGCCTTCTTGCTCCAGCCCGGTACGGCACGATCCTTCGGCGCGCAGGCATCGCCCGAAACGAAGCTCTGGAACACCATGTCGGTGGCGATGATGCCGATCCGATCGCGGGTCTCGGCCGATAGGGCGCACCACGCGGCTTCAACCTGAGCTTGATCTGGCACGCCGGGACAGGTCGTCTTCTCGAGCGGCGGAATCACTACCACAAGCCGTTGATCAGACAGATCTTTTGACTGCCGAATCAACGAAAATTGCCCAGTCGAATCACATGCTATCAGGGCTCGCGCGACATGAGCTAGGTACTCGCTACCGCCGCTGCACCGGTCGTAGAGCTTGGCGTCACGGGCGTAGAACTGGGTCAGTGCATGCAGACCACCGAGGGTGACAGGCATCATCTCCTGAACGACGTTGAAGGTGCGGTCGGTCTCTTGAGCCGCAGCGTTGCACTGCTCGATCTGCGCCTCGTCATCCTCGTCGAGGTGGACGAGGCAAGCCGTGTGCGTGGCGTTCGCCATGTCGGCCGCCGCGATCGCGGCGATGATCGGGTCAGGATTAGCCGGCTCGGCCAACACAGCTGCTAGGTCCGCGGCGCGATCCAGCAGGATGGCGAAGTTTGGCTGATAGTCCGCTGCGTTGACCGCCTCGTCAGCCAGCCACCATTGCAGGTGTGCCAGCAACGCGCCGGTACCGACGGGGAGTGGCCGGCTGAAGAGCGGGAACGCGCAGGCCGCGATGACGAGCGCATCGAGCGCGTCCAGCATCTCGCAGTTGGCAAGCTCGCTATCTTCACCCTCCGGGGCGACCTGGAAGGCATCGTAGGCGGCGCGGTGGGCGGAGATCGCCGCGTAGAGTGGGCTGATTGCGATCATGCCGTCATCCCCAGCTGGCTATCCAGTCGACGCCACCAAAGCATCACGAGGAGTGCGAGGCCGGCCTCTGAACGACCTTGCGCTCTAGCCCAGCCACGGGCACGCGAGAGTTCGAACTCGCCGCCATGCCAGCGGGCAGCCCGGTCCATCGTCTCAACGGTCGCGACGACCTCGGGATCGCTGAGCAGGTGGTCGAGCTTGTCGTGGGCCCAGACCCGGCCGAGATGGTCAGAGGTGTGGGTCACGACGCACCTCCCTGATTGCGGAAGGCCTGCATCGCCCAGTGGAAACGGTCCTCGGCCGCAGGCATGTGCGCCGTGAGGGCATTCATCGCTGCAACGCCGGCGCGAGCATAGTCTCGGTCGACGAGGTCAGGGGTTGTCGTGATAGCCTTGCCCAGTTCACGCGCCATGCCGATAAGGCCTTGGGCGACGAAGTGCGGCGCGATCAGCACCGGCTCGCCCTGGACCTCGACCGTGTGGCAGGCCTCCTTCCAGTGCTTCAGCAGTGCGGCCTTGAGCGCGCGACGCAGATCCCGCGGCAGCGCGAGGGTCGCGAGCAGTTCCTCATGAGCGTGCCACGGCATGTCGGGGCCATCTGCTGGGCCGCGGAAAAAGCGGACCGGAAGACCGTTGATCGTTGCGGTGTGGATGGGGGTGGAGACCGAGATCATGCGGCACTCCTTCGTCCAGTGAACACGCTGTAGCCGACGTTGCCATTCGCCTGCGGGATCTGCCCGGAGAAGTAGGCCAAGTCCCCCAACCAGAGACCGAGCGCGCCGTCACCCAGGTCGATGATTTCAGTGCCCGTGTCGACGGGCGTCCAGTCCCTGTCGCGGAAGCACCGAGTCTCGACGGTTAGCCATGCCTCACGCGGCAGAGGATCAACCCGGCACCTCCAAGGACGTGATGTCGTGGTACGAGCCGCCTTCTCCAGGCGGCGTACCTCCGACAAGGTCCAGGCTGCGAAGCCAGCCGTAATGTCCGGCCATGCCTCGAAGTCGCTCGCGCGCAGTGTGAACCGCACGCTGCGGGTCCGGCCATCTCGAAGCGCGGCGAGAGCCGCTGGACCACACGACGAAGCCGTGGCGTCCGGAATCGGCATGGTCGTCGCCCAGAGGAAGTCCGGGTCTGGGAAGTCGCCGATGCTATTGCGGCTCGGCCGCAAAACACCGTCCCGTAGGATCCAGGGCAAGCGTGCCGTGTCGGTGTAGTGGTAGACGACGGCGCTCATGCGTGCCTCCCATCCGTCAGCACAACCTCGACGGCGATCCGGACTCCTCGTTGGATTTCGGCTTTTGTGATGCCGGGGAATCTGCCCCGGATGACGCGAATGAGTTCGCCGTCCGCGATCCCGCCGTCGGCGCTGGCGCGGAACATAGCTCCGCCCTCGCAGAGGAACTGAGCAAGCTGTGTGGCTCGGTCGCTCATGATCAAGCCTCCTTTGCCGAAGCGGTGGCATGTGCCAGCAGTTCGCGGGCGAAGGCTTCAATCTCACCAGGGTCGTCATTGTCGATGATCGTTGCGGCTAGCATCGACAGCCGTGACTCGCGGTCGTCGCGATTGTCTGGTTTCCGGCGCTGAGCTTCCTTCTCAGCTGCGCTTTCCACCGCCGTCAGGGCGTCACCCACCCACTGCACCAGCCTGCCGGCGGCGTTGAAATGAGGAGCGCCGTAGGTATCCACGCTGTCGCGGCAGCGGGGGTCCACGCATGGACGTAGGCCACACTGCCGACGCGCTCAGCTATGTCTCGTACCGCGTACAGTTCGAGCATCGTGGCGGATGCGAGATCGAGCATGCCGACGAGGCTGAAAGCGGCTGGCTGGTCACTGACCAGCGGCGGCCCCGGCAGGGCCTCCGGCTCGGCGGGTTCGGCGACAGCGCCCTCGTTGCCCAGCACGGCAGACGATCCCGCCACCAAGTACCGGGTGCGTGCCAGATCCAGCAGCTTGCCCCAGCCTTCGAAGGTCCGCTGGGCGTTTTCCAGTGCCGCAAGCATAGTGGCGGGCACATCGGCATCGCGTTCGCCACCCTTCCGGATGAAGGCGACTAGTTCGGGCTTGCTCATGCGCAGAGTGCGGTCAGCGACGTGCATGCCGATGGCGTGGTGGGCGAATTCCTTCATCCAGCCGTTCGGGTCGCGGGTCGGCGTGTCGAAGGTGTAGGCGGCGAAATCTAGGGTGGCCGCTTCCTCGACCGTGACAGGGTGGGTGCCTTCTACCGTCGAGGCGGATCCCTGCATGTCCTGCCAGAGCGAGTGTGACAGGATCTGATCCGGGTCTGGCAGTTCCGGCAGTTCGGCTAGGAGCGCCTTCGGTCGGTAGTGCGCGAACGCCCGGAGCTTCACTTGGAACCCTGCTGCGGTGCGGGCGGGCAAGCGCGCGATCTGCTCGGCGAGGTTGCCGGCGGCCTCACCAGCTGCTTCAGCAGCGTCCTCAAGCTCGGTCGTGACGTGCTCGTCCTGGATCCGAGCCTGCTCAGCTCGCCATGCATCCCACCCGGTCACGATCTCCTCGGCGCGTGCCTGCGCCTCGGGATGGGGCACGATGTCGAACTTCCGGCCGGGATGGTCACGGTGAGAACGCTCGCCCGGACGGATCGGGCGCAGCACCTCGTGCGTCATCGGCATGATGCGCCGCAGCCGCTCAACGTCGGTGCTGCCGATCTCTACCCCGTTCAGCCCCTCGGGATCGGTCAGGTACTGGTAGACCCGCAGCGGCTCATCGGAGGCGCGATAGGTCAGGCAGGCAGGGCGCTCGGGCATGTGCCGGTCCGCCTCTCTCTGAGCCGCGTTGCAGGCGTCGCAGACGGCCTTCTCGCGGGCACGGGCAGTCTCGAACTGGCGGCTGAGTTGAAGCAGTTCGGCGTCGGCTTCGATCTCAAGCTCGCCGATCGCCAGGATGTCCTGCACCAGGCTTTCCTCTAGCCCCTCCGGCCAGGAAACCTCCCCGTTCCGCTGAGCGACGCGGGCCTTGAGCTGCAGCCCTGCCAGCGTCCTGGCGGGCATGTTGGAGATGCGGTTCTCAACCTCAGAAAGGTCATCCATGGCTTCGGCGGTAGCGGTCTCGGCGGCCTCTATGCCGGTCCGCTGACGCCAGCCTGGGATGAGCCTCGCCCACTCCGCAATTGGCTCACGCGGCGGCGGCGCCTCCACGCCCGGGGCGTTGTCCGAGATGGTGCCCTGCTCCTCAATGGCCCGCGTATAGGCGGCTGCACAGGCGTCCCATTTAGATTGAAGAGCAAGCAACTCGGCATCGTCGCAGCTAGGTTCAGTCCGCTGAAGCATCCGCTCGACGGCGGCATCACGGACTTCGCTACGGCGATCGGTGTCGTCGGTTTGGGCTACAGACACAAGTCCGCTATCAGGAAGATCCTGTTCCATTGGGCTGGTCTCCGGTGGGGTGGGTGAAGGCCCTCGCCGACCGCTGAACTTCCAGGGAGGACGGTTGGCGGGGGCCGGAGGTAAACTCAGTGATGGCGGCCGAACGAGGTCGCCCCGAACAAGTCTCGGCTCACATCGAGATTGACGCCGAGCTTTTGCGCCAAGATTGTCAGCCCCTTAGGTGTGACGAAAATTTGGACATCTGTTCTGCCTTCGCCGGCGGAAACAATCTTCTGGTCGAGCAGCCCGGCGTTAAGCCGATCCTGCCTAGCCGCGAGACGGCCGGTTGCACGACGAAAGCACCACCCGATCTCTGTGAGGTATGGTCCGATCTGCTTTGGACCCATGCGCAACGCCTTCGCGGCATCGCTGGGCAGGATCAGACCCTCAGTGTCCGCAATGCGATCAAGCGCGGCCGCCTTCGGGGCGGCAATGGCGAGCGTACCTTCGGCCGTCTCGGCCCGGTGGGCCAACTCGCGGTTCACTTCGATAAGTTGCGTCGCGATGACGGCCAGTTGACCCGGGTCACGAACGTTGATGGTGCTCGACGGCACTGCGATCTGGCCACGCCGGTAGGCTGACCAAAGCCGGATCAGCATGGCTCGCACGGCCGGGGCATTCGGCGCTCGGCTCAGCGTCGCGGTGCAGAGCGCCTGCTCTTCGGTGAGGTAGAAGGTATCGGAGGGCCGGCCGCCCTGCGGACCGGGGTTTACACGCACCGAATGCAAACCCCCGAAGGCCTCGATCTCGGCTCGGTTGGCCTCAATCACCTGACGGATGTTTGTCGGGCGGGCTAGGCCGAGCCGCTGACCGAGATCAGCGTCTAGGACGCGCGCCTCTCCGTCACGTTGATGCAGCGGTACTTCGGCGACGATCGGGAGGGACGAGGCAGCCATAGCTTAGGCCCGCCCGTAACGGTGATGGCCGATGCCCCATGCAGCGCATGCGGCCAGAAACGGTCCCAGAATGCAGAGGTGATGCGCGAGCATTTGCGGCCTCTCGCCTAAAGCGGTAAGCCATCCTCTGCTAGTTGCAGAGGCGTGTCAATGCATTTCGCAGAGATCAGCCGCGGCGGTGTTTCTCTAGCGCTTCGTCTGCGCGCGCGGCGATCGCCCCGTCGCGATCCCAATCGAATTTGTTTGAGTCAATCGCTTCGCCCACGTTGATATTGATCGTGTCGCCAAGCACTCCGCGCGCCATCTCCATGAGTTTTTCACTGTGTAATGCCATAATATCGAGCATTGATTTTACTGCAATATTCGGAAGTATCATCCCAACAATTGATGCAGAAACAATTACGCAGTCATGCATAAAGTCACCATTGCCAGTCTCAATATCACATACCCCATTGCCCTTATGCTTATGTATAAAATATAAAAACACTTTATTATCCGGCAGCCTGCAGAAACATAGCTCCTTTTCGTGTCGATCGGACAATGGAAAATAAGCATCCTCGCAGATCAAATGCCAACCCTTCCGCGCAAAATTTCTTACATTATTGCCGACAACTGCTACATCGGCACAGTCTTCTGGAAAATAGCTCATCCTCAAAACAAAATCCTTATCATTTTCTGCAGGTGAAGTATCGAGCTCCCCGTCCGGTAGGGCTCCAACATTTCCGAGCTTCCAAACGCAGAAAATCTCCGTCGGATCGCTGGGAATTAGCGATCCCGTTCCCTCCAAAAGCCAAGCAGTATCAACTCCGAAAATACGCGCATAACGAATGTACTCTTCTCTCTTGAACCCTCGGTTTCCGTTTTCATGCCCCGAGTACGTGCCGTAGGGGACATTTAATCGACGCGCCGCTTCCGCCGCAGATTTGTACCCTGCTCGTAGGCGCGCTTGGCGCAGGCGTTCGTGCGGCTCACTCATGTCTGCTTTATGCATGATTGGGCTCTGCATGTCGCAGAGATTTTGCTTGACCACACACCTATGCATAAGGCAGAGAGATGGTATGGTCTCCGCACGCGAAATTATCGATGCCTTTGGATATGCGTCGTTGGCGCGCGTCTTAGGCTGCCCGGCAGGAACCGTAAGCTCGTGGCGGTCTAGAAACACCATTCCGCAGCCGTATTGGCGTCAGATTGAGGCTGAGGCTCTACGTCGTCGGCTCGCACACATCTCGTATGCGACACTTGAAGGTACGGCCAAGCCGATTCGCCGGAGGAGTGCAGTACTTGAGCGCGAGGCGCACGTCTAATGCGTCTCCAGCCTCATCAAGTCTCCGCTGATCGCACCGAGCATTCCGGCTGCCTCCGACCCACCGCTGACGCGGCTCAGCCTGTCAAATCGGTTGGCCAGCCTCTGCAAGGCGGGATCCTGATCAACAGTCGGGATCAGGGCGACGATCTCCTGCAGTATCACCGCCAGGACTTCGCTCAACCTAGCGGGCGTCAGCACGGTCGGCGCCACCGGCGCAGTCCTCGGGAGACCTAGCGTGCGGCTTGGCGACTGGATGCGGGCCGAAGGGCTGACCGATGCCGATGTAGCGGCTGTAGCCGGAATCTCAGCCGAGGCCGTGCGGAAACTGCGCTTCGGCGTGCGAGGGGCTTCAGCTCGCGTCGCCGGGCACATCCACCGGCTGTCTGCGGGAAGCGTACCCCCGAGTGAACTCGTCGCCATGAGGCGGCGGGCGGCCTCCCTTGCGGGGGAGACCTGCCCGTGACTGCAACCACCATCAGAACCGCCGACTTGCCGCGCGCTGACGCCTGCCAGCTTCCTGCGCCCGGCCTGTCCGACGATGCTGTTTCTCTGCTTGCCCACAACGAAGCTCCTTTCGACGCCGATCACTCTGGCTCGGAAGGATTGGGACGTGTCCCAAAACTGTTGGGAGGCGCGCGTGTCGACGCTCGCGTTTGAGGTTTCCGACGGCCTGAAGGCCTTGGCCGGTCCGCCCGTGGAGGGCGACCGCGTCAAAGCTAGGATCGCCCGTGCGGCCCGAGCTGCGGGCTTACCGTACTGGCGGACCTTCGACCTTTGGTACGGCAAGGCCCGGCGCATCGACGCCCATGAGGCCGATGCCATCAGAACGGCTCGCGCCAAGCGGGCAGAAAGTGCCAGCAATGAGCTTACGGCCCTTGCGTCCGACTTTGAGGCTCTTGCGGAACGCCTCGCCGCGCTGGCTGCGCACAGTTCTCGGGAAGAGTCTGACCGCGCTCGGCTTCTCGCTGGCCGAGTTCGGCGCCTGGCTGCGGGAGAATGACGAATGACGTCCCCTGATCCCGACGATTATCAGTTCGATGTGCCGCCGATCGCCACGGTCGACCGGCTGGCCTCTTGGTACCGAGACCAAGCATGCTCAGCCGAAGGGATGGCCATCGCTCTCGACGCCCAGGACATGGCTATACCCGCTGAGGCGAACCGTAGGCGGGCAAAGGCCTACCGAGCGACTGTCGCCTGCCTGGAGTGCCTGCGAGAGCGCTGCTGCCAGCCCGAGGCCGAATTCACGGGGCACTTAACGCCGAAGACTAGGCCCAAGGCCCAAGTCCGCGCACCGCCCTGATCTGACGCGCCGTAGCGGCGCCTGACGCCACCACAATTCGAACCCTTTCACCGGCCGCGCACAGCGGTTTCCGGAGCGGTATCGCTATGCGCAAGTCCAGACCCGGCCTGGGTGCCGAAGAAGAGCTGTATGCCAACGCTGATAAGGCATTGCGGACCTTGCGGGAAGATCTTTTGCGCAAGGCCCAAGCTTCAAACGACTACGAAATGGTCGTGGAGTTCGGCGAGATGCTGTGCCGCTACGGTTCAAGCTCGATCGCCAAAGCTGAGGCCGCAAAGCCTCGTCCTGTCGAATTATACCGCCTGTATCCGCATCAGGTGCCAGATTATCCGAACAGCAACAGCTGGGTCGACGTCCTCACATGGAGCGTGGCCGTGATGGGCACGGATGACGACGATTTCAAATTTACAGCCAGCTTGCTTAGCCATGCCGCCGGCAGAAATGGGCTGACCGAAAAGCAGATCAAATTCGCAAAGCGAGTTGTGGACCGCGTCATGGCCCTTTGGATGGCCGGAACCTTGGAGTGCCAGCAACAACGCGCCAGCGCGCCTCTGGAGGCCAATCAGCTGCACTCCATGGAGATGGAGGGCCACGCCTGATGGCCCGGATTAGAACGATCAAACCCGAGTTCCCGCAGGATGAGAAGATCGGCACCCTGTCGCGGGATGCCCGGCTTCTGTTCATTCAGCTTTGGACCATCGTCGATGATGCGGGGAGGACTCGCGCGGCCTCGCTGTCCCTCGCTGGAAGTTTGTTCCCATACGACGAGGATGCGCGAGGCCTCATCGAGGTGTGGCTGCAAGAACTCGAACAAGGCGGGTTCATCCGCCGTTACAAGGTCAACGGAAACTCGTATCTCGACATACCTAAGTGGTTAAACCATCAAAAGATTGATCGTCCGTCTCCTTCGAAATTCCCTGGTTTTGAGGAAGCCGACGCCCCGACGATCGACGAGCCATCGCGAGCAATCGCGAGCCCTTGCGATCATTCGATGCTGGAGTATGGATCAAAGACCTTGGACCCTGGACCTAGGACCAGGGAACAGATCCAAGCCGCGACTGACGGTTCGGGGGGGACCACCCACGCACACGTAGGCGCAGGCACACCCGCACACGTAGGCGCACACACACGCGAGGGGCGCCCGCCGGCCGACGCTGGCCCGCCCCCGCCCCCCGATCCTGCGGCTTGGCCTGACAACGCCCCTCTCGGTCGCGACGCTGCCGCGGGAGGCGCCCGATGAGCCGGGAACTCCGCCCCCACCAGGTCCGGATTATCGACCGGCTGCGGCAGTCGCTGTCGACCGGACACCGTCGGCCGATGCTTCAGGCACCCACCGGGTTCGGCAAGACCGTCGTGGCCGCGGCGATCGTGAAGGGCGCCCTCGCCAAGGGCAACCGGGTGCTGTTCGTGGTCCCTGCCCTGTCGCTGATCGACCAGACCGTGCGGTCGTTCTGGGCTGAAGGGATCACCGAGGTCGGCGTGATCCAAGGCAGCCATCCGAAAACCGACGCGACACGGCCGGTCCAGGTCGCCTCGATCCAGACGCCGCAGCGCCGGGCCATTCCCCGGTTCGATATCGTCGTCATCGACGAGGCGCATCGCTGGTTCGAGATGATCGGCCCGTGGATGGCCGATCCGTCCTGGGCAAAGGTGCCGTTCGTTGGGCTGTCGGCGACGCCGTGGACCAAAGGCCTCGGCAAACACTACGACGATCTGGTCTCCGTGATCTCGACGGCCGAACTGATCGAAGCGGGCTACCTCTCGCCGTTCCGGGTCTACGCTCCCTCGCACCCCGACCTGTCGGGCGTCCGCACGGTGGCCGGCGACTTTCACGAGGGTGATCTCGGCGAGGCGATGAACCAAGTCGCGCTGGTGGCCGATGTCGTCGAGACCTGGCTCAAGCACGGCGAGCGGCGGCCGACATTCGCTTTCGCCGTCGATCGCGCCCACGCCAAACACATCCAGGCGCAGTTCGAGGCTGCCGAGGTGCGGTGCGGCTACATCGACGCTTTCACCAAGCCAGCGGAACGAGAGGCATTGTTCCGGCAGTTCACGGCCTGCGAGCTGCAGGTCATCGCGTCGGTCGGATGCCTCACCACCGGTGTGGATCTCGACGTTCGGTGCATCATCCTCGCCCGGCCCACGAAGTCCGAGATGCTGTTCGTGCAGATCATCGGCCGTGGGCTACGGACGGCCCCGGGTAAGGCCGATTGTCTAATCCTCGACCATTCCGACACGCATTCGCGGCTCGGATTTGTCACAGACATTTCGAGAGCCAAACTCGACGATGGTCGCGAGCGTCAGAAGGCCGACCCCCGTGAACGCAAGGAGGCACTGCCGAAGGAGTGTCCCTCGTGCAAATTCCTGCGCCCGGCGAAGGTGCTGAAGTGCCCGTCTTGCGGGTTCAAACCCGAAAAGCAGTCCGAGATCGAGTGCGAGGACGGCGATCTCGTAGAGATGACGCCCGCTCGAGCCCGCGCCGGAGTGGCCGAGAAGGAATCGCTGTTCGGCCAGCTTCGGCACTATGCGAAAACCCGCGGCTACAACGACGGCTGGGCGGCCCACAAATTCAAGGAGCTGACCGGCGTCTGGCCGGATCGCTACCACAACGCCAAGCCCGTCCAGCCCACGCCGTTCATCCTTTCGTGGATCAAATCCCGCCAGATCGCCTGGGTGAAGGGCAAGGGGAAGTCGCATGCGCACGCCGCTCGCTGAACGGGCGCTTGGTCGCTGGACGGGCTTGCTGCCGATGCTGGGCGTCGACAGCAGGTTCCTGACGCCGAAGCAGGGGCCGTGCCCGATGTGTGGGGGCAAGACCCGGTTCCGATACGACGACAAGGGCGGCCGTGGGACGTGGATCTGCAACTCGTGTGGTGCCGGCGACGGCGCACAGCTCGCCATGCGGGTCACCGGTATGAGCTTTCGGGACATCGCCGAGCGCTTGGATCCTATCATCGGCGAAGCCCCGCCGGTGCCCGCCAAGGCCGAGCGGTCCATCGAGGACTGCCGGGCTGGCTTGAATCGGCTGTGGCGTTCGGCATCACCCGTGCGGCCCGACGATCCGGTCGGGCGGTATCTCCGGCAGCGCGTCGGGCTGACGAACGTACCTGACTGCCTTCGGACCGCGGCCCGGCTGCGCTACCAGGACGACACGCCGTCGTTCCACCCCGGCATGTTGGCAATGGTTCGGGATGCAGACGGTAATGCCGCGACGCTCCACCGGACGTTTTTGACCCATGACGGTCGGAAGGCCGATGTCGCCGCGCCCCGGAGGCTGATGCCTGGGACGATTCCTCCCGGATCCGCGGTCCGCTTGTTCGAGATCGGCAGCACGTTGGGAATCGCCGAGGGGATTGAGACCGCGTTGGCCGCCGCTTCTCTGTTCGGCGTCCCGGTATGGGCGGCGGTGAACGCCTCACAGCTCGCCAAGTGGGTGCCGCCGGCCGAGGCCAGCGAGATCATCGTGTTCGGTGACGCCGATGCCGCCTACGTCGGTCAGGCCGCTGCCTACGCCCTCGCGCATCGGCTGGCCCGGAAGGACCGCACCGTCACGGTGAAGCTCCCTGACCGTGTCGGCATGGACTGGAACGACGTCCTCCTCAAACAGATGCAGGTCGAAGCATGAGCAAACCGGGCAAGAAGCAGCGCGAGCGCGAGCGTCGTCAGCGTCGGGCCGAGCGTCGAGCGGCACAGCGGTCTCATGGGACGGCTCCAACCATGGGGGCGGCTGTAGGGCCTTCGGCCGCCGATCCCGTGCGGGGCACCACGTCGAACTTCATCGACCCCAACCTGCGCTGGCACATGATCCGGACGGCGCCATTGCTCGGTCCGCTGGGACGGCGATGCCTCGATGATGCGCTCAAGCAGCGCGAGGTGCGAGCGTTCCGGCCACGGGCCAGCGAGATCGTGGTCCGCCGCGGCCGTCGGGTCGTGCGGCATACGCCCCTGCTGGTGAAGACCGTGATCGTGGGTGTGCGAGATCAGGATCACCTCGATGCGGTGGTGAACCTGCCGGGCGTCGCTGAGGCCGTGACCTACAGCGCGATCGACACTGAGAACGCGGGTAACATCCCCGGCTTGGTGCGGCGCGTGGCCCGCCTTGATCCGAAGGCACTCCAGCGTTTCTTCGATGCGGTAGCGGAGGGTGAGATCGTGAAGCCGGTTGGTGTCGAGGTCGGAAGCAACGTCGTCGTGATGGTGGGGCCGTTCGCTTCGTTTCCCGCGATCGTCGAGGCAATCATGCCCGGCGACCGCCTGAAGGTAGCGGTCAGCATCTTCGGTCGCCCATCTTCCGTGGAACTGGGTATTGCGGACGTGACGCTCGTGTAATATCTTCGCGTCGTTCGAGCCTATTGTCGCCGCTGTACTCCGCCCTCGGGCGTCGACGTTAAGCCGCGACGGAGACGGGTAAGACCGCTTCTCTGCAATGGCCGCGCAAGACTGGAACCGTGCACCAGCGGTGCACGATGAACGTTCTGCACACCATATTTTTGTTGCAGCGTAGCAGGTCGATCTCCAGTTCGATTACCTGAGGTTCAACGATTCGTACTTGGTCGCGGTGCTTCCCTCGCGGCACGAGGCTTTCCGATGCGCCTCCTCAATCCGATCTCTGGACCTGACGGCTGTGGCACGTGCCGGTTCTTCGTCGCCGCCACATCCACCGTGTCGATCGGCGACTGCCACATCGCCCGGCCCTCGCTGCAAGATGAGACGCTCCTCGGCATCTGGCCGCTCGTCCGGGCCAGCGACTACTGCGGTGAGTACGAGCGCCGCTACACCGAAGAGAGGCGCACCCTATGCCCTGCCGCTGCTCTGAGCGCCGCATAGCCGTAGGGAAGGCCATCCGCTCCACCCTGCGGGGCTCACCCAGTGCCATCGCTCCTGCTGCCCGCATGGTCGTCCGCACCACCGTGGAGGATGTCGAGGCCATGGCCCGGCGGATGGGCAGGAGGGTGACCCAGTCCTCCAGTGGCGGTCGATAGGTGAACCGTCTGCCATTCCCCGGCAGGTCGAGGGACCCTGCCGATCTGACCAGAATACGGGCTGTAGAGGCGCGGCCCCTTCCTAGCGCTGAGGGTCGAAAACCCGTGAACGGTGAACGGTGAACGCACCGAGTGAACGCCCTTCTGCCCTGACCCAGGCCGAGTTCGCGCGGCACCGCGGCGTCTCGAAGGCCGGGGTCACGAAGTGGAAGGGCCAAGGCCTGCTGGTCATGACCGCTGCCGGCCTCGTGGACGTTGAGGCCACCGAGTGGAACCTCGATCAGCGGCCGACGAGCTACCGGGGCGGCACGACGCACCGTCCGGTCCGAGCAGTCCCGAAGGACGAGCCGGATCCGCGTGAGTGCACCGAACGGAAGCGGCAGCCGGTGGGCATGATGGCGCCGACCAAGCCACGGCCGGCCGACCTCGAAGCCGAGCTCGACGGCTACGACCCCGATGCCCAGGACCTGCCGCTCAACGAGGCGGTGCGGCGCAAGGAGAACTTCCTCGGGCTGTTCCGGAGGCAGGAGGTCCTGAAGAACGACCGCCGCCTCGTGGACCGCGCCGCGGCCGAAGCGCTGTTCTTCGACACCGCCCGCGAGTTGCGGGACGCGTGGCTCGCTTGGCCGGCCCGGGTCGCGATTGAGATGGCCGACGAGCTGAAGATCGACGCGCGGACGCTGACGACGATCCTGACCGCCCATGTCCGCAAGCACATCGCCGAGCTCGGCGAGCCCGAACCAGACGCCAGCATCAGCTGACACCGCCAGCCTCGCCGCGTCGTGGCGGCGAGGGATGACGCCGCCCCCTGACCTGAACGTGGTCGAGTGGGCAGAGCGGTACCGGCGGCTCAGTCGCGAGTCCTCGAATGGCGGGCGCTTCGTCGTCTCGCGCGTCGAGGTGGCCAGGGGCCCGATGCTGTGGGCGACCGAGCCGGGCGTGCGCACCATCACGCTGATGGCATGCACGCAGCTGCTGAAAACGACCGTGATCGAGAACATCCTCGGGCGGTTCATCCACCTCGACCCGTGCCCGATCCTGGCGTTGTTCCCGAAGGACGACGCGGCGGAGACGTTCTCGAAGGACCGGCTCGCGCCGATGATCCGCGACACCAAGGTGCTGCGCGATCTGTTCGGCGACGCCAAGGCAACGGACGCCGGCGCCACCCTCGGGCACAAGCAGTTCGCGGGCGGCCACATCACCATGGTGGGGGGCAACAGCCCGACCAACTTGGCCATGCGGCCGATCCGGCTGCTGATGGCCGACGAGATCGACAAGCTCCCGGCCTCGGCCGGCAGTGAGGGGCCGCCGATCGATCTCGCCGTGGAGCGGCAAGCCGAGTTCGAGGCGAACGCCCTGACCGTGCTGGCCTGCTCACCGACCATCGCCGGGCGCAGCGCGATCGAGACGAGCTACGAGGAAAGCGACCAGCGCCGCGCCTACGTGCGCTGCCCCCACCCCGGTTGCAGCACTTGGCAGCCGCTGGAATGGGATCGGGTCAAGTTCGACAAGGATGCGCAGGACCGGATCCTGCCCGAGACGGCGCGGTACGAGTGCGCCTCGTGCGAGCGGCCCTGGACCGAGGCCCAGCGCCTCGTGGCGCTGCGGAAGGTGGAGTGGCGGCAGACCCGACCATTCACCTGCTGCGGCGAGCATCAGACGCCGGATCACTGGGGGCCGGAGGCGCATGGGGTGCGGCGCGCATTGTGCGCGCACTGCGGCACCGAAGCGGTCTCGAACGAGCATGCCGGCGGCGTGGCCTCTAAGCTCTACGCGCCCAAGCAGACGATCCAGAAGACGGTGGCCAAGTTCGCGCGGGCGCTGCGCCGGGGGCCCGGGGCCTTGCTCACGTTCTTCAACACCCAGCTGGCCCGCACCTGGAAGGAGGGTGCGGACACCCCGGAATGGCAGGACGTCTACGCGCGCCGGGACAGCTACCTGAGCGGCACGGTCTCGCGCGGGGCGCTGATCCTGTTCGGCGGCGCGGACGTCCAGAAGGATCGGATCGAGGTCAGCGTCTGGGGCTTCGGTCGGAACCGCGAGCGCTGGCTGATCGAGCATCGGGTGCTGCCGGGCGATACCGGGCGGGCGCCGGTCTGGGCCGACCTCGCGGCCATGTTCGACGAAACTTGGGAGCACGAGACCGGCACGCCGATGGCGGTCCGGGACTGGGGTATCGACTCGGGCGCCTTCACCGCTGAGGTCTACGCCTTCGTTCGCTCCCAGGCCGGTCGTGGCAATGTCCACGCGGTCGACGGCTCGGACAGCTACGCAGGCGCCTTCCTCGGAGTGGGCGCCAAGGACGCGAACGCCACGGGCAAGAAGCTCCGGCGCGGCCTGAAGACGGTCCGCATCGGCGTCTCGTTCGCCAAGCAGGAGCTGATGGGCTGCCTCGCGCTGCACCGCCCGCCGGGCGGCGAGGCGTTCCCGGCAGGCTTCGTCCACCTGCCGCGCGACGTGCCCGAGGATGGGGTGAAGCAGCTCACGGCCGAGGAACTGGTGGTGAGCACGAACCGCGGCCGCACGCGGCGCGAGTGGGTGCCGATCGGCGGCCGTCGCAACGAGTGGCTGGACTGCGCGAACTACGCCCGCGGGCTGGCCGCCATGCGCGGCTGGGACCGCTGGCGCGAGGTGCACTGGCGGGATCTGGAAGCGCTGCTCGGCATCGAGCGGCAGCAACCCGCCGAGGTCACCGTGCCGCCGGTGGTCGCCGCGAACACGCTGGCGGCCCGGGATCAGCAGCGGCGCTCCGTCCGACGCAGCCGTGTCACGAATCGTCGGTGAGGCCGTGATGATCGACCAACGCATCGCGCTGCTGGCTGCCTTGAAGGCGCAGCTCATCTCCCTCGACGGTGCCATGGCCAGCGGCGTCCTCACCTTGGAGGATGCCGACACCGGGCGCATCACCTACCGGACCTACGCCGAGATGCGGCAGGCCCGCGCCGACCTGATGGCCCGGATCCGCGAGCTGGAGACGGAGCTGAGCCCCGTCGTGCCGCGCCGGACGCGGCAGGTCGTGATGACCGGGCGCAGCGGGTGGTAGCGCAGCGCTCGACCTACGGTGCCCGCTTCCGCGTGAAGGGCACCACGCAGTACGTCGAGCCGGTCGCGATGGATCTGGACGGCGGTATCGCGGGTACGGCGGAGGCGCCGGCCTACGATATCGCCAACGGTCTCGGCCGTCGCTCGCGTACCTGGCGGGTCGGCAGCTACGGCCCGAACAGCGCGATCATCTACGCGCTCGACGATCTGCGCCGGAAAAGCCGGGATCAGGCCAGACGCAACGCCTACGCAGGCGCGGCCGTCGACCGTCTGACCTCGAACCTCGTCGGGACCGGCATCGTGCCGCGGAGCATGGCCGGCCGGCCGATCGAGGGTCTTTCGCAGGAAGCGGCCGAGCGGACTAAGAAGGAGGACGCGGCGTTCCGGGCGAAGGTCCAGGCGCTGTGGCTGGACTGGACCGATCAGGCCGACAGCGTCGGCGCCCACGATTTCTACGGCCTCCAGGCGCTCGCCGTGCGCGGCATGGTCGAGGGCGGCGAGACCTTCACGCGGCTGCGGACGCGCCGGCCCGAGGATGGCCTGCCGGTCCCGCTGCAGCTTCAGATCCTCGAGGGCGAGCACTGTCCTCACCTGAAGACGGACGCCACCGCGCGGGTTCGTCAGGGCGTCCAGTACGACGCCATCGGGAAGCGGTCCGGCTTCTGGCTCTACCGGGAGCACCCCGGTGATCTACTCCTGACCGCCGACGCGTTCGAGCTGGCCTTGGTGCCGGCCACGGACGTGTGCCACCTCTACCGGGCGCAGCGCACCGGACAAGATCGGGGCGAGCCGTGGTTGGCCCGCGCTCTCCGGACACTGTACGACCTCGACGGGTACCTCGACGCCGAGTTGGTGCGGAAGAAGAACGCCGCTCGCTTGGTCGGCTTCATCCGGCGCAAGGTCGAGGAAGAGGGTGGCCTGCCCGGTGGTGGCCCGCTCGGAAGCGATCCGCCCGACGAGGACGGCGCCGCGACGGTCGAGTTCGAGCCAGGCACCCTGCAGGTGCTGGCCGATGGGGAGGACATCACGTTCTCCCCGACGCCGGACGTCGGCCCAAACTTCGATGTGTTCGTGCGGGAATCGAAGCGCCAAGTCGCTGCCGCGCTCGGGCTCCTCTACGAGCTGCTGAGCGGCGACTACAGCCAGCTCAACGACCGAACGCTCCGGGCGGCGCTCAACGATTTCCGTCGCGCCGTCGAGGGATGGCAGCACCACTTGGTCGTGTTCCAGTTCTGTCGACCGATCTGGCAGCGATGGTTCGATCTCGCGCTGCTCTCCGGTGCGCTGGAGCTACCGCCGGGCATGAGCCGGGCCCAGGCCGTCGCCGTGAAGTGGATCCCGCAGGCGTGGCCGTACATCCACCCCGTGCAGGATGTGCAGGGTAAGGCGATGGAGGTTCAGGCGGGCTTCTCGTCGCGAACCCAGAAGGTCGCCGAGGGCGGATACGACGCCGAAGTCATCGACGCCGAGAACAAGGCCGACAACGATCGGGCCGACGATCTCGGCCTCGCGTACACCAGCGATGGCCGCAAGGCGACGAAGCTTGACGCCCCGCCCGACGACCCACCGGCCGATCCCACACCTGCCGACCCAAGCGGAGGCCAGCAATGACCGCAGCCCTTCGCGCGCTGTCTGCCGAGCCCTGGGCGATCCGCCCGGACTACCTGCACTTCATGGCCAGCCTCGCCAGCCTCGACCGAGACGGCCGCGCCGGTCGACGCTCCGCCGAGGGTGAGGACTGGTTCCGGCTGGACCTGCAAGCGGCAGCTGGGCCGACTGCACAGCGTCTCGACGGCGCCCGCTACACAATGGTGACCCGCGACGGCGTGGCGATCGTGCCCATTGTCGGCCCGATCTTCCCGCGGGCCAACATGATGACCGAGATGTCGGGGACCGGCACGTCGGCCGCCATGCTCGCCCGGGATCTCCAGATCGCCCGGGACAGCGCCGAGGTCGGGGCCATCATGCTGATGGTGGACAGCCCCGGCGGGTCGCCGACCGGCATCAATGCGCTGGCCGACCAGATCTATGCGATGCGCGGTGCCAAGCAGGTCCTGGCCCACGTCAGCGGCTCGGCGGCTTCGGCTGCCTACTGGCTGGTCGCATCGGCCGGCGAGATCGCGGTCGAGAAGACCGGCATCGTCGGTTCGATCGGCGTGGTGGCCGCGATCACCAAGCAGGTCGAGCCGAACGCCAACGGCGAGCTCGCCATCGAGATCGTCTCATCGAACGCACCCAACAAGCGGCCTGACCCCCAGACCGAGGAGGGTGAGGCCGAGATCCGCGCACTCCTGGACAGCATCGAGGGGCAGTTCATCGCCGACGTCGCTCGGGGCCGGAAGGTCACGGCCGCCAAGGTGAAGTCCGATTTCGGCGGCGGCGGCTCGAAAGTCGGTGCCGCGGCGGTCGCCGCCGGCATGGCCGACCGCGTCCAGACCTACGAGCGCAGCTACAGCCAGCTCGCCCGCACCGCCGCCAACGAGCGGACCGCCCGCGCTCGGCGCTGACCGAGCTAACCACTCACACCTCGGAGACCTGAGATGTCGAATACCCTCCCGGGTCTTCGCCGTGCCCGCACGGCGGCGTCCGCCCGCATGACCAAGCTCGCCACCGCCGCCCGCGGTCGTTCGATGACCGACGACGAACAGCACGACTTCGACGCCGCCGCCGGGGAGATCGCGTCCCTCGACGAGAAGATTGCCGCGGCCGAGGCCGAGGGCACGGAGGTCAAAGACAAGACCGTCAGCCGGGCCGACGCCGCCGAGATCGTCAAGCTGTGCGTCGATAGCGGCGTGCCGATGATGGCCTCCGCCATGCTGGCCGAGGGCATTAGTGTCGAGGACGCCAAGACTCGGGTGGCTGCCGCCGGCAAGGCCAAGGACCTCGTGGCGCTCGCCCGCCGCAAGGATGCGAACATCCCCGCCGACCTCGCCGCGACCATGCTTGCCGAGGGCAAGTCCGTCGAGGACATCCGCGCGGCCCTCTTCGACCGACTCGTGGCCGCCGAGGAGAAGACCTCGATCTCGTCCCACGTGCCCGCCGCCGACGGCAACGTCGGTCTCTCCTCATCCCGTGCGTCGATGCAGCGTGAGCTGAAGCGCGCCGGCCTCACCACGGGAGCCTGATCATGGCCCTTCTGGAAACCGCACCCGTTGCCTCCGACTGGCTCAAGTCCGAGGAGCCGTCGTTCCGCTCGCGTAGCACCGCGATCATCGCGTCCGGAGCCGGCAAGCTGAAGACCGGTCAGGTCCTTGGCAAGCTGTCTGCCTCGGGCAAGTTCGTGCCGAACGCCGCCTCTGGCGCCGATGGGTCGCAGACCTCGGTCGCCATCCTGCTCTTCCCCGTCGACGCGACTAGCGCCGACGCCCAGGCCGTCGTCGTCGATTGCGACGCGGTCGTGAGCCACGCCGGCCTGATCCACGGGCCTTCCGTCACCGATGCGACCAAGCGTGCGGCTGCCAATGCGCAGCTCGCCGCCGTGGGCATCAAGGTCCGTCAGGGAGCCTGACCCGATGCCCACGATCCTCGACATCTTCAACCAGGACGCCTTCTCGGCGGCAGCCCTCACGGGCAACATCACGATGGTGCCCAACACCTACGGGCGCATCAACGAGCTCGGCTTGTTCCGGCCCGAACCGATCCCGACGACGACCGGCGTGGTCATCATCGAGAACGGCGTGCTGAACCTGCTGCCGACCCGTCCGCGCGGCGGACCGCCGTCCCTCGGCACCCGCGGCAACCAGAAGCCGAAGCCGTTCTACGTGCCACACATCCCGCACGACGATGCGGTGCTGACCACGGACGTGCAGAACATGCTCGCCCTCGGCGCCGCCGGCACGGTGGGCCTAGAGTCCCTCCAGGGCTTCCTGGACCGCAAGCTGATCACGATGCGCCGCAAGCACGCGATCACGCTGGAGAACCTCCGGGTGGGCGCGCTGCGCGGCGTGATCCGAGACTACGACGGTTCGGTGATCCTGAATCTGTTCGACATGTTCGGCGTCACCGAGCAGGTCTTCGACTTCGCGCTCGGCACCGCTACGACCGACGTGCTCGGCAAGTGTCAGGACGTGACAGGCTTCATGGAGGACAACCTCCTGGGCGAAACCATGACTGGCGTGCACGCTCTGTGCTCTCCCGAGTGGTTCCGCAAGCTCACCGGACACGCGAAGGTCACCGAGGCCTTCAAGTACTACCAGTCCGGCCCGCAGATCCTGCGCGAGGACGTCCGCAAGGGCTTCACCTTCGGCGGCATCACCTTCGAGGAGTACCGTGGCGCGGCCTCGTACCTCCAAGAGGACGGCACGCGGACCGCGCCGCAGCGGTTTATTCCCGCCGGTGACGTGCGGTTCTTCCCGCTCGGGACCACCGACACCTTCACCAACTTCTGGGCTCCGCCCGACTTCATGGGCGAGGTCAATCAGGCGCCGGGCCTCGCCGACGCCGAGGTCTTCGTCGCCCCGCCCGAGCGCATGGAGTTCGGCAAGGGGATGAAGATCCACACCGAATCCAACCCACTCCCGCTCGTGAAGCGCCCCGCGCTTCTCGTGCGCGGCACCACCTCGAACTGACGGAGGCGATCATGCGGTTGCGCGAGAAGGGCAAGGACGAGATCGTGCATCTCGGCTGGGACGAGGCGCAGGCTGCGCTCCAGGCCGGCACGCACGTCGTGGCCGACGCCAGCGGCGAGGGCAGCGAGAAGGCGCACGAGGAGAGCGAGGGCGACGAGCCCGACCTCGACGGGATGACCCGGGCCGACCTCGACAAGCTCGCCGCCGAGCGCGGCGTCGACGTGTCCAAGGCCGGCAACAAGGCCGAGGTCATCGCGGCGCTGCGGGCCGCCTGAGCCCGATGTCCGCCTTCGATGAGCAGTGGTCGGCGGCGCTCCAGCGCCTCGACGCGTTCTTCGGAGAGGACTTCCTCCTGGAGCCGCTCGCCGTTCCGACGGTGAACGGCCGGCCCGACGTGAATGCGCGGGCGGTGACGGACGACACCCGCCCGCCGGTCCAGTTCCGGGCGACCTACCGCGACATCGGCTCGACCCAAAACGCGAAGGGCCGGGCCATGGCGGATAACACCACCCGGAAGATCGCCGCCGACGGCCCTCATCTGCGCCTGACCCCCCTGGCGAACGGCTTCCCGGGCCTCCAGGCCAACGACCGCGTCACCCGCCTCAAGACGGGTGAGCGGTTCCGCGCCGGCGTGCCGCTGTCGCGCGGCCGTGCCGGTCTTCAAGTCCCGCTGACCCCGATCACGCGATGACCCTGGCTCTTACCGCCCTGCGTCTCGCAGTGATCGAAGCGCTGAACTCGCACCCTGTCATCGACGCCCAGTGCCAGGGTCGGATCTACGACTCGCGCATCGGTAACTTCGACGACAAGGCTCCGGTCCCGGTCATCACCGTGGCGACTGAGGATCTGAGCGGTGAAGCCTGGAACCCGCAGAACGGCGGCGAGCCCTTCAACGACTCGTGCAACCTCGTCCTCGACATCGGGATGGCGCAGTTCGTCGAGGACGGGGACGACCAGTACATCTTCCGGCCCGAGACGGATGGTGAGCAGGAAGCGGCGCTCAACCTGCTCGCCCAGTGCGCCGAGTGGATCCTCACCACGGGCATGACGCACCCGCGAGCCCGGCAGAAGACTGCGGCCGGCCGCCTCCTGCTCACTGCTGTCACCCGGCGGGTCTCGAAGCGCGACCTGCAGCGCTTCTCGCCCGACGACGGTGGCGAGCGGCTCGCCATCCACATGCTCACCTTCCGCGTGGAGCTGAAGGGCGAGGACGTCGAGACCTATGCGCTTCCGGCCGGCCCGTTCGGCGCCCTGCCGGATCCGTTGCTCACCGTGGCCCAGGCCATGGCCGAGGGATCGACTGGATACCGGACGTGCCTGGCCATCGCCCAGGATCTCGCCCGGGCGATCGTGCCCGCCACCACCCCGCCATCGCAGCCCGTCGTCGTGCCTGACCAGGCGCCCGGCACGCTGCCGACCGAAGTCTCCGTCAACCTTCCGCAGGTGCCCTGATGCGCAAGCTCGTCAAGCCCGCCGACGCCGGCGCCTCGATCCCGGATCCCGTCCGCCGCAACGACCTCCCGTCCGGCTGGTCCGAGGTCGAGTGGTCCGTGCACTGGGCCCGGCTGGAGGCCCGCGGCGACATCAAGGTGAAGGACGTCCCCGTGGAGGACGAGGCCGACACCAAGGCGCCGAGGAAGGCCGCGGCCGAAGCGGACGCCGGCAAGAACCCGCAGGCCGATCCGCCGAAGGCCGCTACGAGCGGCGCCCCGGCCGGCCGCGCCACCGCCCCGTAATCCCCTCACGGGACCGCCCTGCGGCTCCCTCTCACGCTGGAGATCCCGCCGATGCCCCAGGGCCCCGTCGCCTTCGAGAACACGCCGGCCGATGTGCTCGTGCCGGCCTTCATGGTCGAGTTCAACGCCGGCCCGCCGAACTACTCCGGCACCTCGCGCCAGGTCATCCTCGGCCGCGCGTTGACCGGCTCGCCCGCGGCTCTCCGCGCCTTGCCGATCAACGTCGGCGGCCAGAACCCGAACGCCCTGTGCGGCCTCGGCTCGATGGGTGCAGAGCAGATCCTGTACGCCCGCCAGCAGAACCCGCTCGGCGAGATGCTGTTCGTGGATGCGACGCCGGCGGTCGGCGCCAACCCGGCGGCCTCGGCGGGCGCGCTCGCCTTCGCCGGTACGGCAACCGCGACCGGCACGATCACGCGCTACCTCGGCGGTGAGCGTTACGACGTGAACGTGGCCATCGGCGACACGGCCGCGACCGTGGCCGCCGCCTTCGTGGCGCGCTTCGCTCAGGGCTACACCAAGTTCAACGTGCGCATGCTGGCGCCGGTGGGCGCGGCGGTGAAGACCGGCGGCACACCGACCGCCACCGAGGTGACGCTGACGGCGCGCCACCCGGGCACGGAGACGAACGGCTGGCGCATCGAGGAGGGCCTCGACGGCGACGAGATGGAGGTGGCCGGCATCACGGTGACCATCACCCCGATGGCGGGCGGCACCGGCGACGTCGACATGGCCGCGGTGCTGGCGAAGCTCGGCGCGCAGAACGCCGACTGGATCTGCGGGCCGTACTCCTCGACCGCGCAGCTTAACGTCGTGCGCGACTTCCTCTCGGACGCCGGCTCCGGCCGCTCCGCGCCGCTGGTGGGCCTGCTGGGGCACTACACCACCCACAACCACGGCAACCTGTCGACGCAGACCACCTTCGGGCAGACCCGCAACGACCGGCACGTGACCGTCGCCGGAATCCACCAGTGGCCCCAGGCCGCCTGGTGCGTCTCGGCCTCGCTCGGTGGCGAGATCGCGTTCCTGAAGAACCTCGGGCGTTCGCTGGCCAACGCGATCGAGATCGCCCGGCCGATGCAGACCCGTGTGCTGCGCGGCCTGCGTCCGCCCAAGGATCCGAACGCGATCTTCGCCCAGGCGGACCGCGACAGCCTGCTGCGCAACGGCATCTCGACCTTCACGGTCACGGCCGACGGCCAGATGGCTTGCGACCGCATCGTGACCACCTACCGGGTCAACGCCTCCGGGCTGTCGGACCGGACCTGGCTCGACATTGAGGACGTGGCGATCGCGGCCTACGCCGCCCGCTACTTCCGGAACAAGATCGCGGGCACCTACCCGCGCTCGGCGCTGATGGAGGACAACCCGGCCAACCTGCAGGGTGTCGTCACGCCGATCGACCTGGAGCAGACCTCGGTCCACGCTGCGACCGACCTGCACCGCGCCGGCATCATCCGCCAGCTCGACCTGTTCGTGGCCAACATCCGGATCTTCGCCGACTACGCCAACGATCGGGTGAACTACTACCTGCCGATTACGGCGGCGGCGCAGCTGCGGATCAACGCGGTCAACCAGACCAGCTACCTCGACCAGTCCGACCAGGGGATCTGAGGCCTCGGCCTCGCCCCACCCCGTCGCGGCCCGGCCGCTCCCCACCATCATCATCTTGAGGAAGGCCGGCCATGGATACCAAGGGCGGACGATACAGCGTGCGGATTGGCGGCCAGCGGTTCTCCGGCCGTGGCAAAGCCAGCATCAAGCCCGCGCAGGCGACCCCGAAGGCGGATCCGAACCGCGACGGTACCGCCTACCGGACGGTCGAGGCGAAGCTGGCTATGGTGTCGCTCAGCTTCGACCGCGGCAGCAAGACCGCCGCGATTTCCTGGACGTCCGACATGCTGCTGCGCGATGTCGACGTGACCTTCATCGAGGACGATGCGGGCCGGACCCACTACTTCACGTCGGGTTCCTGGGTCGGTGAGCCGGACATCGACACCGACACCGGCGAGGTCACCGGCATGTCGGTGGCGTCGGACCAGTATCGGGCGGTCTAATTCGAACCGCATCAGCCATTAGTTGGGGGCCAGACACTGATGACGGTGCCACCCCCATCCCGCCGGAACGACTGGCATTCGACATGAGCGATCTTCGACTCTGCTTCCGCCAGCTCGTCGCTGTCCGCAAGCGCCGCTTTATGGCAGCGCACTGCTAAGCGCCGCACCTCATCGGCGGAAATTCTGAGCGAGGCTGCGCCGGCTTCTGCCAGAAGATCGAAGTAGCCCGGGGACGGATAAGCCCCATCGAAGGACAAGCTGACGTGCCCAGGCCCTACTAAGCCTCTATCTCGGCAGCTCATAACGAATTCCTGAGCGAATGGATGCTTAAGGAAAACGTTCTCGCCACTTGGAGATCGGTGATCGTACCGGGCGCCGGTAGCCTGAACAACTTCGGCAGTCTGCACGTCGCACGGATCAGCCCGCGCGGCTCCGCAGCCGAGTAGAGACATCGCGACAACTACCACCACACGCATGTGAGCTTTCCTTCGCCAGAGCGACGGGAAGATAGGCCGCGCCCGGCCAGGAGCCACGATGCCCAACGCGATCGTTGTCCTCGACCAGAGGATTGTGGGCCACAAGGTCCACACCCAGTTGGAGTTCCGCGAGCCACGATGGGACGACTACACCTCGATCGGTGACCCCTACGTCTGGGCGCAGTCGCCCGAGGATCCGAATATGGTCCGGCCGGTGCCGCTTCCGGACCGGGTGAGAGACTACGCCGAGCGTCTCATCGTCGAAGGGCAGCAGGCTGGCGACCCTGCTTTGCTGTCTCAGCTTGGCATGAAGGACACGAAGCGCGTCGAGGGCGCGATCTGCGGTTTTTTCCTCGCCGTCGATCCAAGAGTGACCGCTGGCTCGACGGCGTCGCCGAATCCCTCGTCTTCGACCTCGAATGGGGACCCGACGCCGTCGGCCGCCTGACTTTCGCGCAGATGATCGACTGGTACTCACGCGCGGTCGAGCGCGCGGAACGCCGGGAGCGGGAGCGCCCGCGGGCAGGACAGCGCGGGCGCTGAGGGGGGCCTTGAATGGCGAAGACCATTGAAGCTCGCCTCGTCATCTCGGGCGAGGACAAGGGCGCCAGCGCCTCTATCGCCAGCGTGGTGAAGAGCGTCCGGCAGCTTGAGGAGGTCTCGAAGGTCTCGGCTCCCCTGCAGCGGATGGCCAAGGACTTCCACCAGGTCGAGCAGGCGTCCAAAGCGGTCAACGCCGCGATGTCGGCTCGGTCCGGGCTCGCTGCCGCAGAAGCTGGGCTAAAAGCCACCACCAGCGCGGCGCAGGCGACCGCGAAGGCCCTTGAGCAGGCCAAGGCCGCTCGATCTGCCTTCGACGGCGTGAAGGCCGCGAAGGGCTCTGCTGAGGCGAAGCAGATCGAGGCAGCCACTGCGGCGGTCCGCAACTACACGGCCGCGCAGAAGAAGGCCGAGGGCGACGTGCGCCGGGCGACGGCGGCCGTGGCCGCACAGTCTTCCGCGCTCCAGCACGCAGAAGCATCGGCTACGAAGTTCGGAGCCGACCTGCGAAACCTTGAGGGGCATCAGCAGCGCCTACGCTCGACGACGGAGGCCGCGACCGAGGCTATGCGTCGGCAGATCCGTGTCGAGGAGCAGGCGGCCCGCGCCACCGCGCATCACGCGAAGGAAGAGGCTGAATTCCTGCGCCATCGTCGGGCGCATGGGTTGATCGGTGCCAGCGCAGCTGTGGCCAGCGGCGCCGTTGGAGTTCACGGCGTCGGTCACGTTGTGGCCGAGAGCGCGAAGTCCGGCGCCGAAGTCCAGAGCAACCGCGTCGATATGGCGAAGGCTGGCATCGGGTTCGCCGAGCGTCAGCACATCACCGATCAGAGTCTGAAGCTCGCTGTCCAGTACAAGAACGTGACCCAGGCCTCTGTCATGGAGCTCTGGAAGGAGATGCGGTCCGTGATGACGGATCCGCACGAGGTCGACCACATCATCGATCCGATGGTGCGGGCCAAGTCGCTGCTCGACGCTAAGGACAAGACCGGCACCGCTTCGCACGGGCTGAACCTGCTCGTGAAGGGCGCCGAGGCGATCGGCGCGGCGAAGGACCCGGAGCGGTTCACCAAGTTGCTCGACGGCTACCTGAAGGCCATGCAGGTCATGGGTTCGACGGTGACGCCGGAGGGCATCTACGAGATGCAGAAGTATTCGAAGACGTCCGGTGGGCGTTGGTCGGATCGCTTCGTCATGACGACTGCGCAATCACTAGGCCAGGAACTTGGTGGCTCGACCGCTGGTAACTCGATCGACGTGGCGACACGCCAGATCGTCGGTGGGATGCAGAACCTGCATTCCAAGGCCAAGGAGTTTGCCCGGATCGGTCTCATCGACCGGAAGAATCTCGACATCCTGAAGACGGGCGAGGTGAAGGGCACCAAAGCTGGCGTCAAGCACGCTGTAAAGGGTGACGACCTCGCCGCTTCGGACCTCGACCAGTGGGTTTACACGGTTCTGCTGCCGCACTTGGAGAAGGCTGGCATCAAGACCGAGAGCGACCAGATGGCCTGGGTGCAGAAGAATTTCACCGGTACGGGCGCCAACGTCGTCGCTAAACTGATCCAGCAGCGGGAGAGCTTCGAGGCCCACGCCAAGATGTACGAAGGCGCGACCGGCTTGAAGGGCGCTGAACTGAACCGCAGCGATCCCAATGCAGGGATGGGTGCCCTCAGTAAGTCCTTCGAGACCTTCCTCGGCGTACTGTCTTCGCCGATCATGGCTCAGTCCGCACATGCGCTCGACTCGATCTCCGCGGGGATCGGCTCGTTCTCTCTGCGCATGGACGAGTTCAACAAGGCGCACCCGACCATCGCCAAATTCGAGGCACCGGTAGCGGCCGGCGTTGGGCTGGCGGGGGCCGGGCTGGCGTCGGCCGCGATCTACAACGCCTTGAGCAGCGGCTTCGGCCTGAAGACCTCGGCTGCGGCACTGGACCACTCGGCCATCCTGCTCGACGCCGCCGCGATCCGGCTGCAGGGCGGCACGGTGCCGGACACGGTGAAGACCATGGCTTCGGCAGGCGCTCCAGCGCTCGCTGGCTTCGGACTGGGCGGCATCGTCGTCGGCCTCGGCGCTGGGGCCGCTGTTGCAGGCTACGCTACCGCGCAGGAGATGCCGAAGGTACTCGCCGAGAAGGGGGCGGCCTCGGTCGATCCGGCGACCGGCGGCGCGACCGAGGCGAACCCAATGGAAGGCCTTGCGCCGGATACCCCGTGGGTCCGCGATTGGTGGACGAAGACCATGCCGACCTGGGCTGGCGGTAGCGAGGAGGCCGGCAAGAAGGTGGGCGAGACGATGGGCAAAGCCATCGTCGATGCACCGCTGCCGCCGAAGCGCCCGGCCATGCTGGAGGACTTCAAGACCAAGGCCGACGAGACCGGCGTCGAGGCGGGCAAGACGCTGCTCCAGAAGATCACCGAGGCGGTCGGGGCCGGGATCATGCTCCCGATCAACTTCGTGCCCGGTGGAGGTGCGGGTGGCGGCGGAGGTGGCGGTGGACTGATCCAGCGCGCGAGCTTCAGCCCGGGCGGCGGTGGCTTCGGCGGCAGCGTAGGTGGCGGTGCCGGCTCAGGGGGCGTCGGGGGCGGAGGTCTGGCGCGCGGCGATGGCGGAGCTGGGGGCTCTGGCGTCGGGCGCGTTGTCCCCAGGGGCGCGTTCGGTCTCGGCACCGGAGCCGGCGATAGCTGGCACGAAGCGATCATGCGGGCCGAGGGAACGGCTGGCAAAGACCCCTACAACGTCGTGCTCGGAAACGGTCGCTACGGCTTACCCAACAAGCCGCTGACCGATATGTCGCTGGCCGAGGCCTACCGCTTCGGCCGGACGGTTCGCGCCCGCCATGGGTCATCCTCGGCGCTCGGTGCGTTCCAGATCGTCGGTCAGACCATGAAGACCTTCATGGGCGAAGCCGGCCTCGGCTGGGACGATAAGTTTTCACCCGAAAACCAACGCAAACTCGCCGACGTCATCCGGCGCCGGCAGGGGTTCGGGGCCTGGGAAGGGTTCAAGGTCCACCGGGGCGAACTGGGGAACGCCCGTCGGTTGGGTGCCTACAAAAGCGCCCAGGATGGCGAACCCAAGCTCGTGAAGGGCCTCGACGGCAAGGAAGGCCTCGACCTCGGCAACGGCACGATGAAGATGCCGGACGGGTCGATCCGGTCGATCACCCGCAGTGGTCTGGAGATCCCGGAGGCGCCCGCGGGTGGTCTCGGTGCGGGCACAGGCGGCAGGGCCGACATGCGTGCGGCGGCCGACCGGATGCATGCGGCGGCCGAGCGGTTTGAGAACGCCGGATTCTACGGCCAGATCGAGCTCACCGGTCTTCGGCGCAGCGGCGTTCGCGCCACCTCTCTGAAGGTACGGGGCCGCGGCGGCATGACGGCGGATCTGGGCATCTCCGAGCCCGGTGCGAAGGAAGACCTGAGCGACTGGACCTGAGATCGGCCATGGCTCTGAACATCTCCGCTCAGACCTCCGGCATGGAGGCGATGAAGGGCCTGGACGCCTTCGGGAAGCGCCTCCCGAACGCCCAGGCCAACGTCCTGAACCGGATGCTGACGAAGACCCGCAGCGTGCTCGTGCCGGTCCTGGTGAAGCAGACCGGCCTGTCCCGGCGGATCATCGACAAGGCGGTGCGGCCCGTCCGGGCCTCGCCCCAGAACCCGCGCGTGATGCTGATTACCCGCGGCGGCGAGATCTCGTTCCGCTACTTCGGCGCGCACGAGGTGGCCGGCGGTGTCGCCGCGACGGTGCGGGGCAAGGCCGATTTCGTCCCGGGCGGCTTCCGGCGGTCCGGCCCGCGCGGGCGGCGCCAGATGGTCTCGAAGCTGAACGGCCAGGTCTACGTCAACGTGGACGGGAAGCGCTGGCGGGGAAAGATCATGAAGGAGAAATCCGGCGTGTTCATCCCCTACGAGATGGTCAGCGGCCAGACCGCGGCGACCTTCAACCGGATGGTCGAGACCGACCTCCTCGTCGAGGTCGAGCGCGAGCTGGCGAAGTTGCTGCCGGGCGGGGCGCGCTGACCGGTGCGTAACTGGCCGAAGACCATCCCGGGCGCCTCGTTCAAGGGCTTCCCGTTCCACGTCGAGGACGAGGGAATCGGCGAGTCCGGTCGCCTCGTCGCGCTCCACCCCTACGCCAAGGCCGAGGTCCACGGCACCGAGGACATGGGCCGGAAGGCCCGGACCTATCACGTCACCGGCTACATCGTCGGCGACGACGCGGACGCCGCAGCGATGGCCTTCGTGGAGCGGTGCTCGACGCCCAGCGCCGGCATGCTGGTGCTGCCGATCACCGACCCGATCATCGCGCACTGCGTCGGCTGCTCGACGAACAACCGCAAGACCGAGATGGGCAAGGTCGCGTTCGACCTGAAATTCCTTGAGCAGGGGTCGGAGGCCGGCGGACCGTCCCCGATCGCGCTCGGCGATCGCATCGCCCAGGGCGCGCTCGACACCCTCGGCGACATCGTCTCCGATGCCATCGCGGCGTTCGTGCCCGACGAGCTCATCGGATTCCTGCCCCCGTTCTGAGGGATCGGCATGGCCTCGCCTCCCTCATCCGCCATCGCCGGCGCAGCGGTCTCGGCGGTCGCGCTGGCTGACGTGATCACGGGCCTCGCGCGCGGCCTGCCGCTGCCGGCCGCGACGGCGCAGTCTGTCGGCTCGGCCTGCCGCCGGATCGCCGGCATCACCGCGCCCCGGTTGACCAGCCTCGGCGGTGCCGCGGCGATCGCGGCGGAGCTGATCGCCACCGTGCAGGTGCTGGCCCGGGACGCCGATCCGGCCGACGCCAGCGCGGGGCTCTTCGCCGCCGCGGCGGCGACGCGGATGTGCGCGCCGTCGAGCGCCTCCCCGGTGCTCACCCAGGCCTACAGCCTCGCCCGGGCGCTGTGCGTCAGCGTCGAGGCCGCCTGCCTGGGCGAGGCGTTCCTGTGCGAGGCCCGGACGGAGTTCGGCGACCGGCAGGCGGCGAGCGCGGCGCGCGACCGGATCACCCGGGCGCTTGAGGGCGCCGTCGACCGCGTCGCGGCGGCGCTGGGCCAGCCCGCGGCCTTCGTGCTGACCACCGCGGCGAACCAGACCTGCGCGCACCTCGTGGACCTCGCCGGCAGCCTGCAACCGCTGATCCGCGCCGAGTGCGACGCGCTCCTTCCCGTCGACCGCCCTCGCGTGGTCGCTCTACGCCGACCCGACGCGCGCGCCCGAGCTGGTGGCGCGCAACCGCGTCGGGACCCCGTTCCACATGCCGGCGTCGTTCGAGGCGCTGGCTCCGAGGAGAGCTTGATGCGGGTCCATCATCTCGTTCCTGGCCCAGAGTCCTGTGTGACCTGCCGGCATTTCGGCCGGATCGATCCGATTGTTCTGCTTGGGGGCAATGATCCAAACCAAGGGGTCTGTCGGTTCAGAGCGCCCCACTTCGTGGAAAGTCTGGGCGCCCCAAACGCGGTGTGGCCTGTCGTGTCGATGTTCATGCTCTGCGGCGAGTTTGATCGCGCATACGACCCGCCGCTCGGGGCCTGACTCGTGGCCGGTGAAGGAGAGATCGTCAGCCTGATCGTCGGTGGCCACGCGCTCCAGGGTTGGCAGGGCGTGCACATCACCCGCTCGGCCGAGGCCGCCGCAATCTCGTTCTCGCTCCGATGCACGAACCCGGCCTGGACCGACGAGGCGGACGCCGTGCGCCGCGGCGGTTTGGTCGAGATCCAGGCGACCCCGGACGAGGATGTCGGCGCGCGCGGCGGCGGCGACCTGATGTGCACCGGCTACGCCGATGAGTACGAGTCCGAGACCGGGCGCGGCGCGCGTCGCGACGTCGGTATCGCCGGGCGCTCGAAGGCGGGCGACGCGATCGACTGCCCGCCGACCAAGCACAAGACCGGGCTGGTCGAGAAGAAGGACCTGCTCGGGGTCGCCAAGGAGTTCGACGAGTTCGGCATAGGGTTCTTTACGGACCAGACGCTGGCCAAGATCCCCATGGTTCAGCACGTGCCGGGCCAGCCGTTCTTCGTGACCTTGGAGCGGGAGGCGCGGCGCGAGGCGCTGCTGCTGATGGGTCAGCCCGACGGGCGGGTGAAGATCACCCGGGCCGGCGGCAAGCGCCACGCCGGGGCTCTCGTCGAGGGCGAGCCGCCGATCGAGAGCATCAAGCTGCGGCTGTCGATCAAGCACAAGCGGTCGCACATCCACGTGCGCGGCCAGAAGAGCCTCGGGACCGACAAGGACAGCCTCCGCCAGGAGGAGACCGAGGAGGACGACAGCGTCGAGCGCTATCGCCCGGAGATCCTGTTCAACGAGGGCTCGGACACCTCGAAGGAGCTGAAACGCCGCGCCAAGTGGCGCAAGCTCCGCCGCTCGGGCTCCGGCATCTCGATCATCGCCTGCGTCGCATCGTGGCGCGACGAGGCCGGCCGGCTCTGGGAGCCCGGCAACCTCGTGGCGGTCCGGATGCCAAGCGACAAGATCGACCAGGACCTCGCGATCTCGACCGTGACCTTCAACCAAGTGGTCGGCGAGTCTGAGGGGTCCGGCACCTGGGCGGACCTGACGCTGGTGGACCCGCGCACGCTAGGCGCGCAGTCCGGCGGCAAGGGCTCCGGGTCCGGCGCGGGCGACGGCGGTGGTAGCGAGAGCCCGGACGTCGGCGCTGGCCTCGACGACGCGCAGCTCGACGATTCGAAGATCGACTACGGCGCATTCTCCAAGCGCGGGGGCGCCTGATGGGTGGCCGCCTCTTCCGGGTCGAGCACGTCGAGGCCGACGACGACGGCGAGCAGCAGACCCTGACGCTTCACGGCCTGCCGAACGAGACCCTGAAGAAGGTCCCGCGCGTCCAGCACTTTGGGCTCAGCTCGAACCCGCCCGTTGGCTCCCACGGCATGGGGCTGCAGTTCGGCGGCGACGATGGCGGTCGATTGTTGAACGCGGCGCTCGGCCTGGAGCACGCGCCGTCCCGGCCGCGCAAGCAGAAGCCGGGGCAGACCACCCTCTACGACGACAAGGGCAACGCCACCCGCTACCTCGGTGACGACGGGATCTGGCACGACGCCAAGGACCGGCCGCAGAAGATCACGGGCAAGACCATCGAGATCACTGGCATCAGCAAGGTGGTGGTGAAGGTCGGCGGCACGACCGTCACCGTGACTGCGGGGCGGGTCGATCTCGGCGGCGAGGGCGGTTCACCGGTGATGACCCAGGCGGGCCCCTCCTCGGTGGTCTTCGCCAAGACCTGATCGGATCGCTATGCTGCTCACCCTGACGCCGCTCGCCGATGCGGGCGTGGTCGCGCTGCCGCCGGATCTGGTCTGGCAGAAGGCCGACGGCACCCCGGCCGGTACCGGCTACGGCGTGCGCAGCGACTTCGCGGTCGCGGTCACCGCCGCGGACGGGCCGGGCGGGCTGGAGGCGAAGAACCCACTCCGAACCGCCGTGATCGCGCTGCTGTTCACGGACGTGCGGGTCGAGGGCTACGAGATCGATGCCGGGCGGGCCGGCGATCAGCGGGGCTGGCCCGGCGACGGATTCGACATCGATGTGGCCTCGGGGGAGCAGCCGCTCGGCTCGAAGCTGTGGCTGCTGCGCCGGATGGACCTGAACGACCAGACCGCGATGTGGGCCCAAGCCGAGGCCAAGCGGGCTCTGAAGCCGCTCCAGACGCAGGGCCTGTGCGTGAAGATCGAGGCCACGGCCACGCCCGACTTCGAGAACGACACGATGTGGCTCGCGATCGCGCTCTACGGGCGCGACGGTGCGCAAATCTACGCGTCGAAGTTCGACTTGGTCTGGAAGCTCGCCACCGGAGGCGTCTGATGCCGGGCTACACGATCCGATCCCTGGCGCAGCTCGCCGCAGAGGCCACCGGCGCCTTCGTGCAGTCCGTGCAGGGGACCGCGACCAAGCTCTGGCCGAACGTCTGGCGCGTCGAGAGCAAGGTGCTGGCGCTGATCGGCTTCGAGATGGAGCAGCGTCGGGCGTGGCTGGTCAAGCAGCTGTTCGCCTCGACCGCCGAGCGCGTCTGGCTGATCCGCCACGGCTTCGAGCTCGGGCTCCAGCCCGACCCGGCCGGCACCGCGATGGGGACGGCGACCGCGACAGTCACTCCGGGAACGGTGGTGCCGATCGGGCTGCAGTACGCCCGGGCCGACGGCGTGACGTTCTCGACGGTGGCGACGATCACGGCGACCGGGAACAGCGTCAGCCTTCCGCTGGAGGCCGACGTCGCGGCCGCCGCGGGCAACACCTCGGCCGGTACGCTCCTGACGCTGGTGAACCCGGACGACGCCCCCGTGGGCCTCGCCGCGACCTGCGCCGTCGACCCGGCCTCGGACGGCGCCGGCCTGTCGGGCGGCTCGGACGAGGAGAGCATCGAAAGCTTCCGCGGCCGCGTGCTCTACCGGAAGCGCAACCCGCCCCAGGGCGGCTCGGTCGCCGATTACGTCGAATGGGTGCAGGCCGCTGTCCCCACGGTCAACGCCGTGTTCGTGGACAGCTTCCAGAACGACGCCCGCTCGGTG
Source organism: Methylobacterium sp. E-046 (assembly GCF_022829625.1). Classification (NCBI taxonomy): domain Bacteria; kingdom Pseudomonadati; phylum Pseudomonadota; class Alphaproteobacteria; order Hyphomicrobiales; family Methylobacteriaceae; genus Methylobacterium; species Methylobacterium sp. E-046. Next base: position 21,883 of record NZ_JAKSYP010000093.1, on the reverse strand, counting down.
TGGGTGCAGTTCACCGTTACCGATCAGCCAAACGGCATCCCGACGGCGGGGCAGATCGCGGCCGCTCAGGCCTACGTCGACGATCCGATCCGCCGCCCAGTCACCGCCCGGGTGTTCGTGTCGGCCCCGATCCCGGTCCCACAGAACGTCGTCGTGGCCGGGTTGAGTCCCGACACCGCCGACATCCGCGCTTCGGTGCGTGCCGAGATCGCGGCGGTCTATGCCGACCGCGCGCGGCCTGGGATGCCCTCGAACCCGTTCCAGTTCTCGGGATCCTGGCTCGACGAGGCGGTCTCCCGCGCGACCGGTGAGAACAGCCACGGCCAGGTCACTCCTGGCGATCTGACGTTCACCTCGGGCAACATGCCGGTGTTCGGCTCGGTCTCGTTCACGGCTTGAGGATCACCATGGCCGGTATTCGTCAGTGGCGACCCATCGCCGAGTGCCCGCCGAACCTGCGGCGCGCGGTCGTGTTCGATCCCGAGATGACGTGGCTGGGCCGCCACGACGGATCGGTGGTCGACGAGCGCGTCTCGACCGCCGAGCGCCATACCGACGGTCGCTGGCACGTCGAGCGCGCTCAGGGCGACGGTGCCTTCTACGAGCCCACGCACTTCCTCGAGCCCGGTGTGCCGAAGGATCAGGCGGCCATCCCCGACGTCGAGGCGCTCCGGGCGAAACTCGATGCCGAGGACGAGGCCCGTCGTGCCGACCAAGCGCGCGCAGCCCGGGAGAACGAGGCGCGCGAGCGCGGGGTGAAGCACGAACTGGAGAGCTTCTGGGCCGACCCTGATAAGCGCCTGCGTGCACTGTCGGGTGATCCGTGAGCGGCGGTTCACCCGTCAGCAGCGCGGCACCGGGCTGGCCCTGCTACAGCTATCCGACGATCCCACCGTCGGTCGTCGATGTCGAGGCGCAGCCCACCGCCGACAGCCTGCTGCCGCAGATCCTGCCGCTGACCCCGCGTGGGGCAGCCTGGGGGACCGATGAGGTCGGTGACGGCAAGGGCGCGTCGCCGGTTCAGCTCACCTTCTGGAAGGCCCTGGCGGGCTGGGCCGCGACCCACCTGGGCCTGGATTGGACTGCGGCGACGCAAGCCTTCCCGTCGGCCATCACCTACACCCTTCTGGATTGGGAGAAGGAGTTCGGGCTGCCGGGGCCTTGCAGCTCGGGCGAAGGCGGCATCCCCGTCCGTCAGAGCGCCGTGCGGGCGAAGTTCGGATCGGTCGGCGGGCAATCGCCGGGCTACTTCGTCTGCCTCGCCTACAGCCTCGGCTACGTCGTCACGATCGAGGAACCGACCCAGTTCCTCTGCGACGTGTCCGAATGCGTCGGTGACGCGATCCAGGAGACGTACTTCTGCTGCGACACCGATCCGGTCGGCGAGGATGGCTCGCCGCTGGAGGGCTTCATCCTGCCGACCGATGACGCGGCTGGCGATCAGGTCTCCGACGACACGCTCTGGAAGCACTGGATCGTTCACGTCCGCACGCCCGGTGAGACGTGGTTCCGCGTCGACGAAGGCGAGTGCGCCTATGACCCGCTGGAAGGGTTCGTGCCGGCCGTGGACCTCGAATGCGCGATGCGGGCCGTCTGCCCGCCGCACACCAAGCTGACCTTCTCCTACGCGCTGGCGGCCTGAGCCCCGCGCCTCCCGACCTTGCCAGACAGGCCGGCCCTCCCGCCGTCAGCGGCTGAGTGGTCGCGCCCGTGCGCCCTCGGAGACCTCGATGCTCTACAATCCGCCGTCCGGATCGTCCGACCCGAACGCTCCGTATATTCGGAAGAACGTCTCTGCCGGCACGCAGGGCTCGAAGGTCCCGCCCGAGGCGATCGAATACACGCAGCGCGAGATCGTCGCCCTAGAAGCCATTGCAGGCTTGGCCCCGACCAACACCGTGCTGGTGCAGGCCGCGATGGCGCTCGGCCGCGGCATCTGGGTGGGCGCCCTCACCGGGTCGGGCGACCTCGCGGTGGCCACACTGGGTGTAGTGCTGCCGTCGCTCATGCAGGGCATGCGCATCGGCGCAGTCGCGGCAGCGACGAACCCGTCCACTGCGCCCAGGCTGCGTGTCGTGAATCTGGGGTCAGCCGGCGCCTACGTGGACTTCCCGATCCTCAAGGCTGACGGCTCGTCCTTGGTGCCCGGCGAGATCGTGGCGGGCCGTCTCTACCGTTACGAGGCCGATGGCGCCGGCAACGTGCTGATCTCGGGCGGTGGTCTCGGCTCCGGCGCGCTGAATCAGGCGAAGGCTGCGGGCTCGCCGTTCAACAGCGTGGCGCTCCCGACGACCCAGCGTACCAACGCGAGCGGGTCGACGGCCGGTGCGCTCGTCACCGTCGTGACCGGCCTGACTTTCTCGAAGAAGAGCGCGAGCTCTCTGCTGCGGATCGGAGGCAGCTTCTACTGCCACTCCCCCGTGGTGCCGGGCCAAGGCAGCGGTGCGGTTTCGGTGCGCGCCATCGTCACCGTCTTGGCGACCGGGGCGACCTTCAGCGACGATCGCATCCTCAACAACACCTTCCTCACCAGCGGCGGCGGTGCGGCAGGCTCGGGCGGGAACTCGCATCGCTTCCGGTTCGCAGGCGTGCCGGCCGGGTCGCTCGGTCTGAACATCGCGCTGAAGCGCGACGACAACCTGGCTTGGAACACGATCTACGGCGCGACCGGATCGGATCTAGGCGGGCTGCCTACGCCCAACCCCTCCCTGTTCGAAATCGACGAATTGGAGCAGATCTCGTGATGCGTCTTTCCGCCGACCTCGACGAGGGCGTGGTCCGCGCGCTCGGCCTCAAGGCACATCCGACCGGCTTCTCGATCGAGCACGTCCTCAAGGACGCGACGCTCGTCGAGGACGAGACCGGCCAGCATTATGCGGATCCCACCATCGTGGCGCTGGAGGTCACCCCCGATGTGGCGCTCGCCGCCGATGGTCGGCCGACCGGTTACGACGCGATGCTGTCCGAGCTTCGCACCCCCGCGAGCGTGACGAGCGCGCAGGCGAAGATCCAGCTGCGCCGCACCCCAGGGGTGAAGGCTCAGACGCTGCGCGAAGACGTGGAAGCGGTGGTGGCCGAGGCCGACGGCGAAACCCAGGACTGGTACGCCGAGGCGCGCACGTGGGAGCGGCAGAACCCCTACGTGCTCGGTTTCAGCGCCGAGCTGGGACTGAAGGCCGCCGATGTCGACGCGCTATTCATCGCGGCCGCCAAGATCGCGGCTTGATCCCAGTCCATGACCCAGATCCTCAACCTCCCGCAGTTGGCGTTCTCGGTCGCGACCGGCACCAACGAGGACTGGACGGACGCTTGGGGCTTCGTAGACGCCTCCGGGAATCCGATCTCGGGCGCTGGCATCACGCTGAACATGATGCTGCGACGTGCGGCCGACGATCCTGAGGTTCAGATCGTCGCCTCCAGCGTGTCCGGACCGGTCGGTGGCCTCCAGCTGAATGGAAGCCTGTCCTGGGGCGGCGTTGGGCTGAGCGTAATCACCCTCGCTATCCCAGCGAGCACCATGGAGGGGATTCCAGCCGGCAGCTATGTCGCTGAGGTCCAGGCTGTTGCGGAAGGCCACGTCAAAACCATTACGGTGATGGTGGTCACCATCGTCCAGGGCGTCGTGCGATGATCATCGGCACGATCGTCGTCGTCCGTCCGGCAGCTCAGTCGATCCCCGCGGGACCCGGCCTGATCGCTGGGCCACCCGGCATGAGCGCCTATGAAACTTGGCTGGCGGCCGGCAATGCCGGCTCGGTTGCGGTGTTTCTCGCATCTCTGGTGGGGGCCAAGGGGGACAAGGGAGCGGACGGCACCAACGGGACGAATGGCACCAATGGGGCGAACGGGACCAACGGTGTACAGCCTTGGCAGACCCCGCCTGCGGCCTGGGCCTCCTCCACCCCTTACACCGCGACGCCTCCAGCTTCCGTCGTCACCTACAATGGCGCTTGCTACGTCTGCTCCACCTCACACACATCCGGTGCCAGCTTCGACGGATCGAAGTTCACCCTGATTGCTGCTGCTGGCGCCTCCACGATCTCAAGCGGCTCCGTGGTCAACTCGGTCCGCGCGCAGAGTTCGGCGGTCGCTACGACGAGCGTTCAGACCCCGCTGAGCGATGTCGCTCCGACCACGAGCAACACCGTGCTCATTTCGGGCCTGAGCGTGACGATCACGCCGAAAGCCACGGGCAACAAGCTCAGGGTCCGCGCGGTCCTGCAAGGGTCGCTCAACGTCCTCGGCTCCATCGTCGGCGCGGTCTTCCAAGGAGCCGGCACGAACGCCGTCGCGGCCAACTTGGTCACTGCCGGCGGCAACGGCTACTCGGCCGAGGTGGTCGTGACCTACGAAGTCGCTGCGCCCAGCACCGCTGCCGTGACCTTCGCGGTCGGTGCGGGCTCGACCGGATCCGGTACGCTCACCGTCAACGGCGTGGGCGGCAGCCGCTACTTCGGCGGCGTCATGTTCAGCTCCATCGAAGTGACCGAGACGCTGCCTTGAGGTGCGTTCTGATCTCGACCGCTGGCTGAGCCTTGTTCGTGCTCCTACCCGTCACCGTCAACGCCGTCGCGCACTGGATTAGGAAGGCTGCGCGCTGATGGCTGGAACGTTCAGCAGCACTCAGATCCCGGTCAAGTCGACTACGGTTTGGACTAGCACGCCGGCTGGGTTCACCAAGGTTACTGCCTTAACGAGCGGAACCGCGGATGATGGCTGGCGGACCGTTGCGCTGCCGAACCCGTTCAAGTTCAACGGCACGACCTATGCGCAAGCATTCTTCGGAACGAACGGTTATATAACATTCGGCAGCGGCTCGACACTTTATACGGCCCTCAGTGAGATCAGGCCGCCGCAGCCGTCAATGCGCTTCGGCGCCGGTGATCGCTCGGCTCAAACCCTATATTACGGGCAGGATAGCACAACAGGAGCTTTTCTAGTCCGAGTGGAGGGTAGCTCGGGCAGTTCCGCTAACGCCTCTCAGCAGGTTATTTGGGAATATTACTTTTTCCCTGACGGCACGTTCATGGCCGCTGTAGGCGGCACGGGCGCGGGGACTATAGCCGCCGGCCCAACCTCCGCGACTTGGGGTTGGTCAAGCGGCTCTGCATATCTGTCCGGGGTCAACCCCGGCATTGCTCTGGGCGCATCGGGTGGACCGACTTCCGCCGTTTACCAGACCACCGACAACGGCGTCACTTGGAACGCTCAGCCCGGCAGCTACACTTACACGGCCGATGGCGGCGGCACCGGCACACAGACCGGAACGCTCGCTGCGACCGAGGCGAGGGACACGGCCGCAGCGGCTGGCTCGTCCAGCACCGCAGCGAGCCTGAGCGCCAACGAGGCCTCGGACAGCGCCTCGTTCGCCGACGCGGGCCAGCAGACTTCGGCCACCCTGGCGGCGGCCGAACCGCCAGATGCTTCAGCGGCGACAGTGGTTGCCGGCACATCGGCGGCGCTCGCCGCCACCGAGGCCCGAGACACGGCACAGGGCAGCGGCGCCACTTCGACGGCCGCAGGACTCGCCAGCACCGAGGCACGCGATACAGCGGCCGGCGCGGCGACGGCTACCGCTTCAGCCAGTCTCGCCGCCACCGAGGGACCGGACACCGCCAGCGCTTCGGCCGGTACCTCGGCCTCCGCCAACCTCGCGGTAATCGAGCCGGCCGATATCGGCGCCGGTTCGGTCACCACTTCAGCCGCGGCCAGCCTTGGTACCGCGGAGACGCCGGACGCGGCTTTCTGCGCAGCCTCGGTGGCCACGGGCGCAGCCCTCACGGCTTCAGAGGCTACCGACGCCGCGGCAGCGACAGGCTCGGCGTCGTCGGCCGCGAGCCTCGCTGCGACGGATCTGCCCGACACGGCCGCCGTCTCGACGAACGCGTCGGCCTCTGCCGCGCTCTCCGTGGTCGAGCCTGGCGATGCCGCTTTCCTCGGAGCCGGTGGTGCCGTCTCGGCGAACCTGTCGATCACGGAGCCAGCGGACACCGCCGCTGGGGCGGGCGGCACCGCGACCCAGGCGGCCGTTGGCGTCACAGAGCCTGCGGACACCTCCAGCGCGAGCGCAGCCGCAGCGACCGCGGCCATCCTCGCCTCGACCGAGCCACAGGACCTCGCATCTCTTGGGGCTGGCGGCGTCGCGAATGCGGTCCTGTCTGCGGCCGAAGCCAACGACTCCGCGTCCGCCTCAGCACGGGCCTCCGCCGGTGCCACGTTGGCGGCGAGCGAGCCGCGCGACACCGCGTACCTCGTGCAGGATGTCGGCGCACCGCTGTCGGCTTCGCTGGCGGCGACCGAGGGGCGTGATGTCGTCTCCGGCATCGGCACGATCAGCGCGGGGGTCGCGCTGGCGGCGAGTGAGGGGCGCGATGTCCCTGCGGTCGTCGCGGGCCTCACGACAGGGGTGCGGCTCGCCGCTGTCGAGGCGGGCGACGCGGCGGCGCTGGCCGCCTCGGCGGTATCGCTGGCGACGCTCGCCCCTGCGGAGACCCGCGACGGCGCGGCGCTGATCACCGCCGCAAGCGCCGCGGCGATCCTCTCGGCAGCCGAGCCTTCGGATCGATCGGCGGTCACGGCCAACCCTTCGGCGGCCGCCGGCCTCGATGTCGCCGAGGCGCCGGATGCCGCACAGGTCTCGACCTATGCCGCCACCATGGCGGTCCTGGCGGCCAGCGAGCCGATCGATCTCGCGGCGGCCACGGGCTTCCTCACCGCCATAGGGGCCGCCACGGCACAACTCGCCGTGAGCGAGCCACGGGACAGCGTCGCCACCACCGTGCGGCTCTACGCCCTTCCCGACGTGATCCTGACGGGCCGCCTGCCAGGGCCGGCTTCCCTGACCGGGCAACTGCCCGCGCCCGCCAGCCTCTTCGGCGCCCTGCCGATCCCGGCCAGCCTCACCGGCCGCCTCCCGCACTAGGAGAACCCTCGTGTCCGTGAACTACTCCACTGCCGTCGCGCAGGGGCGGCTTCAGGCTGTCAAAGACCTCACCTCCGGCAAGACCCTCGCTGCCGCGACCGGCACGGCCACCGCCGGATCTCTGGTCATCGGCACCTCGGCGCTGTCGGGCGCGACGGGTGTCCTCGTGACGATCCCGCTGGCTTCGACCACCGGCACCATCAGCGGCAAGGCGATGTCGCTGGATGGCACTCCGTTGAGCGCCGCCGCAGCGGCGGGCGGCACACCGGCCCTGGCCGAAATCCGCAACAACGCCGGCACCGTCATCGCCTCGGGCCTGACGGTCGGCACGTCGGGCACGGACATCGTGCTCTCGTCCTCGCCGATCGTCGCCGGCCAAACGGTCTCGGTGACCTCCGGCACGATCACCCATCCTTGAGGAGCTTCGACATGGCCACCACGAACGACGCCCGCCAATTCGACGGCAAGCTCAAGAGCGCGAAGGACATCTGCGCCTGGATCGGCGACGACGCGAAGGCGGTCTGCGGACCATCCTTCGCCACCGAGGACGACGACGATGCCGGCCTGAACCTCGTCGACGAGCGCGACGGCGCGCCGTACTACACGACGGTGAACGCCGGAGAGTGGGTCGTGCGCGGTGCCAACGGCCTGCTCGTCGCGTTCACCGATGGCCAGTATCAGCTGGCCTTCGGCGCCAAGTAGGTCGCGCGATGAAGCCCGCCGATACCGGGGGACCCGCCCTGGGCCAGGACGTCCGGGTCTGGCGCGGGGCACCCAAGCCGGTCGGGATGCGCTTCCCCGACCCGACCGGGGCCTTCAGCGTCCCCGGGGTCAAGGCCGACTGGTGGGCGGGAGTGCTCCAGTACCCCGCCTCATCGTCGTTCAGCGGCAGTACGGTGTCCATCGCGGGCACGGCCGGCGCGGCGCACAAGTCCGATCTGGCCGTCACCACGCCGGTCCCGGGCTACGTCGATGTCACCTTCGTCATCGAGCCGGAGGACATCGCGGGCGTGCTGCCCTCGCAGGCCGCGAGGGCACAGCATGAGATCTGGCTGACGCCGCCCGGCGGAGAGGCGGTCCCAGTCGCGATCGGCCTGCTCGACGTCCGCGGCACCGTGAAGGGCGCGGTGGCGTGATCTGCCAGCCGTGAGCCCCTCCGACGATCTCGACGCCATCCGGGTCCGCGCCCTGCGCAGCGCGATCCTGCTCACGGCCACGACCCTGATCCTGGCGGCGCTGGCCATGTGGGCCAGCCTGCCCACCTGAGACCCTCCTGAGGATACCCGATGATCCGCACGCTTCTCGCGGTGCTGGCGCTCGCCAGCCTGTTCTCCAGCCATGCCTTGGCCGGCTCGACCTGCCCGGAGCACTTCCTCGGCGGCCAGTCCCCGGCCCTGGCGGTGCCGGCCGGCGCGGTCGAGTTGTGCTCGGATACGTTCGCGACGCTGTGGTCGCCCGAGACCCGAGACCCGGTCTATTCGGCCGAGCATCTGACGCCGGCCGCGCTGATTGGCGCCGACAAGACCGCCCGCTTGAACGCCTTTCACGCCGACGACCGGCTGCCGCGGAGCGTGCGCGCCGAGCTGTCCGACTATGCGGGCGGCGCCTTCGATCGCGGCCACATGGCCCCGGCCCACGACATGCCGACCCCGGAGGCGATGCGGCAGTCCTTCGTCCTCTCGAACATGGTCCCGCAGAACCCCGCCAACAATCGCGGGGTCTGGGCGCACGTCGAGGAGTTCACGCGCCGCCTGGTGGTGCTGGCCAAGGAGGCCTACGTCGTCACTGGTCCAATCTTCGAGGGCGCGCCGAAGCGCCTCAACGGCCGCGTCGCGATTCCCTTCCGGATCTGGAAGGCGGTCTACGTGCCGCCGAGCCAGTTCAACCCGGACGGTCAGGTCGGCGCCTACGTCGTCGCCAACACGGCCGAGGCCGTCCCAGAGATCATCAGCCTCGACGGCTTGAAGGCGCTGACCGGCATTGACGCGTTCCCGGTGCTATCGGATCGCGACCGCGCGCGGGCGGATCTGCCCGCCGTGGCACCCAGATAGGGGCGCGCCATGTCGCTATCGGCGATCGGCGAGGCCGTCCTGATGGCCCGCGAGGGACGGGTGCTAAAGGCCTATCGCGACACGCAAGGGGTCTGGACGATCGGGGCCGGCGTCACGTCCGCGTCCGGGCTCATCAAGGTGCGGGCCGGCCTCGTGCTATCGCCGGCCGAGTGCGATGCGCTGAACAAGCGTGCCTTCGCCCAGTACGCCGGCTACGTCGACAAGGCCTTGCACGGCACGTGGGTGGATCAGAACGTCTACGATGCGCTGGTCTCGTTCTGCTACAATGTCGGGCCCGGTGCGTTCGGCAAGTCGACCTGTCTCGCCCGGATCAAGGCAGGCGATCTCCAGGGCGCCAAGGCCGGCATGTTGCTGTTCCGCAAGCCCGCGCTGATCATCCCGCGCCGGCAGGCCGAGGCCGACCAGCTGGTCACGCCCTACGCGACGCGCCTGCCCGAGCGGGTGCGCGGCTCCGGCCCGGTGCGCTTCGGCGAGACCCGCGTGGCCCGCCCGGCGCCGAGCGCAGCGCCTCCGCCCCCCGTGGCGCGGCCCGCACCGGCCGCGCGACCGCGCGCCGCCCATACCGCGCCCGCGTGGGTGCTGGCGATCGGACGCTTCATCGACGTGCTGTTCGGGCCCCGCCTGCCCGCGCACTGACAGACCGAGCCGGCGGCTTCCGGCATCCTCGCACACGAGAGACCTCCATGACCCGCACCTACGTCGCGGCGCTGGCGCTCGCCTGCCTGCTGCCGTTCGCCATCGACCCTGCGTTCGCCGCCGAGGTCGTCACCAAGGGCGATACCGCCGTCATCGTGCCGGTGGGAGAGTACGTCACCGCGGCGGCGCAGACCGCCGAGCCGGTCGTCGTCACCATCCTGACGACCATCGTCGGCTTCCTGCTGACCAAGTTCTTCCCGCTCGCCCGGCTGTTCCTCACCGACCGCGTCGTCGAGGCCGCCCTCACGAAGTGGATGGACTACGGCATCAACGCCGTGGCCGGTGCCGCGAAGGGCAAGACGCTCGACGTCGACATCGGATCGGCCGTGCTCAGCCAGGCGGTGAATCGAGCCCTCGACCGCGCCGAGCTGTCCAAGCAGGGCAAGATCCTGCTCGATAAGGCCGGCGGCCCGGCCGAGATCGCGGCGAAGCTGTTCCGCATGCTGCATCTCGACGAGCACGGATCCGATGCGATCCTCGCCAAGGTGCTGGCCGACCTGCGGGCGGCCGGACAGCTCAAGGCCTAGCGCGGCCGTCGCGTGCCGTCCCGCGCGCTCTCACGCTGGCTCCTGATCCTCGCGCTGGCGGTCATCGCCTGCGTGCTGGCCGGAGGGGCTTGGGCGCAGGCCACTGAGGCAGCGCAGGCGGCCGCCAAGGCCGGCGACTGGTACCTGACGCAAGGCGTCCTCGGGACCACGTGCGTCGTCCTGCTGCTCACAGTCGGCTTCCTGTTCTGGAAGCTCGATCGCCTCAGCACCTCGATCATGCGCGAAGTGATCACCGCGCTGCAGGCGAACACCGCTGCGACAGCGGCCGGGACCGTCACGATCTCAGCGCTGAAAACCACGCTCGACGCGACCGACGACGGCGTCGAGAAGCTGTCGCATCAGACCTCTCTCGCCGCACAGGCTGCGGCATCCCGGGGCGACGAGATCCTGGGCAACCAGCGCAACGTGCTCGCCCGCATCGAGGTCATGCAGGCGTCGTTCGGCAAGCTGGACGGGATCAAGGACGGCGTCGATGAACTGCGGAGGCGGCTGTGACACTCAAGTCGTGGCTCGCCCTGCTGCTCCCCGCAGCTCTCCGCTCTGACGTCCACAGCGAACTCACCCGGGCGGTTGCAGAGAACGTCCACGCCAGCCTGCGGAGGCGCAGGGTCTCGGTTCAGGCCACCATGGCGGCCGACCATCGCGCATCAGCCATGGAGGCCACCATCCACCGCATCGAGGGGCGATCGGGTGACCGCCTAACGGACCATCCGCAGGTCGGCGACGCCGCCTACAGGGTCGCCGAGGCGACGCGTCAGTTCCTGAGAAAATCGCGATGAAGGTCGTCACCGAGATCCTCCGCAGCCGCACGCTGTGGCTGGGGCTGATCCTGATCGGCGGGTTCTGGATCGTGGTCCCTTTCGTGCCCACCAGGCCCCAGAACGAGTTCCTGCGCATCGCCCGGACGGTCGCCGCCATCGCGGTGTCGATCGCGTTTCTGCCCGGCATCGTGAAGGCCCTGAGCACCCCGTGGCCGACCTTCAGCGGCCAGCTCATCCTTGGCATCGTCCTCTCGTGGTTCGGTGTCGCCGGTTCGGCGGGCTGGGTGCTGATCTGGTCCATGGCGGGTCAGCCGCAGTGGATGCTCGACTCAAACATCAACGGCTGGTTCCTGTGGCTTCAGATCCTCGGCGCTACGTTGCACCTGACGGCGAAGCACAGCGTCGAGGACGACATCCCGCGGCCGAACTGGATCCGACTCGGGATCGCGGTCGCGTTCGGCGTGCTGATCGGGATCGGGTTCATGGCGAGCACGCCGGACATGCATGGGCTCGCAGACGCGTTGAAGCCTTGGTTCGCCGAGCACCCAGGAGCCCCCGACTGACACCGTCGCCGGCCGGCCGCGACCGCCACCCTGACGGGAACCGCCCGCCGCCTGGCGCGTAGGCCAATCATCGACTTCCCTCGATACAACTCTCAGCCCCGCCGGCACCGCCGCGCGGGGTTTTTTCTTTACCTTTGCCGCATAGGTCGGCCTCGGATCCGAGCTTTCCCCTAATGCAAGGATCTGGATCAGCCCGCCCGGCACCCCCCCGCCGCGGCGGGCTTTTTCGCGCTCGGACCGCGGACGCTGCCCCCTTAGGATTTGATCGTCGCGATGGCAGCGTGGAGGTTCGAGCCGCACTCCTAGGGCAAGGTGCCGGCCCTCCTCGAAGGCCCATGCGTCAAGGCGTGAGTTCGACCAGCTTCGATGCGCCCCACCAAACGGACCAGCTCCAGAAGGCTATGGTGATGATTATGGCAATCAACACTAGCGCGGTGAGCAAAGTACGGTTCAATGATATTCGACGAGAGCTGCGAGTTTGCTTAGAGGGTGGCAGCCGTGTACCTGCACGCTCATTATTAGCCTCTTCTAACATGAATTTTTAGCCAATTTATCAAGAGAGATTAACAGAAGCGCGGAAGCTGCGGCGACGATGATTTCGCTGAACCTCAGCTATTTGATTGAGATGGTCAGCAAACCGCGTCCCTACCGGCCATAGTGATCGCGATCAGACTGCCAGATTTATGCCAGCCCTGACGCTCCCCCGCCGAGCGAACGGGTCGGGTCGCGATGGAGCAGCAGTTTAGCCAATGCCGGCGCGCGGGCCTTTTCGTGACGCACTGATGTCGCTAACGACGCATGTCAGCGTCGAGCCATGCACTCCCGCATGAAAGCACCCCGCTGAGTCATTGTATAGCGGTTGAACGCGCCAGACCCCTTGCCCTTGTTCCTCGAATACAGGTTCTTCTCTACAGCCTCATCCATACATTTTTCGCGCTTCTCGTTCACTTGAGCGGCGCTGGGGGTAATGGTTGCGACGAATGCAAGGCATATGATCGCTGATCTGATCATGATTTAGCTCAGTCCGTATTGAGCGCTGCGGTGCCGTTCGAAGACAGGCGTACTTAAGCGCCAGCACAGCCTGCTAACCAGCGCCGCCCATCCTGTCACCAAGCCGAATTGTGTTTCTGCTGGACTCACAGACTTGTGAGATCGGACGCTCCCCCGCCCCGTAAGCAGATCGGGGCGGGGCCGAGCGGGTGATCACTTAATGAGCCTGATCAGTCGGTTGAGCGACTTCCGGTGCAGAGCCTGGCACTGATGCCACCACCTTTGGCTCCGCCGGAGCGACGTCACCCCGAGCAGCTTCGCCCGTTTGAACCTTGGGGAATGGACAGTCGTCCAAGGATTTCGGGCCGCGGCGGAGGAATAGATCTTTAAGATTGCCTCGTGCCGCCACCCGATGGTTTCTCAACTCGAGCCGAGCTTCAGAAAATCCTATTACCGCATGAGCTGGATCATGAATTAAGCCGTCGTCCGCGACACAAAAAGCACCGACACCACTCTCACTTAATGCAATTCCACGTATTTCGCTGGCAAGTGCCCAGAGCACCCCGTGGTATGTTCCATCGCCCTTTGTAAGGGGCTAGATCACAGCGCTAGTAATGAGACTCACGCTTGAATGGCGCGCTCGGCAAATACTGAGATCGCGATCCTTCAGCTTGCTTTTAGAAAATTCCTTAACGCTGCCATCCTTGATCGTGTGTGGATCGGTAAGCGCATAGATCACTTCCTCAGCATCGCCCACCACGCCAGGTGAATGCGCGCTTTGCTGCGACTCTTCGCAATCACAACCCTCGCGGGGCATGCTTAGCCCGCGATGAGATAATCGCTCAGATCAGCAGGAAACGAACGCGGCCGAGCGTCGACGACGGCACCGGGCTTGAACATGCCGTCTACCCGATAGGCGTAGCCGACCAGTCCATCGCCTTCACAGCTAACGATGGCATGCCGCGCATGCTCGATCCACTCGAACACGACCTCGCATTCATCGAACCAGACGCGTGGGAGGGCTACGCCGGGCGGAACGCTGCCGGCAAACTCGAGAGCGTCGCGGAAGATGGATCCGGTCAGCTGATTTGACGGCGTGTCATGCCACAGGGCCATCACCTCGCTCACGAGCGGAAGGATTCGACTACCTTCCGATCTGGCGCACGCTGCTTGTAGGGCGGACGTGTCTGGCGCGTCTTCCCAAACCAGAGCGATCTGTGAGCTGATCGAGTCTGAAGCACGCAACGTATGGTACAGCCCCAGCGGGCGAACTTCACGTGAGTCGGTTGCGACGTTCCTCATGCAACCTGATATGCGCTTTTTTCCGCCGAAATAAAGTGGCGTTATCGCGCAGCTTGATCGACCCGAGGTCCGATACGCTCTTGCAAGTCCGGGCTAATGAGGGATTCAAAGGTCAGCCTAATGGCCTCTCGAGCTTGGTCAAACCACTCAATAGCGTCGTTCTCCGGCCGCCCTCGGATCGCCAATTCCAAAATGCAAGCAGGCTGATCAGCAGCGTGCCCCACAGATGCCATCAGCGTAAACCGAGAACCTTTGGGGGCAGATGAAGGAGCATGTAGCACGAGTTGAATCTCGCGCATGTCCCACTCAACCCGAACGCCTTCTGGAAGCTCGCGAGCAATATCAACGCGAAGCCCCAAGTGCTGATCGAGAAATATCGCTTGTTTCCCGTCGAAACCGTGAGCTGCTGTGAAGGCGTTGATATACCGAAGGCTTAAGTGATCTACATCGTTCTCCGCGCGGCCGGCCTTTTGGTAAGCCCTGGTGGCTGCTGCGTAGCCGTCGGCGAGGGTGGATCGAAAGGCGCCCCAACCGGCATAAGGCGGAACCATGTTGGCGGTGAAGATGCCGGGTCCGACCTGGAAAAGGGGCCAGCCCTCAGGCCGGTGGCGATACCGCGTTACCACTTGGTTCGGTATCATCTCCATCGGTACGCCTGGCGGTACGATAGATTCGGTCACACCGTAACCGAGCGCCGCAACCTCTTCCCGAAACTGGTTGCTCGCACGCAAGAAAAATGGGTCCACAGCCCCACCTGGTATGGCGGAAAGGGGAATTAGCGGCCAGAAGGCTTCGGCGATAACCTCGACCAGCGGCGCTTGCTCGTAGGTGAAATCCATTCGGGCATCCTCGCCGGCAGCGTGCTTAGATATAGCGTAGACGGGTGAAAGAGGCGTTAGGCCTGAACGCGACATCGCGATCCACCGCCGGCGTCGACAAATCGCGAACCGGCATCTCAGTTTTGGTAACCCCGTGTCGGTACTCCGCCGACATGTCAGCCAGCCTCGCCCCCGCCGACCTCCCGCCCGCCGTCGCATCCTGGCGCGACCAGATCGTGCGCCTGTTCGAGCACGCACCGCCGTGCCAGTATCTCACCCACGCGCTCTTCAATCTGCGATAGATTAAGGCGGCGACGAACCGAGGCCGCTAAATTGGAGGTCCAGTTGGAGCGGAGAAGGCGCACGACGAACCCCTCGCAATGCGCCCTGGGCCTCTCCTCGTAAGCCGCCGCACCCGCGAAGTCCTGCGGCGGGCTGGCCGATCAGAATGTTCGGCACCCTGATGGTCGGCGGCACCCCTGCGCGCGGCGTCGAGGCGAACCGGGTGCTGTTCGAGCAGACGGCGGCCTACCGCGACCGGCAGGGTCAGGAATGGGGCGTGCCGGTCTGGGAGTTCGCGGCGCGCGGCGGTTAGGGCTCGTCGTCGTTCGCGGCGGGGTCAGCCTGCTCGCGCCGGCGGATCTCCTCGGCCAAGGCATAGAGCAGCATGCGCGAGGCCGTCTGCATCTCGGATGACCCGTGCCGCATCACATCGTCGTGATTGTCGATGCAGTGCTGCGCCATGTCATCGAAGCCTTCGGGCGCTTCCATGTGGCCTCTCGAAAAATCGGTTCAGTCGTACTACTGTAAGCAGAGTAATCATGCGTCTATTTAACATAGGTTGTAAATCAGCCGTCGCACGTTAGTCCATGTTGGCACGGCGTCGCTCGGCACTTTTGAAGCTGCGAAGGGGCCGCTGTGATGCCATCCTCAAACGCTCGAATAAATCTTGCTCCGCAGACGACGTCGCTGATGCTCAAGCGCATTGCCGAGGCGCTAAACGAGAGCGAAGACGTGTTCCTCGTCGGCGCAGCTTCGGAGAACGGCTTACACGAGTCCTGCGAGCTCCTACGGATCTGGGGCGAGCTGGAGCATGCATCCGACCGAAGAAAAATTCTGGCATTCGCACGGACGTTGGCCGCCGGCCGTTCACCAGACTGATTTAGTCGCTGGTCCTGCTCTCTAGCGACTGCTGACGCCCCGCCTCATCCTCGGCGGCGTGCTGCTTCTTCGTGGCGATCAGCAGGTCGAGCCAAGCGATGGCCGTTTCGTGCGCCTCCATGGTCCGGACGTCCCCGAGGCTCTGGCTGATCTGCCAGCGGTGCCAGGAGCGCACGTCGGACAGCGCCTGGATGTAGGCCTTCTGCGCGTCGGTCACCCTGCGCCGCCCGTGATCGCATCCGTGAGCGCCCGGGCGATCACCTTCGCCACCTCGACGCCCTCGGCCGGGGACAGGCGATTGGTCTGGACCCGCCGTTCGCGCTCGGCCGCCACGTAGATGTAGGCTGCGACCCGGTCGCTCGGGTCCATGACCTTCACGGATTCCTCGAGCTGCACGATCCGGAGTGGCAGGGCCAAGCCGAACGGATTGGCCGGCACCTCAGGCATCGGGATCCTCCATCAGCCCCCGGCTCATGGCGATCCTCACCAGTTCCGCATCGCTGAACAGCAGGTCGCCGATACGCCACCGGTCCATCTCCTCACCGACCGGCTCGACGGCGATGCCGGCGGCCTGCAACGCTACGAGAGCCTTGAGGACCAAGTCGGCGTCGTCGCTCATGCCTTCCGCGGCCGGCGCCTAGGCTTCTTCGGCATCGTTTTCGCCAGCACGTTCCGGATCTCGCGCAGGATCAGATCGGCAGCGACGGGATTGTCGGCTTCCTCAGCCACGTCGACGAGCATCTCGATGATCTTGAGGGCTTTGAAGGGGTCCATCAGGGCTTCGGGTTCGTCGGCCATCGCCTCATCCCTTAACCGGGCAGACCGTCAGGCGTCGCGCTCAGCCTGGATCTGCGCGATCTGCCGCCGGACATCGGCTAGTCGCTTTAATCGCTCTTGCTGCCGCAAATTCAGTTTGCCGATGCGCGCCTCGGGCACGCCCTGTGGGGGACGGAAATACTCCAGGCACCACGGCAGACGCACGATACGGTCGAGATCGAACCGCGTCGCGTGAGACAAGCCGCATTCGTCGATCTGCACCGAGTTCATGATGATGAGGTCGAGCCGGCGCTTCTCGGGCTTGAGGTTGGTAGTGCCGTAAGCGACCTCGACCATGCCACGGCGGGTCGCGGGGTCCATAGCGCTCAAACGCACGAGAGCCGGCCGCACTTTGACGGCCGGCTCATCGGGTTTCGTGTGCTCTGGGAAGCGACACCATACGATGTCGTACAGGCGAGGAAGTGCCTCAAGCCTAAGGTGGGTTAACGCCACAGGCTACCAGCCAGGCCCCTCAACGATGGTCCAGTTGCCCGCGTCGATTTCCTCGCGGACGGCCTCACGGATCGCGTTGATGGCCTCGTCGTTCACATCTTCCGAAGCGTCCGCGACGACGACGACGCCTTCCTCGTAGCTGTCGTACTGATCGGTCAGCTTGCGCTTTGCGGCCATGTAATCCCTCCTACCCGAAGGCCCCGCACGCGAGGTGGGCCGCGCCCGCCGATTCGGCCGGCGATGCCCATTCGGGCTGTTATCCTCCGCAACACCTAATCGGCCGTTGCGTTCCTGACAATGTCCCCGCGACAACACATCGTCTCTCTCGCTGCGAGTTTGCCTACCAAATTCGGTATGGCTGCAACGTGAATAACCTATTCGCGATCGCTTCGCGGTGCTCCTTGGCACCTTGCCCTGCCGACCGCAGGTTCCGGCCACACTGCCACGATGCCGGGCGCGAGAACATCCGCTGCTTACTATGTGCTTACCGATACCATATTCCGGTAAGCAAGTTTAGGGCTAAGTGGTGGTGCCGCAAGAGGGATTCGAACCCCCGACCCCCTCATTACGAATGAGGTGCTCTACCAGCTGAGCTATTGCGGCCCGAACCCTGACACGGGCCCTGAACGGTGCGGGACTGGCCGCGCCGGACATGGCAGGCTCTTAGCGGCCCGACCCGCTTTAGGCAAGGCCGGGGCGCGACCCGGCGGTGTCAGGCGTCCCGGTCCGATGCCAGCTCGTCGCGCAGGAACGCCGCGACCTCCGCCCGGTCGACGCCCGGCGCGATGAAGCTCTGGCCGATGCCGCGGGCGAGGATGAAGGTCAGCGCCCCGTCGCGGACCTTCTTGTCCTGCGCCATGGCGTCGAGGATCGCCTCGGCGTCGCCGCAGCCGCCCGGCACCGCCTGCAGGCGGGTGGGCAGGCCGGCCAGCGCGAGGTGGTTCGCGACGCGACCCGCGTCCTGCCCGGCGCAGAGGCCGAGCCGTGCCGAGAACCGGAAGGCGAGTGCCATGCCGATCGCCACTCCCTCGCCGTGCACCAGCCGGGCCGCATCGTAGCCCGTCAGGCGTTCTAGGGCGTGGCCGAACGTGTGGCCGAGGTTCAGGAGGGCCCGCTCGCCGTCCTCCCGCTCGTCCCGCGTCACGACCGCAGCCTTCGCCCGGCAGCACGCGGCCACCGCCGCGTCCCGCTCCGGGCCGCCGGAGAAGATCCCCCGCCAATGCGCCTCGCACCAGTCGAAGAAGCCGGGATCGGCGATCAGACCGTACTTGGCGACCTCGGCGTAGCCGGCGCGCATCTCGCGCTCTGAGAGGGTGTCGACGGCCGCGGTGTCCGCCAGGACCAGACGTGGCTGGTGGAAGGCGCCGATCAGGTTCTTGCCGAGCGGCGCATTAATGCCGGTCTTGCCGCCCACCGACGAATCGACCTGCGCGAGGAGGCTGGTCGGCACCTGGACGAAGCGCACGCCCCGCCGGAGCGTCGCGGCCGCGAAGCCGGCCAGATCCCCCACGACGCCGCCGCCGAGGGCCACGACGAGGTCGCCCCGCTCGACCTTCAGGGCCAGCAGGCCGTCGCAGACCTGGGCGTAGCCCGCGTAGGATTTCGAACCTTCCCCCGGGGCGACCGTCACGATGCCCGAGTTCAGGCCGGAGCGTCCGAGGCTGTCCTGCAGGCGCCCGGCATAGAGGGCGCCGACGTTCTCGTCGGTGACGATGGCGGCCCGGCGCGCACCGAGCGCCGCCATGTGCGGACCGGCGGCGTCGATCAGGCCGCGGCCGATCATGATGTCGTAGGCGCGGCCGCCGTCGAGGGGCACGTGGACCGTCAGGGGATCCGGGTGTGTCAGGGGCTCGGTCACGATCAGGCTCGCTGCGATCTTACTGGGCGGCCACGGGGACGGGCGGTTGGCCGTTGAGATGGGCGTCCAGCGCCTCCAGCACGTCCTGGACGACGCGGTCGTGGGAGACCTCCCGGGAGATCACCATCACGTCCGCCGCCGCGTAGACCGGATGGCGAACCGCCATCAGGTCGCGCATCGTCGCCTCGGGATCGTCGGTCTGGAGAAGCGGCCGGTTCCCGCGCTTGCGCACCCGCCGCATCAGCACGTCGAGATCGGCCTTCAGCCAGACCGATACTGCTGATTCCGCGATGCGAACCCGCGTGGACTCGCGCAGGTAGGCGCCGCCGCCGGTCGCCAGCACCAGGGGACCTGCGCGGAGAAGGCGCGAGATCACGCGTGCCTCGCCATCCCGGAAGCTCGGTTCGCCGTAGATCGCGAAGATGTCGGGGATGGTCAGGCCGGCCGCCGCCTCGATCTCGAGGTCGGCGTCCTTGAAGATCAGTCCGAGCCGGCTCGCGAGGCGGCGTCCGACGGTACTCTTGCCGGCACCCATGAGGCCGACGAGCACGATCGAGCGCAAGCCAAGCGCCCGGCGCAACCGCGCCTCGATCGGTTCACCCGCCTCCTCCTCGCTCATCGACCGCTGCACCGCATCCCTGTGGCGTCCCCGCCGCCTCGCCATTCCCGCGCAGTTCGGGGCCGGCTCTCATCCTGCGGCAGGCTCTTAGCGCGATTCAAGCGGTCAGCGAAACGCATCGCTGTGTCGTTGTGGGCCTTGTCAGCGCCTCGATCACATGATGGAACCCGGGCACCCGCGGCATCCCGGAGCGAGCGCTGCGCGCTCCGACCGTCGCGCCTGCGCCCGTCCGCCAGAGGTTCGACCGACGTGCCGACCCTGTTCCGTTTCTTCGCTACCCTCGCGATCCTGGCGGGCCTCGTCTTCGCCGCGATGTTCGCGCTGGCCAACTTCGTCCAGCCCACACCACGGGAGATGAGCGTGACCATCCCAGCCTCGAAGCTTCAGCCGGGCGCTCGTTGAACGCGCCCGTGGGCGGCGGCGGCGACCTCCGATCACCGCGACCCGAGGTCGCCGATTATCTCGACATGCTGGCCGCCGAGCGCGGCGCCGGAATCAACACGGTGGCCGCCTACCGGCGCGACCTCGACGACTACCTCGGCTTCCTCGCCCGGGCGGGGATCGACCTCGCGGAGGTGGATGCCGGGACGCTCCGGGCTTTCCTGGTCGACCTCGAAACGCGCGGGCTGAAGGCGTCGTCGGCGGCACGGCGGCTGTCCTGCGTGCGCGGTTTCCACAAGTTCCTGTACGCCGAGGGCGCCGCCGAGGCTGATCCCAGCGTCGCCGTCTCGGGTCCCCGGAAGGGGCGGTCCCTGCCCAAGGTCCTGTCCATCGCGGAGGTCGACCGTCTCCTGACGGTCGTGCAGGCGGCGGCGTCCGCCAGCGAGAGTCCCAGTGCGGGCCGCCGGGCGCGGCGGATGGTGTGCCTGCTCGAGCTGCTCTACGCGACCGGCCTGCGCGTCTCCGAACTGGTCGCCCTGCCGCGGGCCGCGGGCGCGACCCGCGAGCGCTACCTGTTCATCAAGGGAAAAGGGGGACGCGAGCGCCTCGTGCCCCTGACGGAGGCGGCCCGCACGGCGATGGCGGCCCATCTCGCGGCAGTCCCGGAGGACACCGCGTGGCTGTTCCCCGCCGACAGCGACAGCGGCCATCTCACCCGGCAGGCCTTCGCCCGCGATCTCAAGCCGGTCGCGCTGCAGGCGGGCTTGCGCCAGGACCGCGTCAGCCCGCACGTGCTGCGGCACGCCTTCGCCAGCCACCTCCTGCAGAACGGGGCCGATCTCCGCATCGTCCAGGAACTGCTCGGACACGCCGACATCTCGACGACCCAGATCTACACCCACGTTCTGGATGAGCGCCTGAAGGCGATGGTCCGCGATCTGCATCCGCTCATGGACGGTTGAGCGCGGATGCGCGACGATCTCGCCCGTATGCACACGAGCGCGCCAATTGTGCAGGTCCCGCGAACTGCCTAAGAGTGGCCTTCCGCCATACCGGTATACGAGACCGCGTTTACCAGAGAGAGACCGTTCCTATGTCGAGCCCGACTGCTTCGCAGCGCGGCGCTGAGCCGAACACGGCGGGGCAGGCCACCGTCGAACGGCCGTCGCGGGAGGAAATCCGAGAGGGGCAACGCCTCGACAATCAGCTCTGTTTCGCGGTCTATGCCGCGGCTCACGCGTTCGGCCGCGCTTATCGCAATCTACTCGGCCAGTACGAGCTGACATATCCACAGTATCTTGTCCTGCTCGTGCTGTGGGAGCAGGACGGCCTGTCGGTCAAGGAGATCGGAAACCGGCTGTTCCTCGATTCCGGGACGCTGACGCCGCTACTCAAACGCCTCGAAGCGTCGGGCCGGGTACGGCGCGCGCGCGACAGGGTCGACGAGCGACAGGTCAGCATCTTCCTGACGGCGGCCGGCGAGACGCTGCGCGACGTCCTCGCCTGTATCCCGAACGATGCCGGCGGCCTGACCGGGCTGGACCTCGAAGGCCGCAAGCATCTTCTCGACGATCTCGTCAATCTCAGGCGCGGCCTCCAGGCCGGCCTCGTCGCCGAGTAAAGAAGGGGCGGCCCGAAGGCCGCCCCGGAAACCGTCGACGTCGCCGCCCTTACGACTGCGTCTTCAGGTAGGCGATGACGTCGTTGATCTTCTTGTCGTCGGGATAGCCCTGGAAGATCATCTTGGTGCCCGGCACCTTCGCCTTCGGGTTCTTCAGCCACTCGTGGAGATTGGCCTCGTCCCAGGTGATCCCGGAATTCTTGAGCGCGGCGGAGTAGCTGTAGCCCTCATAGGTGCCGGCCTTGCGGCCGACGACACCCTTCAGGTCCGGGCCGACGCCGTTCTTCTGGAAGTTGTGGCAG
>NZ_JAKSYP010000067.1:0-443 GCF_022829625.1 Methylobacterium sp. E-046 | reverse complement strand
TGCGCGTCGGAAGGACTGCCGGTTGGCCGTCGGCCATCTCGCGGCGATCGTGGGTGTCGCCGAGACCACCGTGCGCAACGCCATCCGCGAGGCCGTGAAGCTTGGGCTCGTGACCGTCGAGGAGCGGCGCGTGACCGGCTTTCGCAACGACACCAACATCGTCCGCATCGTCTCGCCCGAGTGGAACGGTTGGCTGCGGCTGGCGAGAAAGGGGATACCATCACGGGACCCCCTTACCGGAAGGGAGGGTCATCACGACCCCGCGCTTCAGGGGGGAGGGTGCAAATCCGCGAACCGCACGACTACTGAAGTTCCAGTTCTGGGGAAAACGAGGCCAGCGGAACCGAAGAATGGCTGCCGAGGGGCAGCGGGCGACCTCGACCGAAGCGGACCCGTGAGAATTCTCGCGGGCGGTAGAAAAGGCCGAGCCATGCGGTGAGGGT
>NZ_JAKSYP010000066.1:0-12756 GCF_022829625.1 Methylobacterium sp. E-046 | reverse complement strand
TGCGATGTGCGCGGATCGCATGCTCAAGGTCTATCACGCCAGGATCGTTCGCCTTGCGCAATATCGCGACCGCGCTGGCGAGGGCCGCGATTACCTGCTCATCGAGCAGAATGCTCATGGCGATCCTGTTCCGCAGACGGTTGCAGGAGCAATCCATGTCTGGACCGGGTTCCGACATGAAGCTTCAACGACGTCGATGTTTTTCGGTTCGCCGGCCAGCAGCGCCCTCCGTCAGGTCGCCGAGTTGGAGAACGTCATTGCGGCCGTCGAGGCCGTCGCGGCTGAAGAGATGGATCGAAGGCGGCGTATCAGCCCCGCGGCGGGGAGCCACGGGGCATTTAGAGCTTACCGGCCGCTCGGAGCAGCACCGCTGCCCGTCGTACCGTTTCCGGAACCGCTGCCTCCGGCTGCACCGGGCGTGCTGACGGGCGGGCCGCCGCTGGTGCCAGGACCTGTGCCTGTGCTCATCGTACCCGCTCCCATAGAGCTGCTGCCGCCCTCCATGGACTTCTGAGAGTTGCTCTTCACCGAGCCCGGGCTGTTCATATTGCCCTCAGAGCTACCGCCGCCGGCTGCGGTTTGAGCCATCGCGGCACTTGAAACGGCAAGGGTGAGCGCAGCAGCTAGAGCAAGTGTCTTCATCGGCATGGCGTTTCCTCCAGACGGATCGGCTCGATCGGTCCGGGTTTGAACGTCGCCGACGTCGATATCGTTCAGGCGTGTCGACCAGCGACCGCTGCGAGGCACCTATTTAGCCTCTATGCAACTTAAAATATACATTTTCTGTGACGGGATTGCATACGTATTTGTGAAGGCGAAGCGTTCGGCCAACATCGTAGATGGTAAACTATTTGAACGAAGCTCTCTGGGTTGTTGAACCCGGATGGTTGCGCGCGCGGCGAGCCTTTCGGCTCCTCCCGCGCCAAACCGAACCATGCGCCTCCAACTTTCTCTCAAAACATCGCTTGCCGGCGCCTTCGGCCTGCTCGCTCTCATCGCTGCGGGTCAAGGAGCGCTCTCGGTCGTTAAGCTTGCCGGGATCCGTCACTCTGTCACTGAAGTGGCCACGAATTGGCTGCCGTCCATCGTCGCTGTCGGTCAGATGCGAGCGGCAGCCTCTGAGGTTCGGGTCAAGCAGCTGCGTTTGCTCATCTTGTCTGACACACCCGCTCGCTTGGTTGAGAACGAGACCAAGCTCACTACGAGCCATGACAAGCTCACTGAAGCGCGCAAGGCCTACGAGCCTCTGATCGCTTCAAACGAGGAGCGCGCCCTCTACGACGCATTTGCCTCTGACTGGAAGCGCTTCGAGCAGGCGGATGCCGAGATGCGGCGCCTGATGGAGGCAGGCCAGCAACCGGCGGCTCTCAAGCTGATGAGTGGGCCTGAGACGGCCAACCTCTACGACGAGGCTCGTGCCAATCTCTCGCGTGACGTCGCCCTGAACGAGCAAGGGGCTCGCCGCGATGCCAACGCAGCGATGTCCGAGGCCGATGCCGCCACGCTAGCTGCCTACGTCGCCGTTGCTCTGGCGTTGGCCGCTGCATGCGCCGCTGCTGCCTTCGGACTCCTACGTGTGTCGCGTCCGATCCAAGGAATGACCGACGCGATGTCGATCCTAGCCGGAGGCGATGCCGCCGCCGAGGTGCCGTACCGGCAACGCCAGGACGAGATCGGCGCGATGGCCGCTGCCGTGCAGGTGTTCAAGGATAACCTGATCCGCACCCGCCAGCTGGAGGCTGAGACCGCACAGGCGCGGCTGGCGGCCGAGGGGCAGCGCAAGGCCGGCATGCGCCAGATGGCCGATGGCTTCGAGCAGGCGGTCGGTGGGATCATCGGTCTGGTCTCGGCTGCCGCTACCGAGCTGCAGGCTACCGCTGGATCGATGTCGGCAATGGCGGGCGAGACCTCTGCTCAATCCGGAGCTGTGGCGGCTGCCGCAGAAGAGGCGGCCTCGAACGTTAACACCGTCGCCGCCGCCGCCGAGCAGCTGGGTTCCTCCGTCCAAGAGATCAGCCGGCAAGTCGCCGGTTCGGCGGATCTGGCACACCGCACCGTGCGCGAGGCGGATCAAACCGGCGCACTGGTGCAGGAACTGAGCGCGGCCGTGTCACGGATAGGCGACGTCGTCGGGCTGATCTCGACGATCGCGGGTCAGACCAACCTGTTGGCGCTCAACGCCACCATCGAGGCGGCCCGCGCTGGCGCGGCCGGCAAGGGCTTTGCAGTCGTTGCCTCCGAGGTGAAGGCCCTGGCCGAGCAGACCGCGAAGGCGACCGGGGAGATCGCGAGCCAGATCGGTCATATCCAGGCTTCCACAGGGCAGGCGGTGTCTTCGATCGCAGGCATCACCGAGCGGATCCGCGAGATCAACGGCGTTGCAGCCTCGATTGCCGCCGCCGTGGAGCAGCAGGGCGCGGCGACGCAGGAGATCGTGCGCAACGTCAGCCAGGCGGCGATGGGTACAGGCGAGGTCACGAGCAACATCGCTGGTGTGGCCGGCGCGGCCGAGGAGACCGGAGCGGCAGCGAGCCAGGTGCTGGGCGCGGCCTCCGAGCTATCGCGGCAGTCCGAGCATCTCACGGCCGAGGTCGGACGCTTCCTTGCGACCGTGCGCGCGGCCTGAGGCGTGATGAAATCGGTGGGACCTCAGGAAGATAGCACTGCCTTTGCAGACATCCGAGGTCTCACCGAGGCTCTAACAGGGGCATTCGCTGAAGGAGTAGATCTCGGCCCTCGTGGGTCACAGATCCGAGCCCTCGGCCAATCGTTGGAAGCAATGATCGAAGCGCTGCGTTTAAAGATTGCGGCTCTTGGCGGCCAAGTGCACATCGCTGACCAGACCTTGGATCTCGATTGGCTTGCCCGGATGGCGCGAGCAGCGCGTACATATGACACTGGCGAAACAGAGTCGCCATTGGGGTGAACTGCGACGGCTGTCAGCCCGACGTCGGCGCGAATTAGCCGCACAGGGTAAGACACAAGCCCCGACCGTACATCGAGACCGAATTTTCGCTGCTCCCAGTTGCCCTGTCAGCCCCTGATCGAAAACGGCGTTCCCTCAACTTACCACGACGGGCTTGAAGATCTGTTTTGAGCCTCTCCGCGGGCGTTCAGCACATGGATTCGCTGTCCAGCTTTATGTTAGCTATCACGTCGTCTTGAGCGACGTCGGCACCGCGTGATCCTGTAGGACTTCTTTTAACAACCTTACGGTACGTCAGCAGACGAACACAATCTCGGGTACCTACCGTGCGGCTTCCCCCTATCCTCGTCGCAGAGGACGCCCGCCTCGCGGCACTGGCCGAGTACGATCTCGTCGGCTCCGCTCCAGCGCCGGCCTTCACCCAGATCGTCAGCCTAGCCGCGCGCCTGTTTCAGGTCCCGACAGCCTTCGTCTCGCTCCTCGATCGAGACCGGCAGGTGTTCCACGCCAAGGTAGGCCTCAGCCTATGCGAGACTGACCGAGAGGTCGCATTCTGCTCACATACCATCGCGCAAACTGAGGCCCTCGTCGTCCTCGACGCCGCCCTTGATCCACGCTTCCACGACAACCCGCTCGTCACTGGGCCGCCACACATCCGCTTCTACGCCGGCATCCCGCTACACGCACCCGCAGGTCACGCCGTCGGCACGCTCTGCCTGGCCGATACGCAGCCGCGCAACAGCTTCTCCGATGCAGACCGGAAGATCCTGCGGCAGCTAGCTGATCTTATCCTCGACCGCATGGAGCTGCGCCGGCTGGCGGTCGCCGAGCGGGCGAGCCAGTCGCGCTTCGTTCAGATCGCTGCAACTTCGCCGGATGGCATCATCTGCGCCGATGCGACAGGCCACATCACCTTCTGGAATGCCGCCGCCGAGCGCATGTTCGGGCACAGCGCCGACGATGCGATCGGACAGCCCATCGACCTGATCGTGCCCGAGCGCATGCGCGGAGGTCACGGTGGTGGCCTGCACCGCGTCGCCGGCGGTGGCAAACCCCGGCTTTTGGGCAAGACCGTCGAGCTGCCAGCTCGCCACAAGGATGGGACCGAGTTCCCGATCGAGCTGTCGCTATCGCGATGGCAGGAGGAGGGACGCGCCGCGTTCGGCTCGATCGTGCGCGACATCCGAGAGCGACGCGCCAACGAAGAGCGGTTGTTCCGGCTCGCTCACCTCGATCCACTCACCGAGTTGCCCAACCGTGCCGTGCTGTGCGAGCGGCTGACCGAGATCGTCACCGCCGCGCGTACCGTCTCGGTGCTGATGTTCGACCTCGACGGCTTCAAGGAGATCAACGACAGCCACGGACATGCCACCGGTGACGCCGCGCTTAAGGCGATGGCCGCCCGCCTGCTCGCGTGCGTTCGCCCGATCGACACGGTTTCGCGGCTCGGTGGCGACGAGTTCGTCCTGCTCATGCCTGACATCGCCGATCCGCTGCGCGCGGCCGAGGTGGCTGATATGATCATCGGGGCAGTCGCAGAACCGTTCGAGCATGAGGGTCAGACGCTGCGGCTCGGCACCAGCGTCGGTATCGCCTTGGCGCCGACGCACGGCGACAGCGCCGACGACCTGCTCTCGTGTGCGGATCTGGCCCTGTACCAAGCCAAGGGCGACGGCCGCCACTGCCACCGGCTGTTCACCCCGGTGCTGCGGCAGCAAGCCCAGCGCGTCCACACCTGCCGCGACGAGTTGGGTCGGGCGGTCGAGCGCGGTGAGTTCGTACTGTTCTACCAGCCTCAGGTGCGCCTCAGCGACGGCGGCCTAGTCGGGGCGGAGGCGCTGATCCGCTGGCAGCATCCGGAGCGCGGTCTGCTCGCGCCCGCGGCGTTCCTCGACGTACTGGACAGGAGCCGGTACGCTGCGCTGGTCGGCGACTGGGTGCTGCGCACCGCTTGTGAACAGGCCGTCACGTGGCGCAACGCGGGGTCACCCGAGTTCCGCATGGGGGTGAACCTGTGCAGCGCCCAGGTCCAGCGCGGCGACTTGGCCACGACGGTCCGGGCTATCCTGTCCGACACTGGCCTCCCGGCCGCTGGCTTGGAGCTGGAGATCACCGAGAACATCGTGCTGCGCCACGATGCTGAGGTGATCGCTGCCCTGCGCATTCTGCGAGAGGCGCGGGTTGGCATCGCCTTCGACGACTACGGCACTGGCTATGCCTCGCTCAGCCTGCTCAAGCGCTTCCCCCTGACCCGGCTGAAGATCGACCGCTCGTTCGTGACCGGCATGTTGGCCTCACACCAGGACGTAACGATCGTGCGGGCGATCCTGCAACTCGGCCGCGGGTTCGAACTGGCGGTGATCGCCGAGGGGATTGAGACTGAGGCGGAATACGCGCGTCTGCGCGGGAAGGGCTGCCAGGAAGGGCAAGGCTACCTGTTTGGTAAGCCGATGCCCGCTGACGTGTTCGCGAACCGGTTCGGCCTTGGGATCCAGCAAGAGGCGAGGGCCACTTCGGCCGCGGCCTGACGTTGCGCGTGACACGCACCGTGACATGCATCCCGGCGTAAGCGGCTAACCGCTACGCTTTCACCTGAACTGGTGGCACAGTGCGCCATCATGCCGATCCGGCCCGAGCACCGCTTCTTCTACCCCATCGACTGGCGTGAGCTATCGATGGCGATCCGCTTCGGCCGGGCACAGGGCCGGTGCGAGGGCTGCGGACGGCCGCATGGGCGGAAGATCTACCACCTCGGCGATGGCCGCTGGTGGGACGCTGAGGCCAATCGCTGGCGCGACGGATGGGGCAGGCGGATCCGGGTGGCTGCGGAAGCTGACATCCTCGGCCGCGCCCGTCGAACCCACGTGGTCCTCGCGGCCGCCCACCGGGATCACAACACCTCGAACAACGCTGATGCCAACCTCGCGGCCTTCTGCCAGCGGTGTCACATGATCCACGACCGGCCCGAGCATCAGAGACGGCGCTGGCGCACGCTGTTCCGGCGGAAGGCGATCGGCGACCTGTTCGGCGGCCCGTACCGTTAAGGCTGGCAAGCGCAATGTCGCTCGCATCAGCGGCACCAAGGGGCAGCCCCACACCATCGGATCGAGGCTTGATTGATAGAGCCTGTCGTTGCGGGGTCGTCGGACGGCAGCAGCGCGGTCGCTGGTTCAGCGGGTCGATTGGCTTCCATCAGCATCGCAGCCGCGAAGCAGCAGAGCACGAGGGCGGCGATCCAGAGGGCGCCTCTCAGAGTCCGAACCGTTCACTTTGACATACCCGCGACGGTGATGGCCGTCGGTTAGCGAACCCTTGCACGACGCCTCAGCTCAGATCCTCACCCTCATGCCTTTCTGCGATGGGTCAGGTCATCGAGCAGCTTCTGGAGCACCGCATCGGTTGGTCGTTGCGTCTCGTCGACGAGCACGAACAGCGCCTGGGCTGCGATTGTTGTGTGCGGCGGCGGGTTGCTGTGTGGTTTTCCCTCTGCATCTGCGTAGCCGACCGGCGTGCCGAAGTTCTGGATCAGGACGGCCGAAACGATCTCCGCCCAGGCTACACCAGCGACCTTGACGTCGAAGCGGAGGCACTCGTCACCCTCGCTGGAGAACAGGCGCTCGATGATCCATTCGGTGCCGGGCGCGACGATGGCGCGGACGATCATCTCAGGATACCCGCGCAAAGGCCTGACGATGGCTGAAGCCCCCGCTCGTCTCAGGCGATCGCGGTTCAGGTCATCGACACACTCAGCGATGATGCGCGCCTTGATCCCCCGCTCGCGCAGACGATGGATGATGTCGAAGGTGCGACTGTCGGACAGTCGCTCGCCTTCCTGCTCGGCGAGGATGACGAGCACTCGCGCGTCGTCGACGCCCGCAGCTTCAAGCGCCGCGGGATCGTCGAAGCGCCCCTTCAGCTGAACGATGAGCGGATCGTCCTCAAGATCGGGCGGTAGGCCATCCGGGAAGGCCTCGGTCAGGATCAAGGAAGGCACGGTGGCGAAGTCGGCATGCGACCGGTGCAGCTGGTCGAGGAGGCGCCGCAGGTAGTCGCCCGGCTCGTCGGCGGGTGCGTTCACGAAGACGATGTGGTCGCGCATGCCCCACCTCCACTCGCCTCGACGCTTGCGTTCACGTCGCAGGATCCGGAACTCAAAGAACGCGCCCCCGGCCTGGGTCAGTAGGAAAATGCCGGACAGGTAGATCAGTACGATGGTTGCGGCTCGGCCCGCGGGCGTCTTCGCGGAGAGATCACCGTAGCCCGTGGTGGTGATGGTGGTGAAGGTTAGCCACACCGCTTCACCGAAGCTGAGGCCCTCGAAGGCGATCATCGCAGCGACATGCAGGCCGATGAGGATCAACAGCCCGACCAGGGCGAAGCGGATGCGGTTGCGTAGATCGCGCACAACGCTACGGCGGAACCGGAGGGGTCTATTTCGAGCCCGTGCTGGGCGTATCATCGTGGGGATCCTGTTGCCCTATGGAAGCTGACCGCCTGTGGAGCCGTTCGGAATATCGACCGGTCGCAGAACATCAGCGCATGGCTCGCCCGGTTCTACCTGTCGCGCGAATTCTCACGGGGCCACTTCGGCCAGGGTCGCCCGCTGCCCCTCGGCAGCCCTTCTTGGGTTCCGCTGGCCTCGTTTTCCCCAGATCTGAAACCTCAGTAGGCGTGCTGGTTACGCTTTTGACCCCTCCCCCTTGCAAGGTGGGGCCGTGATGACCCTGCCTCTGAGAAGGGGGTGGTAAACCGCCACCTCCTTTTCGCGCCAGCCGGATCCAGGCCAGCCATTCCGCGCTGATGATCCGGAGCACGTTCGTGTCGTTGCGGAAGCCGGTGATCTGCCGCTCCTCGACGGTCACGAGACCGAGCTGTCGGGCCTCACGGATCGCATTCTTGACGGTGGAGCGGCACACGCCCGCCACGGCGGCCATGTTCTCGATCGACAGCCTGCAATCCTTCCGGCGCGCGGTCTCAGCAGCCACCAAGGCGAGAACCGCCTGCTCAGCCAGAGTGAACCGGGCCGCGAGACCGGGCGGGAGCCGTCCAGAGGCTGCCCAGCGGCGACGGCGCTCCATCGAGGCATCCGTGCGCGGGCGCGAGCCGACGGCCCTCCTGGGCGATCCTACGCGATCTGGGGCCGATATGGGATTTCCCATAACGGGGACACGGCGGGTCTCGATCAGGCCGGACAGCGCCGCGGCCTCGGTCTCCGTCACCTTCCCTTCCCCGTAGGCGCGCCAGAGCGCAGCCGTGATGGCCGGCAACGCGGCGCGCGGGGCCACCTCCACCTGTCGGCGGATCTCTTCGGCATAGGTCATCGAACCCGGTCCCTTACGGGCCGCGGCTAGGGTCCAGGCAAGCCTTCCCTGTTGCCGGAATTGCCGTTCCGGCTTGACTCCCGAGGGGGTCGTGTGGCTTGTGAGGGGTATTCGAGACGGCCTCACAAGGCCCCAGGTTTTCAGCAGCCTCTTCCTTGCCGGGAAGGGGCTGTTGGCTTTTCAGGGTCTATCTCGCGGCTGCGGTCTCCTGATGGTGGCCGCGACTCGCCAAGGCGGGTCCAGCCGGAACGGTCCATGTCGGCCGGGGCGCACGGTTAAGTCAACGTTGCGGGGGACGGTGCGACCCCACACTTGCGCAGCCTGTGATGACGCCGCCACCCTACGCGGATGATCCGGTCCGAACTCGTCGCCCGCATCGCGGAGCAGAACCCGCACCTCTTCGCCCGAGATGTCGAGGCGGTCGTGGATACCATTCTCGACCGGATCGCCGGGGGCGTTGGCGGATGGTGATCGCGTCGAGCTGCGCGACTTCGAGACGTTCTGCGTGCGTGACCGCGAAGCCCGTACCGCTCGGAACCCGAGCACCGTCGCGAGGGTGGTGGTCGAGGCTAGGGCGCACGTCCACTTCAAGCATAGCAAGGCGATGCGGGCACGACTCAATCGCGATGATGGTCAACCCCAAGGAAAGGCGCAGCGGGTTCGGCGGGCTTCCTAGCGGGTACAGCAGGCAGCCCGCCCGCACGCCTGGAACTCACGCAACAACCATCTGCAGTCACTTCATATTGTCTGCTTTTCTGCAACCCTTCGGTTTCATGGCCAAGATTTAATGCAGCGCCTACCCGTCCGCCAAGTTATGAGAACAGCGGCATTGAATGACTCGGCTGCGGAATACAGAGGACACAGGCGATGAAGATAATGAATACGCTTATCGCTGCAGGAGCGCTTGCCGCTCTGCCGGTTGTTAGCGCGAATGCGATGCCGATCGTATCTAATCTGGGCGTCACGGCTCCCATCGCCCTTGTGGCGGGTGGTTGTGGTCCAGGCGCGTGGCGTGGCCCTTGGGGACACTGCCGGAATACACCCTACGTCGGACGCCTCCCGGGTGGTTGGTACCAAGTCCGCGCCGGCAACGGTTGCCCGCCTGGCTACTGGCGTGGCCCCTGGGGTCACTGCCGCAACACCCCGTTCCACGGTCGGCTTCCGGGCGGCGGCTTCCGGTAATCGATCAACCCTCCGGGATCCCGATCGACATCAGGGCCCGCTTCAGCAGGTCGAGGAGCATCGTGCCGGCCGCCGCGATGACGTTGCCGCGGCCGCGCCAAGGTAGGATGTCCGCCATCGGCAACAGCTCGAGCGTCGGCTCAGCCGCCGAGCGATCTGGAACCGCCGAGCTTACTGGCGTATCAGCCCGCATGGCCAAGCGCGTGAAGCAACTGCCTCAGGACCGAGGCTTCGTCCTGTTCGACGCCATCTTCGAGGATGGCAGTCGTGCCTCGAACCGGCGCGTGCCGATGGAGATCCTAGGCGGCTTGGACGGCGACGATCCCGCCCGACGGCTCATTGAGCAGCAGGAGGCTGAGATCGCTCAGAAGGCCGGTCGGCCGCCACGGGCGATCCAGAGCCTTGTGCGGGCCGCCAAGCCGGAGCCGAAGCCCGTGCGAGACTAAGGCGTCTGTCGGCCAGCCGCCGTCTGCAGCCTCATCCGCACCTACGCGGTGTGCAGCGGCCTAGTAGGACGTGGAGCAAAAACTAGCTTCGCAGGCTGAACAACCATACCGGCTCGCCATCAACGCGCCAAACAACTCGTACGAGGCACCTCTCGTAGCGAAGTGGATTGCGGGCAACTAAAACTGACACTTGCCTTTAGACCACGATTGTACCATTCACGAAAATGTGAGCGCATGTAGGAACGATTGCCTTGTCCGAAGAAACTCAAGAGAGCGGCCGCAACCTTACCGCGCTAGCTGCCGAGGTCGTCTCAGCTTACGTCTCGAACAACCCTGTGCCACTAGCCGAACTGCCGGGCCTGATCGCGAGAGTTCACGAGGCAGTCTCCGGTCTAGCCACTGCGGGTGGCTCGGGTGCTACGGCTCCAAACGTCGACGTCGAGAAACCGAGCGCAGCCCAGATCCGCAAGTCTGTCCGCGACGACGGCATCGTGAGCTTCATCGACGGCAAAACTTACAAGACGCTGAAGCGGCATCTGACCGGACACGGCCTCGACCCGAAGAGCTATCGCGATCGCTACGGCCTGTCGTCCGACTATCCGATGGTCGCGCCGAGCTACGCTGCACAGCGCTCCGCCCTCGCCAAGGCCATCGGCCTGGGTCAGGCGGGCGGTTCCGCTACACGCGACAAGGACGCACGGAAGACAGACTGATTGGGGATGCCGCGCGTCGGCCGTTACCGAGCGGGACGGCCGAAGGTCTGCGCCCATGTCAGCATGACGACGTTATTAGGCGGATCTGCCGAAGGCATCGCTGCGGGCTCGGCAGACATGCTCTGAGCCAAACCTGGGCGCCCCTGATTGAATGCTCCTATCCAGCGAAGGATGCGATCCGCACGTCGGCGCCGCCACCTTAGCCGGAATTCACGCGCTGTCTTTGGCCACCAGATGCGAGCGTATCTCACAGCGCGTCGAGCGGCAGCCATAAGCTCATCCTCTGCCTCGACTCGCGATTTGTGGCGCCGGGGCGATGAGGACAGTCTTTCATCAATCCTGAGTGCGTCCTAGCGCGGGCAGGATCCATTTCGCGGGTGGCCAAAGGTTTATCCCGATATCCTAAATTCTTAGGTACGCATGGCGAATGGAGGTACGGTCGGCATCAGAGATGTACTAGCAGGCTGACGCCCAAGCAGAGCGCTTCGTGCCGGTGCTCGGCTGGATTGCACAGGCTGAATAGGGTGGGCCTCTTCCTCCGCACCGGATGCGCGAGCGGCGTTGGTGAGGGGCTAGCAGCTAGACAGTTCCCGCATCCGACCTTAACTCCGCGGCGCCGGCATCCGCCGATCTCCACGCCCGCCCAGAAGCTCGCCCCAACCTGCAGATGGGCGGGTGTGGATGCTAGGAGGCTCCGCAAAACGGAAATCGTTTCCGCTCTGCGAAAAGCGACACCGTTTCGCATTCGGGCGACGCAGCGTAGGCTGAGTCCGCCGGCACGCCCTGAGGGGGCGGTTTTGCTTGCAGTTCACGCCCGCCTCAAGTCCGCCCCCCAGTGAACCGAAGGGCGGGCGTGGATGCTCAACCGGGTCAGAGCCAAACTCTCACCCAAGTTGTAGCGGTGCGCTAAGCCGGGCGTAGCCTTGAGGTCATTGGGCTTCCTCCCAACCTCCCCGCTCATGGGATTGCCCCCCTGGCTGCACCCGGACGGGCGTGGATGACTGCTGACGCTTATGTGCCGCGGCCCTCCGGTTCCCCCGCGCCTGCGCGACGGCCTCTGGCTCCTCGGCCACCAGCAGGCCGCCCATCGCCTCGTGGCAGGCCAGCCAGCTGCGAGCGAGCTGGCGCATCAGCTTCGTAAGCCGCATTCAATCTCAGCAATTTCTACTGAGCCTGAAACTTATCGGCCACGAAACGCGTCACGACTCCAGTATGCGCGCAATTTTACTGCATTTGGAGCCTCGAATGCGACTTTCGGTACTGATTTTTTCATGTTGTCTGGTCTGACGACTTCAGCTATAGCGCAGCATTCGCAACCTAGGCTAGATCCAGTCCAGGCAAAAACTGACATCAACAGCGATGCGAAAGCCAAGGAGACGAAGCAAGCCATTGAAAGAGCCAGGGAACGGCAGAAGGCCGTTGACCAGCACAACTCAGATCTGTGGGGACGCTGGATCTACGCTGTTTGCGTCGGCTGTGGCTGGACGCCGAGAAATGTTCGGATCGTGCACACCAATCCTTCACGCGTGCTGATTGGCATACCAGCTGCGGACGATGATGCACGTGAACGCGCTGGCATACGCTTCAGAAGCTGAAGCCGTCAGCATCACGCATGCTCTAGCAGGTCGAGGAGCATCGTGCCGGCTGCCGCGATGACGTTGCCGCGCCCGCGCCAGGGCAAGATTTCAGCCGTCAGCAGCGGTTCGGGCTGCGGCTCGGGCATCGGCTCGGCCGCCACCTCCGGCAGCACGGTCTCGGGTGCCTCCTCCTCGCGGTCCCGGTCATTGCCCCGCATGTAGACGACCTGCGAGCCGGTGGGGTTCTCCGGTGCCGCCAGGGACGGCTCAGCGCTCCCGCCGTCCTCGTCGTCGGCGTCCCCGTTCATGCGGTCCAGAACCGCGATGATGCGGTCTGCCGCCTCGACAGCGACCTGCGCCGCCTCCTCCAGGCTGGCAGGGAGCGCAGTCCCGGCCAACGGCGACAAGATCTCCGGAGTCGCCGGGTTCAGACGACGGGTTGTGGTGTGCACGTTCGGCCAGGGACAGGTCTCGCATGCCGATGGAGGGACGGCGCTCCGTGCCAGCCTGGAGGAGGCGGCGCAGGTCGCTCTCGAGGCGGCAGACCGCATCATCGCGGTTCTGGACCGCATGAACGGGGACGCCGACGAC
>NZ_JAKSYP010000064.1:0-5378 GCF_022829625.1 Methylobacterium sp. E-046 | reverse complement strand
TGAGCGGGTGACCGAGACACGTTCATCTCACGCGTCCTCCGGCTTCGGCAGCAGATCGACCCACGCCGCGGTGATGACGGCTTCGCGCGCGTCGGCCCGGTCCGGGTCAGCAGCACGGATCCAGGCCACCACGTCGGCGAGGGCCGCCGGCGTGGTCCTGGCCCTTGCGGCGCAACGTCGAGCGAAAGGCGAGGGCGGCGGGCGCACCAGGTGGGTGACGCTCGATGCTCTGGATCAGAGCGAGGATGCTGGCGGGCGTCGGTGGATCGGGGAGAGTGGCAATCATGGCCGGGCCTCTGGGTGGGCGGCCTCGAACGGAACGCGGAGCAGGCGAGCCAATTCCTCGGCCGCCTCATGGCCGAACACGGCAAGGGCCTCGGCTACCAGCTCAGCGCGCGTCGGCTCGTCCATGTTGGTGTCGTCGTCGGGGTGATGATTGGGGCCGGGGCGGCGGGTCATTGCCAGTTCTCCAGCTCAGCGTCGAAGAAAGCCGCCTCTCGGTCGGTGGCAGCAACAGCCGAGCACCAGACCAGGTGAACCGGGATCGGCATGGCGTAGGCCGTCACCCGATAGAACCCGAACGCGTCGCGGCGGATTTAGCCTCCAACGTCCACGATCAGGCCGGCGTCCAGCAGGTTGCGGAGTGTCTTCGGGCTGCAGGCGGGCGGCTCGCCGCAACCGATGCGGTCGAGGGCGCGGCGCTCGGCCGAGGTGCACTGAAGGCAGCTAGATCTGAGAGCCAGTGGATCGTCTTCGCGCCTGGGTTGCAGCCGATCGACGAATGACGCAGCTTCCACGTAGTAACTACGGAGGGCGCGGCCATGAGTCCAACCGATCCGCAGCGTGAGAACCTCCCGAAGACTCCGCAGCCTGCCGCGATAACAGCCCGTCCACCGTATGAGGATGAAATCCTCCAAGAGCATATGCGACGATTGCACAATGCGCGTGCGCGCCAGCGTGCGGCCCGTCAGTGCTTGGCGACCCGGCCCTACGCCTGAGAGAACAGCGCCATGCTCGAACGCGTCGCTGCGATCTGCCTCATCATCGTAGCCATGTCTGCGGCAACCCGGATCAGCTTTGCTGGGAATGAGCCGTTGCCTCGGCCTCGTCGCGTCGAATGGGATGATCCCGACGACGCGGAGAGATGAGGCCGCGGCGCATGTCTCGATACTGGCCAGAAGGCGCGATGTGGCTTCCTTGGCCAGGGCGAGAGGGTCCTGGACTGCAATGGCGTCGAGGAGGGTCATGGCTGCGCACCTCTACCGGCAGTCGGCAGCAGATCAGCCCAGGCCGTAGCCAGGATCGCGGCGCGGGCAGCGGCTCGCTTCGGGTCCGCGACCGCGATCTCCCGCCGTATGGCGGCGAGGGTCCTTGGGCCGCCGGCCGCGTGCGCCTCTCGGCCCTTGCGGGTGAGGGCGCTCCGAAAGGCTTGAGCGGCGGGCACGTCGTCACCGCGCCGCTGAATGCTATCGACGAGGGCGAGGATGCTGGCGGCGGTCATTCAGGCGCCCTTTCGAGGTCGGCCCACAGCTTTGCGAGCAGGGCCTTGCGGTCCGCCTCGCGACCGGGGACGTCGCTGATCCGGTCCGTCACGGCCGCGAGAGCGTCCCGGCCACCGGCGTCCAGGATTGCCCGTCCATGCCGGCCGATGGCCGATTTGTAGGCCTCGGCAGTCCGCCCAGTCGCGACACCGGTCTCGATGCCGCCGAGAAGGCGCAGGACGGCTTGCTCGGCTTGCGCGATTTGGTCAGCGAGGGCGAGCTGCGCGAGGCGGTTCATGGCAATCCCTCCAGTTCGGCCTCGAAGGCTGCCATCTCCTCGTCGGTTGCGGCAACAGCCGAGCACCACTGAAAATGAACCAGGATCGGCATCTCGTAGGTGGGGATGCGGTAGGAACCGAGTGCATCGTGCATCGCGGCGGGTCTGGCTGCCGGCCTCAACGATCAGGCCGGCGACGAGTAGGTTGCGGAGCGTCCTGTGTAAGCAACGCGGGGGCTCGCCGCAGCCGATGGCGTCGAGGGCACGGCGTTCAGCGGATGTGCGGCCTGGGTGGGGTATGCGGTCGGGGGAGGTCATCAGCATGCCTCCGGGCGGGCGGCGGACTCGGTCTCGGACAGTTCGACGGCGCGGAGGACGGCGGGGCCGGTAAAATCGGCGACGGCGCGGCCTTTGTCGTCATCCGGCAGGGTGGCGACGATCTCTAGGCCGATGGCGGATCCCATCACGACGACGTGGATCAGCCCCTCCTTCACGTCGGTACGGCGGGCGAGAGCGACCGTGAGCGGCCCGACCGTGCCGTAGACGGCAACCTCCGCGTACCGAGCCACGGGTGTCGGCTTCTCGGGCGGGGCGAGGGTGATGATGTTGGACATGACGACTCCCCTCAGGCTTGCGCGGTCGTGACCGCGTTGCGGATTAGTTCGCCAACAATGGTGCGCTCTATGCGCTGCCACCACGCCTCCTGATGCTCTTGGTCCAACTCGCTCCAGCATTCCCACAGGATCGCCTCTGGAATGCCGGGGAAGGCCCGACGGGCTGCAGCTACGCCGTCTCCAAGGCCGCAGGCGTTCGCCTCGGCAATCGTGCGGATGATCTCGGCTCGGACTTGGCGACGGATAGCGTTCTCGGTCGGGATGGTAACTCCTTCAGGCCGCATCGTCGGGGTGTGCTAATGGAAGTTCGGCCGAGGGCACGGACGGCTTCTGCGCGCCGTGAGCATCGTCAGCCTGTCGCGGCGACAGATGCGGATTGCGATGCGCTCGGCATCGGCTTGGGTCGGCATGAACCTCCGGTCGATGATGTCGCCGGCTTCCAGACGCTCGACACACCAGCGACCATCGAAGCGGGCGACGCGGATGCCAGAAGTCTTGTCTTGGGCTCGGACCCAAGGGAGGGGGCGCGGGCGGGGCTGGGGGAACGGGATGACGTTGGACACGGCAATCTCCTTCAGGCGGCACGGGCGAGGGCGGCGTAGGACGCTAGGATCTGGCGGCGGTCGGTGGCGGCCAGCGCGTCGACGGCGCGGCATGCGGGTTCAAGGGCGGCCGGGTCGGTCTCGGCTTCCGCGAGGAGGCGGCACAGGTTAGTGCCGCGAGGGCCGATCAGGAGTCGGGCGGTCTGCCGGAGGGCACGAAGGCGGGCGCGCTGCTCGGCGGGGTCGAGGCCCTGAGAGAACGGACCCCAGCGGTCGGCGGCCGTCATCATCGCGGCCACCACGACAACCAGTGGCCGGTTGCCGGTTTCAAGGTTTCTGAAACCTGGTGTTTGCCCCGTGACGCGCGCACGTACACGTATAAGGCGAATGGGGAAGTTTCAGAAACTTTTGAAACCTGAAACCGTGCGGGCATAGCGATCAGCCCTCCCGAACATTGTCGTGGATCAGCCGGATGCCCCGGTAGCCCTGCGTTCTAATGGCCTTGATCTGCACCGGATCGGGGAAACCACGGCGACGCATCGCCTCCTTGAAGGTTTTGCCGGTACCGGGCACCTCTCCCACCGCCTTGGCGTAGTCGTTCCAGGCATTGAACAGCACGACCTTGCCCTCGAACTTGTGCTCGTTCTCGCGGTCCACGTCGCACCGCTCGTCAAGGAACTGCTGGAAGACATCCTGATCGGCGAAGTAGTCCTGCGTCGCGGCGACTACGGACGCGGGCTTGCAGAGGCCGTTCTTCTGCCAGTCCAGACAGCCCTCAATCATCCAGCGCAGGATGCCGGACCATTCGGCGCAAAGCTGATCTTCCAACGTCGGATCGGGATGCGTCGGCTTCCGGGTGGCGACGACACAGGTCTACGCGAACAGCTTCGGCGGCGGTCAGGC
The DNA here is from genome assembly GCF_022829625.1 of Methylobacterium sp. E-046. Taxonomy (NCBI): domain Bacteria; kingdom Pseudomonadati; phylum Pseudomonadota; class Alphaproteobacteria; order Hyphomicrobiales; family Methylobacteriaceae; genus Methylobacterium; species Methylobacterium sp. E-046. The sequence goes on along the minus strand of NZ_JAKSYP010000064.1, from coordinate 1,561 downwards.
GCTGCCAGGCGTGGCGGCCCCTCGTGGCGGCTCGATGGGGAGCACGGCACAGCAGGGCGGTTTCAGGTTGAGCGGCATCGTGGGGCAGGGCTCGGCTGTGCCGGGGCAGGCGTCCCCGACTCCTGACGTAGCGTCCCTATCGAGCCAGCCCTTCACCACCATGCCGGCGCCGGGCGGGTTCTCCTCGGATCCGACCGCGCAACCGGCCCAACCCAGCAACCAGTACGCGCAGATCGGCAACGCCCTAAAGGCCGCGGCTGCCGCTCAGAAGCAGAAGCAGGGCCAGCAGAGGTCGGGCGGCATGATGGGGGCGCCGGACGTTGGTGGCCGACCGATCAGCCTCCAGCAAGCTCGGGCCATGTTCGACCCGGGCAAGTTCTACGGGGCGCTGCGCAACGCAGGTGTGCGGGGAGTCTGAACCGAAACCGCATTGCAGGGGCATGGGCTAAGAAGACGAGCAGCGGGGCGGGTGTCGAGACAGCTGCCGAACTTGCGGCGATCGTACGGGAGGCGTGCGTGACTCAGGACGAGCGAGCCACCTGAAGGTAGCGCTTCAGCTTCTCCAGGTCCTGCACCGTGCGCTTGGCGAAGTTCCATGCCTGTTGGGCGTTCCCCGATTTGTCATTGTTGGCCGCGATGAGCGCCCACCGCTCTGCGTCCTTGGCTGACCGGATCGCGTTTTCCGTAAGGCGAAGCGCGTCTTCGATCTCGCTGGCATTCACGGCTTCCTCACGTCACACACCCCTCATTTGGCATACCGTCCAGTCGCATGATGCCACGGCATAGCTCAGGCCGTTCTATCCGTTCATCTGATCTCGTTGCAGCAAGCCCGGTTTATGTCTGACCTAGGCAAGTTCTACGGGATGCTGCGCACTGCAAGGGTACAGGGCGCATGAGGTGCGGTCCGCAACCTCGTACTCGCCGCTCTGACTTCCGTAAGCCAACAAGCCACAGCAGGACCGTCGCAGGAACGATACGGTCTAACCGCGTCAGAAAGTATCAAGCTTTCCCCGGCACAATGGTTGGTCAGTCGCGTTAGGGCCTCGATGATGCACTGGACTGCCGCCATTCTTGCCGCCTACGCCATCGGCTTCGTCGAGTTTTGGCGCCTTTGCGAAACTGCGCCTGATGCGCAGGGGGACATTCGCAACACAACTGTCTGATGCACCGCCCTACAACTCAGGATCGATGTCTTTTTGCCGTGCAGCACCAAGCATAGGCATCAACCAACTGACGCCAGATCCGATCGGGCAGCCAGTACGCTCGGTTCACCGTCTTCAAGCCGCCGACCGCCACGTCAAACAGGACCGCAATGACCGCCAGGGTCCAGCTGGGTGCCGCATCAAGCTCGGCGTAGTCGTACCAGAGCGCGTTGTCATCGTGCATGACTCGATCCATCGAGAGCGCTGGTAGGGCTACCGGCTTCCGCGCTGGGCGAGGACGGCGGGGATTGTGCGCAGGAGGATGGCGAGATCCCGGCGCAGGCTCCAGCGGGTGGCGTAGTCGAGGTCGAGGGCGACGCGCTCGGCGTAGGTGGTGTCGGAGCGGCCCGAGACCTGCC
>NZ_JAKSYP010000062.1:0-785 GCF_022829625.1 Methylobacterium sp. E-046 | reverse complement strand
GACCCGGCCGACCACTACATGACGTCGGGCTGGCGCGAGGGCCGCGAGCCGGCCCCGCAGTTCGACGTGCTCGCCTACTGCCTCACGCGCGGCATCACCTACGCCACCCGGAACCCGCTGGTGCACTACGTCCTGCACGGCGGCCGCGCCCGGCCGGACCCGGACGCCGCGCTCGCCCTGCGGCTCGCGACGCTCGCCCCCTATTTCGATGCCGCCCACTACCGGCAGCGCCTGCCCGGTCCTCAGGCCGAGGCGCTGGCCGGCGCCTCGGACGCCGCGCTGCTGCGCCACTACGTGGCGGAGGGCTGGCGGGCGCTGGTCAGCCCGCGGCCGGACTTCGACCCGGCGGGCTTCGTGCAGGCACGAGCCGGCAGCCGGGCGGTGGGCGACGATCCGTTCTTCCGCGTCGTGGCCGAGGCGCGGCTGACGGGTGCCGAGCCCTTCGCCGGGCCGCACCGGCTGAACCTGCCGGCGGTGGACGCGGACTGGTACCGGGCGACCTACCCGGACGTGGGCGGGCGGGAGCCATATCTGCACTTCGCCGAGGCGGGCTGGCGGGAGCTGCGCGATCCGGGGCCGGGACGCTCGACCCTGGGGGCGCTGCTCGGCGTCTGCGGGCTGCGGCCGGCGCGGGCGCCGGTCGAGGACACGGGCTGGCTGGGCGCGATCGGGCGGGAGCCCGTGGACCGGGCGGCGCTGCTCGACCTGCAGGCGCGGCTGGCGGCGGCGCAGTTCGACCACGGCTTCTACCGGGCGCGCTACGGGCTCGCCGAGGCCGCCGACGC
>NZ_JAKSYP010000059.1:0-1016 GCF_022829625.1 Methylobacterium sp. E-046 | reverse complement strand
CCGCCGAGTTCAAGCGCGTCGCCAAGGGCGGGCGGACCGTCTGGATCCAGGCGAGCTACAACCCGGTGCTGGACCGCGCCGGACGGGTCGTGAAGGTCGTCAAGTTCGCCGCCGACATCACCGCGCAGAAGCAGCGCATGCTCGATCTCGATGGTCAGATTGCCGCCCTACACCGCTCGCAGGCGGTGATCGCTTTCGATCCGACCGGCACGATCCTGGAGGCCAACCAGAACTTCCTCGACGCAGTCGGATACCGCCTCGACGAGATCGTCGGCCGACATCACAGCCTGTTCGTGGATGCGGACGAGCAGAAGGGAGCAGCCTACCGCGAGTTCTGGACGAAGCTCGGCCAAGGCATTTTCTCCGCGGGCGAGTTCCGGCGCATCGCCCGGGGCGGTCGCGAAGTCTGGATCCAGGGGACCTACAACCCGATCACCGACGCCGACGGCACGGTGCTCAAGGTGGTGAAGTTCGCCGCCGACATCACCGCGCAGATGCAGGACCGCCAGCGCCGGGCCACGGCGCAGCGCACGATCGGCGCCGACCTCGACGCGATCGGAACCGCGGTCGAGGACGTAACCCGGCGGACCGCCGAGGCGGCCGGGACTGTCGGTCAGGTCTCGAACGACATCCAGTGCGTGGCCTCGGGCGCGGAGGAGCTGTCGGCCTCGGTCGGCGAGATCAGCCAGCAGGTCAGCCACGCCGCACGCATGGCCGGCGAGGCCGTCGAGCAGGCGCGGCACACCGGGGTCATCGTCGAGGGCCTGAGCGGGCAGGCGACGCAGATCGGCGAGGTCGTGAGCATGATCCAGGGCATCGCCGCGCAGACCAACCTGCTGGCGCTCAACGCCACCATCGAGGCGGCCCGCGCGGGTGCGGCCGGCAAGGGCTTCGCGGTCGTGGCTTCCGAGGTGAAGGCCCTGGCCGAGCAGACCGCGAAGGCGACGGATCAGATCCGCGGGCAGATCAGCGCGACGCAGGCGGCTACGCGCGAGGCTGTGGGCGCGATCGGCTCG
>NZ_JAKSYP010000058.1:0-69351 GCF_022829625.1 Methylobacterium sp. E-046 | reverse complement strand
CCGAGATGGTGATGCCGGGCGACAACGTGACCATGGACGTGGTCCTGATCGTGCCGGTCGCCATGGAGGAGAAGCTGCGCTTCGCCATCCGCGAGGGCGGCCGCACCGTCGGCGCCGGCGTCGTCGCCGCCATCAACGACTGAGATCCGGTTCGGCGCGCCGCGACGCGCCGCATCGTCGACGCCGGCCTCCGACTCGAGCGGGGGCCGGCGTTCTTTTTCCGGACGGACGTCGAGGCGCTTCCTGCGCGAGGCCCGTGGATCGGGTTCCGGCACGCACCACCGATCCACCCGCGTCCGCGTGCGGCGCCGGCGCAAGGCAGGGATCCGGCGACGGGTACCGACAGGGGCGCCCCCGGATGCACGCCCAGGCGGCGTCCTCCCGTTGCCGGGCGACATCGCTTCCCGCACGCAACCCCAAGCAACCCCTTGCAAGCCGGATCGCGATGAGGCATTGGGCGGTGCGCTAGGAGTGTAGCTCAACTGGTCAGAGCGCCGGTCTCCAAAACCGGAGGTTGCGGGTTCGAGTCCCTCCACTCCTGCCAGACATTCAGCCCGATCCCGCGCGGCGGCCCGGTCGACAAGCCGGGGGAGTTGCGCTAGAGCGAGCCCAATCCGAGATCTGAAGCGACCGTCGGTGCGGACCCATCCGGGTCCTCGGCGCCGACATTCGCATTCCCGGACGCGGTCTCTGCCTCGGGGCCGAACACGCACAGACACTGGCGCCATGGCATCGAACGAAGCGACCAAGAAGGTGGACCTGGTGCGCGGCGCGGCCCGCGGTCCCGCGAACCCGCCGCCGGCCCGGCCGGCCACGCCGGCCCGGGTGCCGCAGAAGCGCGCCACCCCGGGCGAGTTCTTCGCGCAGGTTCGCGACGAGGCCCGCAAGGTCACGTGGCCCAGCCGTCGGGAGACCACCATCACGACCATCATGGTCTTCGTGATGGTCGTGGCCGCGAGCCTGTTCTTCACGGTGGTGGATCAGGCGCTGCGGTTCGTGGTCGGCCTCATCCTGGGCGTCTGAATCGCGGGCGCCCGAGGGCGGCCCGCCGCCGATCGGGGAGGGCCCCGCGGACTTGTCGGAGTTGAACGGAACCGTGTCGAAGCGCTGGTACATCGTCCACGCCTACTCGAACTTCGAGAACAAGGTCGCCCAGTCCATCAAGGATCAGGCGGCTCAGCGCGGGCTGACCGAGCTGTTCGACGAGGTGATGGTCCCGACCGAGAAGGTCGTGGAGGTGCGCCGCGGCCGGAAGGTCGATGCCGAGCGCAAGTTTTTCCCCGGCTACGTGCTGGTGAAGTGCGACCTGACCGACGAGGTCTATCACCTCATCAAGAACACCCCGAAGGTCACGGGCTTTCTCGGCGCCGACAAGTCGAAGCCGGTGCCGATCCCCGACGCCGAGGCCGAGCGGATCAAGGGACAGGTCGCCGAGGGCGTCGACCGGCCCAAGCCCTCGGTGTCCTTCGAGATCGGTGAGACCGTCCGGGTCGCCGACGGCCCCTTCGCCAGCTTCAACGGCACCGTCGAGGAGATCGACGAGGCCCGCTCCCGCCTCAAGGTGGCCGTGTCGATCTTCGGCCGCGCCACCCCGGTGGAGCTCGAATACGCCCAGGTCGAGAAGGCCTGAGGCTCCGGGCTTCGGCGGCCGAGGGGCTGCCCCCACGTTCCGGCCGCCGCTGAGCGGCGGCCGTGACTTTGCCGCTCCCCCCTGAGGAAGCGGCATCATCCGCGGGAGAACCGCCCGGCCTCGCCTCCGGGATCCACGGCTCGCACCGCGACCTGCAACCGTCCGACCCGCCGCGCTTCAGGCCGCGTGGGGGCGGATTCTCATTGGGAGCAGTCCCATGGCGAAGAAGATCACGGGCTACGTGAAGCTTCAGGTCCCGGCCGGCGCGGCGAACCCGTCGCCGCCGATCGGTCCCGCGCTCGGTCAGCGCGGCCTCAACATCATGGAATTCTGCAAGGCCTTCAACGCGAAGACGGCGCAGATGGAGAAGGGCACCCCGATCCCGGTGATCATCACCGCGTATCAGGACCGCTCCTTCACCTTCGAGATGAAGCAGCCCCCGGTCACCTTCTTCCTGAAGAAGGCCGTCGGCCTGAAGCTCGGCAAGAAGCCGGCCTCCGGCTCCAAGACCCCGGGCAAGGGCCCGACCGTCGGCAAGATCTCCGAGGCGCAGCTCCGCGAGATCGCCGAGAAGAAGATGCCCGACCTCAACTGCGACTCGATCGAGTCGGCCGTTGCCATGATCCGCGGCTCCGCCCGGGCCATGGGCCTCGAAGTCACGGCCTGAGGGAGGACATCATGGCTAAGGAAGGCAAGCGCATCCGCGCCGCCCGCGAGGGCATCGAGGTCACGAAGCTCTACGCCCTCGACGAGGCGATCAAGCTCGTGAAGGAGCGGGCGACCGCGAAGTTCGACGAGACTGTCGAGGTCTCGATGAATCTCGGCGTCGATCCGCGTCACGCCGACCAGATGGTCCGCGGCGTCTGCAACCTGCCGAACGGCTCCGGCCGGACGGTGCGGGTTGCGGTCTTCGCCCGCGGCGCCAAGGCGGACGACGCCAAGGCCGCGGGTGCCGACATCGTCGGCGCCGAGGATCTCCTGGAGATCGTGCAGAGCGGCAAGATCGACTTCGATCGCTGCATCGCGACCCCCGACATGATGCCGCTGGTCGGCCGTCTCGGTAAGGTGCTGGGCCCGCGCGGCCTGATGCCGAACCCCAAGGTCGGCACCGTCACCATGGACGTGAAGAGCGCCGTCGCCGGCGCCAAGGGCGGCTCGGTGGAGTTCCGCGTCGAGAAGGCCGGCATCGTCCATGCGGGCGTCGGCAAGGTCTCGTTCGACGCCGACAAGCTCGTCGAGAACATCAAGGCCTTCGCGGACGCCGTCGCCAAGGCGAAGCCCGCGGGCGCCAAGGGCACCTACGTCCAGCGCATCGCCGTCACCTCGACGATGGGCCCGGGCGTGAAGGTCGAGCCGAACACGGTCCTGACCGCCTGATACCGGGCGGATCGTCAGCCCTGCGGAGCGCCCGGCCGGAGACGGCCGGGCGTTTTCCGTTGCGGGGATCTCGAAGGGCGGATGTCCCCCTCGACATCCTGGCGAACCGGGCTACGGCACGCCCGTCTCGGGTTTGGCGCGATCGTGCGCAGGGCCGAGGGCACCGCACCGGGGCCGGGGCCGATGGATTCCGGATCACCCTCGACGGCGCTCCACGCGTCCCGGCCGGGGCGCGGCGAATTATCCCTTGCGGTCCCGTTTGCGGACAGGAATGGGCGCAGCCGAGGCCGATCGCGGGCGCGGCCCGGAGGCAAGCGGCAATCGCGGCTCAGAACCTTCGTGCCTCACGCCATTCTCAACCGCGGAGGGGGCGCCAATCCGAATAGCTGTGCTAGATAGGCCGCCATGCGATGCACCCTGACGGTCACCTCCAAGCGACGCATCCTGTGCGTCTTTCCCGCCTACACACCCTCCTTCGGGACATTCTCCCACGCCTACCCGCTGATGGGCGGCGTCAAGGCGTTCATGCCGCCGCAGGGGCTGCTGCTGATCGCGGCCTACATGCCGGAGACGTGGGAATGTCGGTTCGTCGATGAGAATATCCGCCGCGCCGGCCCGGCCGATTTCGCCTGGGCGGACGCGGTCTTCGTCTCCGGGATGCACATCCAGGAACCGCAGATCCACGACATCCGCGACCGCGCCCGCGCGGCCGGCAAGGTCACGGTGCTGGGCGGGCCGTCCGTCTCGGGCGCCCCGGAGAAGTACGGCGATTTCGACTACCTCCACGTGGGCGAGATCGGCGACGCCACCGACCAGCTGGTCACGCGCCTCGACGCCGACCTGACGCCACCGCCCGCCCAGGTGGTGCTAGAGACCAAGGAGCGCCTCGCACTCGCGGACTTCCCGGCCCCGGCCTACGAGGCGGCGCCGCTCAAGCGCTACCTGATCGGCTCCCTGCAATTCTCCTCGGGCTGCCCGTATCGCTGCGAGTTCTGCGACATCCCGCAGCTCTACGGGCGCCAGCCGCGGCTGAAGAGCCCCGAGCAGATGTGCGCCGAGCTCGACGCGATCATCAGCCAGCCGGGCCACCCGGCGGTGGTCTACTTCGTGGACGACAATTTCATCGCCAACCGCAAGGCGACCCGCGAGATGCTGCCGCACCTGGTGGCGTGGCAGAAGAAGAACGATTACCCGCTCCAGTTCGCCTGCGAGGCGACGCTCAACATGGCCAAGCAGCCCGAGATCCTCGAGCTGATGCGGCAGGCCAACTTCATGACGGTGTTCGTGGGGATCGAGACGCCGGAGACGGAGGCCCTCAAGGGCATCGACAAGACCCACAACGCCGCCGTGCCCATGTACGAGGCCATCGAGACCCTCAATGCCTACGGGCTCGAGGTGACCTCGGGCATCATCCTGGGCCTCGACTCCGACACCGACAAATCCGAGCAGAATCTGATCGACTTCATCGACCGCTCGGCCATCCCCGTGCTGACCATCAACCTGCTCCAGGCCCTGCCCAAGACCCCGCTCTGGGATCGGCTGGAGCGGGAGGGACGGCTCCTGCACGACGCGAGCCTGGAGTCGAACGTCCTGTTCAAGCGCCCGCACGATTCGGTCGTGAAGAGCTGGCGCCGGGCGATCGCGCATGCCTACGAGCCGGACAAGATCTTCGAGCGCTTCAAGCACCAGTGCGCGGTGACCTATCCGAACCGCATCACCACGCCGACCGCCGGCAAGCTGACCTTCACCAACCTGCGGCGCGGGCTGATCCTCGGCTTCAACATCATCACGCGGGTCGGGATCTTCTCGGATTATCGCCGTCCGTTCTGGAGTGCGGCCGGCTACGCGCTGAAGCGCGGGCAGATTGAGGCGGTGTTCAACATGGGCTTCGTGGCCCATCACCTGATCCGCTTCACCCGCGAGGCCCTGCGCGGCGAGCACAACGCCTCCTTCTACGCCGCCAAGGCCGCGGAGGCGAAGGAGGCCCGCGACCGGAGCTGGTGGGAGGCGGCCCGTCGCAAGCTGGCGCCGGAGCGCGAGGCGGCCTAGCGGCGCCGGGCTGGACTCCGGGCCGACCATGGCCGGCTCGGCTCCGCCGCAAGCCCTTGCCTGCGGCGGAAAAGTCGCGCTTCGGCCCTTGGCAGGCGGCTTGCTAGGCTCTATACACCGCGCCTCACGCATTTCATCGTCACTAAGGGAGACGGCCGATCGGCCGGTTTCCGTTCGAAATGTCGCCCGGGCAACCGGGAGGCAAAGGCCGGCAGGATCCGAGGGGCCACGAGCCCCGCGGAGCCTTGCCCGGCCATGTCCTGTCCGAGACTGCAGGTGCCGGTTCGCCGGCTTAATCCCCACCGCCTGCACAGACGGGGAAGACCGAATTTCGAAAAGCCTCGCCTCGGCCCTGGGTCGCGGAGGGGTATCGGTTTGAACCAACTCGCCCGAGGCGGCCTTCCGGGGCACGCGCGGGGACAGGGCCGCGAAGCGTCGTTCGGACGTTCACGGTCTCTAGGCCGAGAGAACGTCCGGGCGGCATGTGCAACCGGCGGGCCCGAATTCGGGTTCCGCCAACCGGAGAGAGCCCAGTGGACCGGACAGCTAAAGCTGATCTCGTCTCGACGCTCAACGGCGTGTTCAATCAGAGCGCCGTCGTCGTCGTGGCCCACTACAAGGGCCTCACGGTCGCCGACATGCAGAAGCTGCGTTCGCAGATGAAGCAGGCCGGCGCCACCGTGAAGGTCGCCAAGAACAGCCTCGCCGGCATCGCACTCGATGGCACCGACGTCGCCTCCATCAAGCCGCTCCTAAAGGGCCCGACCCTGCTCGCCTATTCGGGCGATCCGGTCGCCGCCGCCAGGGTCGCGGTCGACTTCGCCAAGACGAACGACAAGCTCGTGATTCTTGGCGGCGCGATGGGTGCGACCGCCCTGAACCTGGACGGCGTGAAGGCCCTCGCCTCGCTCCCGTCCCTCGACGAACTGCGCGCCAAGATCGTGGGCCTCGTGCAGGCGCCCGCGACGAAGATCGCTCAGGTCGTCAATGCGCCGGCGGCCAAGCTCGCCCGCGTGTTCGGGGCCTATGCCACCAAGGACGAGGCCGCCTGAGGCCCTTCAAAAATCACCCGTTCGAACCGATATCTGAGAGGAATTCAAAATGGCTGATCTTGCCAAGCTCGTCGACGACCTGTCCTCGCTGACCGTGCTCGAGGCCGCTGACCTGGCCAAGATGCTCGAAGAGAAGTGGGGCGTCTCGGCCGCCGCTGCCGTCGCCGTGGCCGCCGGCCCGGCCGCCGGTGGTGGCGCCGCCGCCGTCGAGGAGCAGACCGAGTTCACGGTCGTCCTCGCCGCCGCCGGCGACAAGAAGATCGAGGTCATCAAGGAGGTCCGCGCGATCACCGGGCTGGGCCTCAAGGAAGCCAAGGACCTCGTCGAGGGCGCGCCGAAGCCGGTCAAGGAAGGCGTCGCCAAGGACGAGGCCGAGAAGCTCAAGGCCCAGCTCGAGAAGGCTGGCGCCAAGATCGAGCTCAAGTAAGTCGACGATGGGCCGGTTCCGGCCCGTCAACTCACGGAGGCCCGCTTCGGGCCTGTCGTGACCGGAGCCCGCGGGTGTTGCGCCCGCGGGCTTTAGGCCGCTTCGGCGGATGGTCCCGGAAGGGGCCGGCGAGAGATTCGGTTCGGTGGCGCGGCCCGGCGGGGCGCGCGTCGCGGCCCGGTGCGGGAGGTCCCTTTCGGGAACGCTTCCCCGGGCGAGAGGTACGCGGGTAGGAGCGAGGTCACATGGCCAACACGCTGGTCGGTCGCAAGCGCATTCGGAAGTTCTTCGGCAAGATCAAGGAAGTTGCCGAGATGCCGAACCTCATCGAGGTTCAGAAGGCGTCCTACGACCAGTTCCTGATGGTCGACGAGCCCGAAGGCGGGCGCGGCGACGAGGGGCTGCAGAGCGTGTTCAAGTCGGTGTTCCCGATCTCCGACTTCGCCTCCACGGCCCTTCTCGAATTCGTGCGCTACACCTTCGAGGCGCCCAAGTACGACGTGGACGAGTGCCGCCAGCGCGGCATCACCTTCGCGGCGCCGCTGAAGGTGACGCTCCGCCTCATCGTGTTCGATGTCGATCCCGACACCCAGGCCAAGTCGGTCAAGGACATCAAGGAGCAGGACGTCTACATGGGCGACATGCCCCTGATGACGGAGAACGGCACCTTCATCGTCAACGGCACCGAGCGCGTCATCGTCTCGCAGATGCACCGCTCGCCGGGCGTGTTCTTCGACCACGACAAGGGCAAGACCCACTCGTCGGGCAAGCTCCTGTTCGCCGCCCGCATCATCCCGTACCGGGGCTCCTGGCTGGACGTCGAGTTCGACGCCAAGGACATCGTGCACGTCCGCATCGACCGGAAGCGCAAGCTGCCGGCGACGTCGCTGCTCTACGCCCTGGGCCTCGACGGCGAGGAGATCCTGTCGACCTTCTACAACAAGGTGATCTACGACCGGGACGGCACCGAGTGGCGCGTGCCGTTCGATGCCGAGCGCATGAAGGGCATGAAGGCCACGGTCGACCTGATCGACGCCGATTCCGGCGAGGTCGTTCTCGAGGCCGGCAAGAAGCTCAACGCCCGCAACGCGCGCCAGATCACCGACAAGGGCACCAAGTTCCTCAAGGCGACCGACGAGGACCTCGTCGGCCAGTACATCGCCGAGGATCTGGTCAACGCGCAGACCGGCGAGATCTGGGCCGAGGCTGGCGAAGAGGTCACCGAGAAGCTCCTGAAGAGCCTCGAGGACGTCGGCACCACCGAGCTGCCGGTGCTCGACATCGACCACGTCAACGTCGGTCCCTACATCCGCAACACGCTGGCGGTGGACAAGAATTCCGGCCGCGAGGGTGCGCTGTTCGACATCTACCGGGTCATGCGCCCGGGCGAGCCGCCGACGCTCGACACCGCCGAGGCGATGTTCCACTCGCTGTTCTTCGATTCCGAGCGCTACGACCTCTCGGCGGTCGGCCGCGTGAAGATGAACATGCGCCTCGACCTTGATGCCGCCGACACCGTGCGCACGCTCCGCAAGGAGGACATGCTGGCGGTGGTCAAGGCGCTCGTGGAGCTGCGCGACGGCAAGGGTGAGGTCGACGACATCGACCATCTCGGCAACCGCCGCGTCCGCTCGGTGGGCGAGCTCATGGAGAACCAGTACCGCCTGGGCCTCCTGCGCATGGAGCGCGCCATCCGCGAGCGCATGAGCCAGGTCGACATCGACACGGTCATGCCGCAGGACCTGATCAACGCGAAGCCCGCGGCCGCCGCCGTGCGCGAGTTCTTCGGCTCGTCGCAGCTGTCGCAGTTCATGGATCAGACCAACCCGCTCTCCGAGGTGACGCACAAGCGCCGCCTGTCGGCCCTCGGCCCGGGCGGTCTGACCCGCGAGCGCGCCGGCTTCGAGGTGCGCGACGTGCACCCGACCCACTACGGCCGCATCTGCCCGATCGAGACGCCGGAAGGCCCGAACATCGGCCTGATCAACTCGCTGGCCACCTTCGCGCGGGTGAACAAGTACGGCTTCATCGAGACCCCGTTCCGCCGCGTGCGCGACGGCGTGGTCACCAACGAGGTCGCGTACCTGTCGGCCATGGAGGAGGCGAAGTACTACGTCGCCCAGGCCAACGCCCAGATGGACGAGAACAAGAAGCTGACGGAGGACCTCGTGGTCTGCCGCCGGGCCGGCGACGTGATCGTCGTGGGCCCTGAGCGCGTCGACCTCATGGACGTCTCGCCCAAGCAGCTCGTCTCGGTCGCCGCGGCGCTGATCCCGTTCCTGGAGAACGACGACGCCAACCGCGCCCTCATGGGCTCGAACATGCAGCGCCAGGCGGTGCCGCTGGTCCGCGCCGACGCCCCGTTCGTGGGCACCGGCATGGAGGCGGTGGTCGCCCGGGATTCCGGCGCCGCCATCGCGGCCCGCCGGGCCGGCATCATCGACCAGGTGGACGCCACCCGTATCGTCATCCGCGCCACCGAGGAGGCCGACGCCAACAAGCCGGGCGTCGACATCTACCGCCTACAGAAGTTCCAGCGCTCCAACCAGTCGACCTGCATCACGCAGAAGCCGCTCGTCCGCGTCGGCGAGTTCGTGAAGAAGGGCGAGATCATCGCCGACGGTCCCTCGACCGAGTTCGGCGAGCTGGCGCTCGGCCGGAACGTGCTCGTCGCGTTCATGCCGTGGAACGGCTACAACTTCGAGGACTCGATCCTGCTCTCCGAGCGGATCGTGAAGGATGACGTGTTCACCTCGATCCACATCGAGGAATTCGAGGTGATGGCCCGCGACACCAAGCTCGGGCCGGAGGAGATCACCCGCGACATCCCGAACGTTTCGGAAGAAGCGCTCAAGAACCTCGACGAGGCCGGCATCGTCTACATCGGTGCCGAGGTGAACGCCGGCGACATCCTCGTCGGCAAGATCACCCCGAAGGGCGAGAGCCCGATGACGCCGGAGGAGAAGCTGCTCCGCGCCATCTTCGGCGAGAAGGCCTCGGATGTGCGCGACACCTCCCTGCGGGTTCCGCCGGGCGTCACGGGCACGATCGTCGAGGTCCGGGTGTTCAACCGCCACGGCGTCGACAAGGACGAGCGCGCCCAGGCGATCGAGCGCGAGGAGATCGAGCGCCTCGCCAAGGACCGCGACGACGAGCAGGCGATCCTCGACCGCAACACCTACGCCCGCCTGGCGGACGTGCTGATCGGCCAGGCGCCGGTGGCCGGCCCGAAGGGCTTCAAGAAGGACACCACGCTCACCCGCGAGCTGATCAACGACTACCCGCGCTCGCAATGGTGGCAGTTCGCCGTCATCGAGGACCGTCTCATGACCGAGATGGAGGCGATGCAGAAGCAGTACGACGAGTCGAAGAAGCGCCTCGAGCAGCGCTTCCTCGACAAGGTCGAGAAGCTGCAGCGCGGCGACGAGCTGCCCCCCGGCGTCATGAAGATGGTCAAGGTCTTCGTGGCGGTGAAGCGCAAGATCCAGCCCGGCGACAAGATGGCCGGCCGTCACGGCAACAAGGGTGTCGTGTCGCGGATCGTGCCGATCGAGGACATGCCGTTCCTCGAGGACGGGACGCATGCCGACATCGTGCTCAACCCGCTGGGCGTGCCCTCGCGCATGAACGTCGGCCAGATCCTGGAGACGCACCTGGGCTGGGCGGCTGCGGGCCTGGGTCGCAAGGTGTCGAAGGCGGTGGATGCCTATCTGAAGTCGCAGGACATCGCGCCGCTGCGGGAGGAGATGACGGCGATCTACTCCCCGGGCGAGCTCGACGGCCTGACGGACGAGGAGCTGGCCGAGGCCGGCAACAACGTCCGCCGCGGCGTGCCGATGGCCACTCCGGTGTTCAACGGCGCCAAGGAGGCCGACATCGAGCAGATGCTGGAGATGGCCGGGCTCGACCGCTCGGCGCAGTCGACGCTCTACGACGGGCGCACCGGCGAGCCCTTCGACCGCAAGGTCACGATGGGTTACATCTACATGCTGAAGCTCCACCACCTCGTGGACGACAAGATCCACGCGCGCTCGATCGGTCCGTACTCCCTCGTCACCCAGCAGCCGCTGGGCGGAAAGGCGCAGTTCGGCGGCCAGCGCTTCGGCGAGATGGAGGTCTGGGCGCTGGAGGCCTACGGCGCGGCCTACACGCTGCAGGAGATGCTCACGGTGAAGTCGGACGACGTGGCCGGCCGCACCAAGGTCTACGAGGCGATCGTCCGCGGCGACGACACCTTCGAGGCCGGCATCCCGGAGAGCTTCAACGTGCTCGTCAAGGAGATGCGCTCGCTCGGCCTCAACGTCGAGCTCACCTCCTCCAAGAAGGCGGCGAACGATCAGCTTGAGCCGCCGGCGGACGCGGCCGAGTAGATCTGAGAACCACACCTCCCGTGGCGGCTTCGGGCCGCCACGGTCGAGCGGGGAGGGGAAGGGCCTTCCGGATTTGACGACGGTGAGCAGCGCCCGCGCGGGGCGCGGCGCCGGATCTTTTTCAGGACACGGTGGCCCGGCGCGGGGCTGTCGGCGTCAACAAGGAGCGGATCATGAACCAAGAGGTCATGAACCTTTTCAACCAGCAGGCCACGCCGGTCAGCTTCGACCAGATCAAGATCTCGATCTCGTCCCCGGAGAAGATCCTCTCCTGGTCGTACGGCGAGATCAAGAAGCCCGAGACCATCAACTACCGGACCTTCAAGCCCGAGCGCGACGGCCTGTTCTGCGCGCGCATCTTCGGGCCGATCAAGGACTACGAGTGCTTGTGCGGCAAGTACAAGCGCATGAAGTACAAGGGCGTCATCTGCGAGAAGTGCGGCGTCGAGGTCACCCTCGCGCGCGTCCGGCGCGACCGCATGGGTCATATCGAGCTGGCCGCCCCGGTGGCGCATATCTGGTTCCTCAAGTCGCTGCCCTCGCGCATCGGCCTGTTGCTCGACATGGCGCTCAAGGACCTCGAGCGGATCCTGTACTTCGAGTCGTACTGCGTCATCGAGCCGGGCCTCACCCCCCTGAAGGAGCGTCAGCTCCTGTCCGAGGAGGAGTACCTGCGCGCCCAGGAGGAGTACGGCGAGGATAGCTTCACCGCCATGATCGGCGCCGAGGCCATCCGGCGCATTCTGCAGGAGCTCGACCTCGACAAGATCGCCAACGATCTGCGCGAGGAGATCGCGGTCACGACCTCGGAGCTGAAGCCCAAGAAGCTCCTGAAGCGGCTCAAGATCATCGAGGCCTTCCAGATGTCCGGCAACAAGCCGGAATGGATGATCCTGACGGTCGTGCCGGTGATCCCGCCGGACCTGCGTCCGCTGGTCCCGCTGGACGGCGGCCGCTTCGCGACCTCCGACCTCAACGACCTGTACCGCCGCGTCATCAACCGCAACAACCGCCTGAAGCGGCTGATCGAGCTTCGTGCCCCCGACATCATCATCCGCAACGAGAAGCGGATGCTGCAGGAGGCCGTCGACGCCTTGTTCGACAACGGCCGCCGCGGCCGCGTCATCACGGGTGCCAACAAGCGCCCGCTGAAGTCGCTCGCCGACATGCTGAAGGGCAAGCAGGGCCGGTTCCGCCAGAACCTGCTCGGCAAGCGCGTCGACTACTCGGGCCGCTCGGTCATCGTGGTCGGTCCGGAGCTGAAGCTGCACCAGTGCGGCCTGCCCAAGAAGATGGCCTTGGAGCTGTTCAAGCCGTTCATCTACGCGCGCCTCGACGCCAAGGGCTTCTCCGCCACGGTGAAGCAGGCCAAGAAATTGGTTGAAAAGGAGAAGCCGGAGGTCTGGGACATCCTCGATGAAGTGATCCGCGAGCACCCGGTGATGCTGAACCGCGCGCCGACGCTCCACCGCCTCGGCATCCAGGCCTTCGAGCCGAAGCTGATCGAGGGCAAGGCGATCCAGCTGCACCCGCTGGTCTGCGCCGCGTTCAACGCCGACTTCGACGGCGACCAGATGGCCGTGCACGTCCCGCTGTCGCTCGAGGCGCAGCTGGAAGCGCGCGTCCTGATGATGTCGACGAACAACATCCTGCATCCGGCCAACGGTCAGCCGATCATCGTGCCCAGCCAGGACATCGTTCTCGGCCTCTACTACCTGTCGATCGTGGCCGAGGGCATGCCGGGCGAGTTCAAGGCGGACAACGCCAAGAACCCGATGCAGGGCGTCTACGGCGACATGGGCGAGCTGGAGCACGCCCTGGCCGCCAAGGCCGTGTCGCTGCACACCAAGATCAAGTGGCGCTGGACGGGCATCGGTCCGGACAATCAGCCCCTGATCAAGACCTACGAGACCACGCCGGGGCGGGTGATCCTGTCCGGCGCCCTGCCGAAGCACGCCAAGGTGCCCTTCGAAGTCGTCAACAAGCTGATGACCAAGAAGGAGATCTCGGCGATGATCGACACCGTCTACCGCCACTGCGGTCAGAAGGAGTCGGTGATCTTCTGTGATCGGATCATGGCGCTCGGCTTCAACCACGCGTTCAAGGCCGGCATCTCGTTCGGCAAGGACGACATGGTCGTGCCGGAGAACAAGTGGTCGATCGTCGACACGACCCGCGCGCTCGTGAAGGACTACGAGCAGCAGTACAACGACGGCCTGATCACCCAGGGCGAGAAGTACAACAAGGTGGTCGATGCCTGGGCCAAGTGCTCGGACAAGCTGGCCGCCGAGATGATGGGCCGCATCTCCGCGGTCCAGAAGGACGAGCACGGCGCCGACAAGCAGATCAACTCGATCTACATGATGAGCCACTCCGGCGCCCGCGGCTCGCCCGCCCAGATGAAGCAGCTCGCGGCGATGCGCGGCCTCATGGCCAAGCCGTCGGGCGAGATCATCGAAACCCCGATCATCTCGAACTTCAAGGAAGGCCTGGACGTTTTGGAGTACTTCAACTCCACGCACGGTGCCCGTAAGGGCCTGGCCGACACCGCCCTGAAGACCGCCAACTCCGGCTACCTGACCCGCCGCCTCGTCGACGTGGCCCAGGACGCCGTGATCCGCGAGGTGGATTGCGGCACGACCAACGGCATCAAGATGCGCGCCATCGTCGATGCCGGCCAGGTCGTGGCGACGCTGGCCACCCGCATCCTGGGCCGCGCCACGGCCGAGGATCTCGTGGCCGCGGACGGCACGGTGATCGTCAAGACCGGCGAGACCATCGAGGAGCGTCACCTGCCGGCGATCAACGCCGCCGGCATCCAGGAGGTGAAGATTCGCTCGGTGCTGGTCTGCGCCACCAAGAGCGGCGTCTGCGCCACCTGCTACGGGCGCGACCTCGCCCGCGGCACGCCCGTCAACATGGGCGAGGCCGTCGGCGTCATCGCGGCGCAGTCGATCGGCGAGCCGGGCACGCAGCTGACGATGCGCACCTTCCACATCGGTGGTGCGGCCCAGATCGCCGACTCGTCGTTCATCGAGTCGAGCTTCGAGGGCACGATCAAGATCCGCAACCGGGCGATCGCCAAGAACTCCGATGGCGATCTGATCGCCACCGGCCGCAACGTGGCGGTGGTCGTCGTCGGGTCGGACGGGGTCGAGCGGGCGGTCCACCGCCTGCAGTACGGCGCCAAGCTCCGGGTCGACGAGGGTGACAAGATCAAGCGCGGGCAGCGGATCGCCGAATGGGATCCCTACACCCGTCCGATCCTCACCGAGGTCGACGGCCTCGTGGCCTACGAGGATCTGGTCGACGGCCAGTCCATGACCGAGACCACCGACGAGTCGACCGGCATCGCCAAGCGCGTCGTCGTCGACTGGCGTGGTTCGGCCCGGACCTCGGACCTGAAGCCCGCGATGGTCGTGGTCGATCGGGACGGCAAGGCGCTCAAGCTGCCCCGCGGCTCGGACGCCCGCTACTTCCTGCCGGTCGACGCCATCATCGGCTTCGATCCGGGTGCGAAGGTCAACGCCGGCGACATCCTGGCCCGCGTCTCGACCGACTCGGCCAAGACCCGCGACATCACCGGCGGTCTGCCGCGGGTGGCGGAGCTGTTCGAGGCCCGGCGCCCGAAGGACGCGGCGATCATCGCCGAGAAGTCGGGCACCATCGCGTTCGGCCGCGACTACAAGAACAAGCGTCGGCTCACGCTGACGCCGCATGACGGCTCGGAGGCGGTCGAGTACCTGATCCCGAAGGGCAAGCACATCCACCTGCAGGACGGGGACGTGGTCGAACTCGGCGATTACATCGTCGACGGAAACCCGGCTCCGCACGACATCCTGGCGATCAAGGGCGTGGAGGAACTCGCGGCCTACCTCGTCAACGAGATCCAGGAGGTCTACCGGCTCCAGGGCGTGTCGATCAACGACAAGCACATTGAGGTGATCGTCCGCCAGATGCTGCAGAAGGTCGAGGTGACCGACGGCGGCGACTCGGACATCCTCGCGGGTGACCAGATCGACCGGACGGAGCTGACCGACTTCAACGAGAAGCTTCTGTCCGAGGGCAAGAAGCCGATCCAGGGCGTCCCGGTCCTGCTCGGCATCACCAAGGCGTCGCTGCAGACGAAGTCGTTCATCTCGGCGGCCTCGTTCCAGGAGACCACCCGCGTCCTCACGGAGGCGGCGGTCAACGGCAAGGTCGACACCCTGGAAGGCCTCAAGGAGAACGTCATCGTGGGCTCGCTGATCCCGGCCGGCACCGGCTCGATGGTGGCGGATATCCGTTCCATCGCCCGCCGTCGTGACGCGATGATCCTGCAGCAGAAGCAGTCCGAGAGCGGCGCGATGCCGGTCGAGGAGCTTCCGCCCGCCGCGGCCGAGTGAGGCAGGCGGCAGAACCAAAGGAGAGAGGGCGGCCTTCGGGCCGCCCTTTTTCGTTCCCGGGGTACCTCGGCCACACGTCGCCCTCGGACCCGCCGGCATTCGCCCGCGGCCCGGGCGGGGGCGGTCGCTGGCACCACGATCCCGCAGGATCTCGGCGCCTCCGCGATTCCGGATTCGGGCGCCGCTCCGCAGCGTCGGAACACCCCCTGACGAGGATGGAGGCTGTCCGCCGCCCGGCGCGGGACGGCGCCCACGCCGCCGGCTTAACCGGCCCTCAACCATGTCGGGCGATAAATCCCGCACGGCCGCACAAAGACCCTGGAAACGGGGAGGCTGGGGTCGGTTCGGGTGCGTGAGTACGGGTCTGGCGTTGTGGGAACGAGACGAGGACGACGGGAATCGAGCCTGCGATGGCTCTCGGCGGCCATGACGCCCTGGATGGTCGGGCTCGGCCTCCTAGTGTCGTTCACCGCGGATGCCGGGACGGAGAACGCCATCGGGTCGAGTCGCCGCGGCGTGATCGATGCCAACACGGTGCCGGCGCTGCCGCCCGGCACCCTCCTGATCGGTGCCGGCCTGCGCCGTCTCGGCGACGAGCCGCCCCAGGCGGAGTTCAAGACCGGCGCGCACGTGTTCCCCGTGGTCCAGCGGGCCGGCAAGGGCAACCCGACGCGGCCCCCGGCCGCGAGCTTCGCCCGCCGGGCCGCCGCCCTGCGCGAGTCCGGGGCCGCCCTTCTGTTCGGCGACGTGACCGGCAGCGTCAGCGGCGTGCTGACCCAGGGCTCGGCGGTCTGGGATCCGGATTCGGAGCCGGAGGCCGCCTTCGTGCCCGTCCCCGATCTCGGCCTGACCACCGGCGCCGGCAGCGCCGCCTCCACGGGTGCGGGAACGGCCGATCTCACCGAGGACGGCGACCCCGCGCGCTTCGACGGCTCGACGCCGCCGGTGCCCCGGGCGGTCGCCCTGTCGTCCACCACTCCGGCACCCGCGGACGCGATCCCCGTGGAAGTCGCCGCGGCCAGCCTCGCGCTGCCCGATTTCGCGATCCGCACCGAGCGCCCGGACAGCGTCCAGCCGGTGCCGGAGGACGCGCGGCGGCGCTACGCCGACCTGATCGACCCGGAATCCCTCGACAAGGAGCAGCGCTGCCTGTCGGAGGCCGTCTATTTCGAGGCGCGCAGCGAGCCGGAGGCCGGTCAGGCCGCCGTCGCCCAGGTGGTGCTCAACCGCGTCAAGAGCGGCCTCTATCCGAGCAGCGTCTGCGGCGTCGTCTACCAGAACCGGCACCACTACATGGGCTGCCAATTCTCCTTCGCCTGTGAGGGCAAGTCGCTGCGCATCACCGATGCCGGCGCCTGGGAATCGGCGACCCGCATCGCCCGCTCGGTGATCGAGGGCCGGACCTACCTCGCCGAGGTCGGCGCCGCGACCCACTACCACGCCGACTACGTGCGGCCGGGCTGGTCACGCCGCCTGCGCAAGATGGACGTGATCGGCCGGCACATCTTCTACCAGCTGCGCGCCGGCCAGACCTGAGACGATGCAGACCGCGCCGGACTTCATAAGAGAGACTATCGTTAATCAGAACAATGCTACCTAGGTAGGCGACGACTAAGCAGTCGAAATCAAGGGTTAATTTTACCTTCGTTCCCGATAATGCTTGCGAGTCGGGCAACGACTCTGGCCTCTGGTACGTCGAGACGAGCGCCGCCATCGCGACGCTTCTCGCTGTATCGCGTACCAGAGGACTTCCATGACCGCGCCGGTCGCTCGCACCGCCCTTCTCGCCGCCGCCCTGGGCGGCCTGATGCTCGCCGCACCCGCCCAGGCCGGCGGCTGCTACGGAACCGAATGCTACCGCCACGTGGTCACGCCGCCGGTCTACGACACCGTGCAGGAGAACGTGCTGGTGCGTCCGCCGCGCACGGTCTACCGGACCACCCCGCCGGTCTACGACACCGTGTCCGAGCGCGTGATGGTCTCGCCCGGTGGCCGGTTCTGGCAGACGAGCCGGGGCCCCGGCGGTGAGCTGATCGGCTGCTGGGTCACCACGCCGCCGCGCTTCGCCGTCCGCACCCGGACCGTACTGGTGCGTCCGGCGCAGTCGATCCCCGAGACCATCCCGCCGGAATACGCGAGCGTCAGCCGCCGAGTCCTGGTGGCGCCGGCCCGTGCCGGCTGGGTGCCGGCCGGCGGCTACGGCGGCTACGGCTATCGTCCGGCCGCCTATGGCGGACCGCTGGTCGGTTCGATCCCGGACGCGATGGGCATCACCGGGGCCAGCGCGTCGGATATCGGCGTCGGTCTCGGCTTCTCCTACGGCAGCCGTTACGAAGGGTACTGATCCCGGCCCGGCCGCCTTGATTCCGGGCGTCCCGGCGACACCTCACCGCCCAACGCAGGAGGTGTCGATGGGGACGTTCAAGGCCTGGGTGGTCGAGAAGAGCGAGGCCGGCCAGAATCTGGCCTTCCGGGACTTCGACGACGCCGACCTCATGGACGGCGACGTCACCGTGCGGGTCACGCACTCCACCCTGAACTACAAGGACGGTCTCGCGCTCACCGGCACGTCACCCGTGGTCCGTCGCTTCCCGATGATCCCCGGCATCGACTTCTCCGGCGTGGTCGAGACGTCGGACCATCCCGAGTACAAGCCGGGTGATTCGGTGGTGCTCACCGGCTGGGGCGTCGGCGAGACGCATCTCGGCGCCTACGCGCAGCGTGCCCGGGTCAAGGGCGACTGGCTGGTGCCGCTGCCCCAGGGGCTTACCCCCGAGCAGGCCATGGCGGTCGGCACCGCCGGCTACACCGCGATGCTGTGCTGCATGGCGCTCGACGCGCACGGGGTCACGCCCGGCCACGGACCGGTGATCGTCACCGGCGCCTCGGGCGGCGTCGGCTCGGTGGCGGTGGCGCTGCTGGCGCGGGCGGGCTGGCACGTGATCGCCTCCACGGGCCGGGATGGCGAAGCGGATTACCTCAAGGGGCTCGGCGCCGCCGAGATTCTCGACCGGGCCGAATTGGCGAAGCCCGGCAAGCCGCTCGGCAAGGAGCGCTGGGCGGCCGGCATCGATGCGGTCGGCTCGACCACGCTCGCCAATGTGCTGGCCATGACCAAGGCCGACGGCGCCGTCGCGGCCTGTGGGCTGGCGCAGGGCATGGACCTGCCGACCTCGGTGGCCCCGTTCATTTTGCGCGGCGTCTCGCTGCTCGGCATCAACAGCGTCACGACTCCGCAGAAGAAGCGCCGCGAGGCCTGGGCGCGGCTCGCTCGCGACCTCGACCTCGGCAAGCTCGCCGCCATGACGAGTCGCGTCCGCCTGGAGGAAGTCGGCCGGCTCGGTGCGGAGATCCTGGCCGGCAAGGTCCGGGGCCGGACCGTGGTGGAGGTAGGTTAAATCCCGCCTGCATGGAACCGCTGCCGTTCCAGCCTTGTTTTTTGCTTCATGAGCGTTGCATTCGTCAAAGAGCCCGAGGGCGGGGAAGCTTTCGAGAACCTGCCCGACCGGCCGATCTCGCCCCATACCAACTTCGTTACGCCGGAAGGCCTCGCGCAGATCGAGGCCGAGGTCGCGCGCTTAGAGAAGGAGGTCGCGTCCCTGGATCCCGCCGACAAGGCCGAGGATTCCCGGATCGGACGCGACCTCCGCTACTGGGCCGCGCGGAAGAACACCGCGCAACTCGTGGAGGCCAAGGGGGGCGACACGGTTCAGTTCGGCTCGACCGTCACGGTGCTGCGGGAAGACGAGTCCGGCAAGGAGACGCGCCAGACCTTCCACATCGTCGGCGAGGACGAGGCTGACCCGCACAAGGGTTCGATCTCCTACGTGGCGCCCCTGGCCCGCGCGCTCACCGGAAAGACGGTGGGCGACGTGGTCGAGGTCAACGGCCACGAGGTCGAGTTGGTCGAGATCCGCTGAGCCCGTTCAGCCGCCCGCGAAGCGCGGCCGCAACGGCAGGATCGCCTCCGCGACATGCTCCATGAAGACCCGGACCCGCGCCGCGTGGCGCAGATCCGGATGCGTCAGCACCCAGAGGTCGGCGCCGAGTTCCGGGTGCGGACCCGACAGGCGGCGCAGCGCCGGATCGGCATCGGCGGTGAAGCAGGGCAGGGGGCCGACGCCCAGGCCTGCCAGGATCGCGGCGTCGAGCCCGGTGACGGTGTTGATCCGCAGCCTGATCCGGTCGGCCGGCGCCCGCGCCGCCACGAACGGCGTGAACGAGCCTCCCACCACGCTCGGGCCCGGGCTGACCCAGTCCTCCACCGCCAAGTCGCCGTAGTCGCGCGTGGCCAGGCCGTAGACGGCCCAGGCCACCGCGGCGAGCCGGCGCCCGACCAAGGTCTCGCTCGGGTCGCGGGTCACCCGGATCGCCACGTCGGCGTCCCGCCGCGACAGGTTGAGGGCGTCCTCGGACAGGATCAGGGCGATCCGGATGTCCGGATAGCGCGCACCGAACGACGCCAGCATCGGCATGAGCAGGTTCGACGCGAAGCCGGCCGGCGCGGTCACGCGCAACTCGCCCGACGGCGTGTCGCCGCGGCCCGCCGCCACCCGCTCGAACCGGGTGATGTCGTCCTCGATCCGGGTCGCCGCCTCGATCATCGCCCGCCCGCAGGCGGTCGGCACGTAGCCGGTGCGCAGGCGGTCGAACAGCCGCGTTCCGAGCGTGGCCTCGAGCGCCGAGAGCCTGCGGAAGGCCGTGGAATGGTTGATCCCGAGCCGTGCGGCGGCGGCCGTCAACCCCGCACAATCCGACACCGCCTTAACGAAACGGAACTCGTCCCAATCCAGCGGCACGACGGTATCCTTGCTCTGGTGCAAACCCAGTTTTGCACCAGATGGCATTTTTGCAAGCAGCGAAACGCGTCATGGAGGAGCACCGCGCCGCCGGTGATCCGGCCGGCGCATCGTCACGCACGCGGGAGAATCACCCCATGGCCAAGGTTCTGGTCCTGTACTACTCAAGCTACGGGCACGTAGAGCAGATGGCCTACGCCGTCGCCGAGGGCGCCCGGGAGGCCGGCGCCGAGGCCGTAGTGAAGCGCGTGCCGGAACTGGTGCCGGAGGAAGCGGCCCGGCAGAATCACTTCAAGCTCGATCAGGCGGCGCCGATCGCCACCGTGGCCGAACTCCCCGATTACGACGCGATCATCTTCGGGACGCCCACCCGGTACGGCAACATGGCCTCGCAGATGAAGCAGTTCATCGACCAGACCGGCGGGCTCTGGATGAAGGGTGCGCTGGTCGGCAAGGTCGGATCGGTCTTCACCTCCACCGCCTCGCAGCACGGCGGCCAGGAGACGACCCTGACGAGCTTCCACACGGTGCTGTTCCACCACGGGATGGTGGTGGTTGGGCTGCCCTACAGTTTCCAGGGGCAGGCCGGGGTCGAGGCGGTCAAGGGCAACACGCCCTACGGTGCCAGCACCATCGCGGACGGCGACGGCTCGCGCCAGCCCAGCGCCGTGGAGCTGGAGGGCGCCCGCTTCCAGGGCCGCCACGTCGCTGGGATCGCCGCCAAGCTCGCCTGACGGGAAACCCCTCCCTCAGCAGCGCCCAAGAAAAAAGGCTCGGATTGCTCCGAGCCTGAAGGGGAAAAGGCCAATGGGGGCTGAGAAGGCCTTCGTGATCAATAAACGGGCGGCAGACAGGTCCGTTCCGCGGATGGCGAAAAAAATCTTCGCCGTCAGCGCGGGGCGGCGGCCCGGGCGAGGCGGTCGCGGATCGCTTCGCCCAGGCCCTCGGACGGGATCGGCGCCACCGCGATGGTGGCGGCTCCCGAAGCATCGAGGTCGCGCAAGGCTCCGAACAGCCGGGCCGCCGCCTCGGCCAGATCGGCCGCCGGGCTGAGATTCCGGACCGCGCAGGCCTGCTCGTGGCCCGAGGGGCGCCCCTCTCCGAACAGCAGCACCGCCTCGTCGGCCGTCACGCTCCGGGCGTCGAGGCGCACCCGCGCCCGGGGCGCGTAGTGCGAAGCGAGCATCCCGGGGGCGGCAGGCCGTCCGGGATCCGCGTCGTCGGGGGCGGCCGGGTCGAGACCGAGGACGTCGCGCAGGGCGGCACGGGTGACCCCCCCCGGCCGCAACAGGCGCGGAACACCACCGAGACAGGCCACCACGGTCGATTCGACGCCCACCGGCGTGTCACCGCCGTCGAGCACCGCGGCGATCCGGCCCGCGAGGTCGTCGAGTACGTGCGCGGCCCGGGTCGGGCTGACCCGACCCGACCGGTTCGCCGAGGGCGCCGCCACCGGACGGCCGACATCGGCCAGCAGCGCCTGGGCAACCGGATGCGCCGGCACCCGCAGGGCGACGCTCGGCAACCCGGCGCGGGCGAGATCGCAGATTGCCGTGCCGGGGCGAGCCGGGACCACCAGCGTGAGGGGACCCGGCCAGAAGGCCTCGGCGAGTCGGCGCGCCTGCGCGTCGAAGACGCCCTCGGCCAGGGCCGCCCGCACCGCGGCAAGATGGGAGATCAGCGGGTTGAAGCGCGGCCGTTCCTTGGCGGCGAAGATCCGCGCCACCGCGGCCGCGTCCGTGGCATCCGCGCCGAGCCCGTAGACGGTCTCGGTGGGAAAGGCGACGAGGCCGCCCGCCCGCAGGAGCGCGGCCGCCTCCGCAAGGCCGGACGCGTCGGGGTCGAGCCACCGGGTCGCGGCCGGGACCGTTGACCCGGGATCATTCATGCGGGAAGCCGTCTCCGGGGTGGTGGCGGCGCGAAACCCGCGCGCCTATCCTCGGTCCGCCCTAGCGCCGGTGCGCGGGCGCGGTCAAACCCGCCGCGGGTCGAACGAGCGGGCGGGCCGCAAGACGGGAGGATCCTATGAGTTACCGCGCCCCAGTCCCGGAGATGCTGTTCACCCTCCGGCACGTGGCCGGGCTCGAGGCGGTCGATCCCGACGACGCCGAGGCGATTCTCGGCGAGGCCGCAAGGATCGCCGCCGGCGTGATCGCGCCGCTCAACCGGATCGGCGACCGCCACGGCACGCCCTTCGCGGACGGGCGCGTGACCACGCCGCCCGGCTGGCGGGAGGCCTACCGCACCTTCACGGAGGGCGGCTGGAACGGGCTCTCGGCCGAGGCCGAGCATGGCGGCCAGGGCCTGCCGAAGCTGATCGAGGCCGCCTGCACCGAGATGTGGAACGGCGCCAACCTCGCCTTCGGCCTCTGCCCGCTGCTGACGCAGGGCGGCAT
Organism: Methylobacterium sp. E-046; assembly: GCF_022829625.1. Taxonomy (NCBI): domain Bacteria; kingdom Pseudomonadati; phylum Pseudomonadota; class Alphaproteobacteria; order Hyphomicrobiales; family Methylobacteriaceae; genus Methylobacterium; species Methylobacterium sp. E-046. The sequence goes on along the minus strand of NZ_JAKSYP010000058.1, from coordinate 46,866 downwards.
CGAGGCGCTGGCGGCCCACGGTTCCGACGCGCTGAGGGAACGCTACCTCGGGAAGCTGGTCTCGGGCGAATGGCCCGCCACCATGAACCTGACCGAACCGCAGGCGGGCTCCGACCTCGCGCTGCTGCGGACCCGAGCCGAGCCCGCGGGAGACGGCACCTACCGGATCACCGGCAGCAAGATCTACATCACGTACGGCGAGCACGACTTGGCGGACAACATCGTCCACCTCGTCCTGGCCCGGCTTCCGGACGCGCCCGCCGGCACGCGGGGCATCTCCCTGTTCCTGGTGCCGAAGGTGCTGCCGGACGGGACCGCCAACGACCTGCGCTGCTCCGGCATCGAGCACAAGCTCGGCATCCACGCCTCGCCGACCTGCTCCATGGCCTTCGGCGACAACGGCGGCGCCACCGGCTGGCTGATCGGCCAGGAGCACAAGGGCCTGGCCTGCATGTTCACGATGATGAACGCGGCGCGGCTCGGTGTCGGCCTCCAGGGCGTCGGGGTCGCCGAGGCGGCGACCCAGCGGGCGCTCGCCTACGCGCAGGAGCGCCGCCAGGGTAAGGCCCTGGGGGGCGCTGAGGCGGCGAGCCCGATCGCCGCGCATCCCGACGTGCAGCGGATGCTGCTCACCATGAAGGCCTACACGGCCGCGTCCCGCGCCATCTGCTACCTCACCGCGGCCGCCCTCGACGCGTCGAAGGGCGCTGAAGGACGGCCGGCCCTGGACCGCGCCTCGCTGCTGACGCCGGTGGCGAAGGCCTTCTCCACCGATCTCGCCAACGAGGTGACCTCGCTGGGCGTCCAGGTCCATGGCGGCATGGGCTTCGTGGAGGAGACCGGCGCCGCGCAGCTCATGCGCGACGCCCGCATCCTCGGCATCTACGAGGGCACCAACGGGATCCAGGCCATCGACCTCACCGCCCGCAAGCTGCCGCTGAACGGTGGTGCCACGGTCCGGTCCCAGATCGCCTGGATGCGCCGGACCGCCGAGGGGCTGCTCAAGGCCGGGGAGCCCGCCTTCGGCCATATGGCGGCCCGGCTTCGGGACGGGATCGGCAGCCTCGACCGGGCGACGAGCCACCAGCTCGCGGCGCTCGCCTCGAACCGGCCCGAGGCGGCGCTGGCCGGGGCAGCGCCGTACCTCCGGCTGTTCGGCCTGACGCTCGGCGGTGCGTGCCTCGCGCGGAGTGCGCTCGCCGCGAGCGCCGCCCTGAAGGCCGGCGGGACCGACCCGGCCCATGCCGGTCGCATCGCGCTGGCGCGGTTCTACGCCGAGAACCTGCTCACCGCGGCCGAAGGCCTGGAACAGACCGTGGTGGCGGGCGGTGCCTTCACGGACGACGCCGCCCTGGCGCTGGCGGTTTGAGGAGGGCGACCATGGCCGATACCGTCGCGATCGACGATCTCCAGGGCGGCGTCCGCCTGATCACCCTGAACCGCCCGGAGAAGAAGAACGCGCTCACCGGCGCGATGTACGACGCCATGCGCGAGGCCCTGGTCGAGGCCGATGGCTCGGGCGCGGTCGGCGCCGTGGTCTTCGCCGGTCAGCCCGGCATGTTCAGCGCCGGCAACGACCTCGCCGACTTCATGGGGCATGCGGGCGACGGCTTCAGCGCCTCCCCGGCCCTGTCGTTCATCCGCCAACTCGCCCGCACCCGCACCCCGATGGTGGCGGCGGTCGACGGGATCGCGGTGGGCATCGGCGCGACGCTCTGCCTGCACTGCGACCTCGTCTACGCGAGTCCGGCGGCGCGGCTGCGCATGCCCTTCGTGGAACTCGGCCTCGTGCCGGAGGCGGCATCGAGCTACCTGCTGCCCCTGCGGGTCGGCCGGCTCAAGGCGACCGAGCTGCTGCTTCTGTCGCGGCCGCTCGAGGCCGACGAGGCGCAGGTGCTCGGCCTCGTCAACGCGGTGCTGCCGGCCGACATGCTGGTGGAGCAGGCGATAGCCCAGGCCACGCGCCTCGCCGCCCTGCCGCGCGGGGCGCTGGCGGCCTCGCGGGCGCTGATCCGCGGAGATCAGGCGCAGGTCGAGGCGGCCCTTGAGGCGGAGGCCAAGGCCTTCGACGTGCAGCTGCGCTCGCCCGAGTCCCAGGAGCGGCTTGCCGCCTTCCTGTCGCGGTCGAAGCCCGCCGCCTCGGCGTGAGCGCGCCCGACCTGTCGCAGAAGATCTGCCTCGTGGCGGGCGCGTCGCGGGGCGTCGGGCGGGGGCTCGCCCGGGCGCTGGGGGAGGCGGGGGCCACCGTGATCGTCACCGCCCGGTCCAGCGAGACGGGCGCGCGCACCGAATTGCGGCCCGAATCGATCGAGGACACGGCCCGCATGGTCGATGCGGCGGGCGGGCGCGGCCACCATTATCTCTGCGACCACCGCTCCGAGCGCGCCACCGACACGCTGGTGCATTGGGTGCTGCGCCGCTTCGGCCGGATCGACGTGGCGGCCTGCAGCGTCTGGAGCGGCAACGAGGGCTACGACGGCGAGCGCTACCCGGACGGGGCCGGCTGGGGGACGCCGTTCTGGCGCCGCTCGGCCGCGCCGTATCTGGGGTTCCTCGAAGCGGGTCCTTTGCCAGCTCTCTTGCTGGCCCGCGCGGTCGCTCCCGCCATGGTGGCGGCACGCGCCGGCCTGATCGCGCTGGTCTCGTTCGGGACCGAGGACTACCTCGGCGACGTGTTCTACGACTCCGCCAAGGCCGCCACCAACCGACTGGCCCTGTCCTTCGCCCGGGATCTGGCGCCCTACGGCGTCACGGCCCTCGGCCTCTCGCCGGGTTTCGTCGCCACCGAGCGGGCGCGGGACCTGGGCCAGGACGGGCTCGCCACCGAAAGCCCCCTCTATGCCGGCCGGGCGCTCGCCGCGCTGGCCGCCGACCCGAACGTCGCCACGCGGGCCGGGTCGGTCCTGCATGCCGGCGACCTCGCGCGGATCTACGGCTTCACGGACAGCGACGGCACGCAACCGGAGCGGTTCCGCGTCGCGCCGTGACGGCAGGGCGCGCGCCGGTTTGACCTCACCGTGCGCCGATCCGGCGCGGGGCCGGCCGCACAGCCCGGTCGAATCCCACAGCCGGGGCGAGGCGTGCTGCGGGAGCGAAAAACGGCCTCAATTCGCCCGCAAGTCAGACAGCGATCTTTGCACGGCCCGATGGCGCGGATTCGGGCCGCCTGCGTGAACGAGGGAAGCTGGCATGTCGGATGCGAATACGGCCCCGCGCGTGCTGATGGTGTTCCCGAAGTTCTACGAAAACTCCATGTGGAACTTCAAGGAGGCCATGGAGCTGCAGGGCGCCCGCGCCCCCGCGCCGCCGCTCGGGCTGATCACGCTGGCCGCGATGCTGCCGCCGGCCTGGCAGGTGACGCTGGTCAACCGCAACTGCGAGGACCTGACCGACGCCGAGATCCAGGCCGCCGATCTCGTGATGACCGGCGGCATGCTGCCCCAAGAGCCGGACTGCCTCGTCGTGATCGACAGGTGCGTCGCGCTCGGCACGCCGGTCTGCGTCGGCGGTCCCGCACCCACCTCGACGCCTGAGGTCTACGACAGGGCCGACTTCCTCGTGCTGGGCGAGGCCGAGGGCATCCTCGACACGTTCGTGGCCGCCTGGGAAGCGGGTGAGCGACGCGGCCGCTTCACGGCCGAGAAGTTCAAGGCCGACGTCACCAAGAGCCCGATCCCGCGCTTCGACCTGCTGACCTTCAGCCACTACCTCTACATCGGCGTCCAGTTCTCGCGCGGCTGCCCGTTCACCTGCGAGTTCTGCGATATCATCGAGCTCTACGGCCGCGCCCCGCGGACCAAGACCACGCCGCAGATGCTGGCCGAACTCGACCGGCTCCACGGCCTCGGCTACCGCGGCCATGTCGACTTCGTCGACGACAACCTGATCGGCAACAAGAAGGCGATCAAGCTGTTCCTGCCGCACCTGATCCAGTGGCAGGAGGCGCACGGCTACCCGTTCAAGTTCTCCACCGAGGCCTCGCTGAACCTCGCGGACGACGAAGAGCTGCTCGGGATGATGCGGGACGCGAACTTCTTCGCCCTGTTCACCGGGATCGAGACGCCCGACGAGGCGACGCTGATCCAGACGCAGAAGAAGCAGAACACCAAGCGGTCGATCGCCGACAGCGTGCACAAGCTCTACGAGCACGGCATGTTCGTCACCGCCGGCTTCATCGTCGGCTTCGACACCGAGAAGGACAGCATCGCCCAGGCGATGTCGCTCTGCATCAGCCAGACCGGCATCCCGATCGCCATGGTCGGCCTGCTCTACGCGCTGCCCAACACGCAGCTCTCGCGCCGCCTGCGCAAGGAGGGCCGCCTCTACGAGAACTACGCGGCGACCACCGCCGATCAGGGCGATCAATGCACGCAGGGGATCAACTTCGTGACCCTGCGCCCGCAGCGTGACGTGTTGGCCGACTACCGCGACGTCCTGCAGGAGATCTACGACCCGGCGAACTTCTTCGACCGGGTGCGGGTGGTCGCAAGCCGCGTGAAGCGGCCGAAATTCGCCGCCCAGAAGCTGAACTGGCGCCACGTCGTCCACGATCTCTATTCGCTGCTGCGCGTCTGCTGGCGGATGACCGTGCGGCGGCCGGAACTCGCCAAGCATTTCTGGAGCGTGTTCCTGGAGACCGCCCGCCGCAACCCGGCGGCCCTGGAGGCCGTGGTCACCAACATGGTGATCTACCTCCACGTCTACCCGTTCTCGCGCTACGTCATCCGCGAGATCAACGGCCGGATCACCGAACTGGACGCCGGCCGCTGGGTGCAGCCGCCGATCCTGCTCCCCGAGGTGGAGAGCGGCGGCAAGGCGGCACCGGTCGGTAAGGTGGCAGCCCGGGCCGAGGTGAAGCACCTCGCCGCCGTCGCCTGAAACCAGCGCGCATCGGACGGGTCGACAGGCCGCCGCGGGAGCGCATCCCCGGCGGCCTTGCCGTCTCTGGCCGGTTTCGGTGAGGGCCCGGGTCCGCCGCCCTGGCGGGCGGAGCGAGGACATCCGGACCGTGCCCCGCCCGCCCAGACCGCTCCGCCCCGAGGCGCTTCGCCCGGCGCGTGAGGACGGACGGAGCCGGAGGGGCCGAAGCGTTCACACCGCCGCGTTGGACGCCCGGAAGGAGCCCGTCAGGCGGCCCGCACCGTCGCCAGGAACGTGTCGATCTCCCGGCGCAGCTCGGTGGATTGGTCCGACAGGCTCGCCGCCGAGGCGAGCATCCGCGTGGCGGCCGTGCCGGTGGCATCGGCGGCCCGCGCCACCGCGTCGATGGTGCCGGTGACCGCGCCGGTTCCGACGGCCGCTTCGGCGACGTTGCGGGCGATCTCCCGGGTCGCTGCGCCCTGCTGCTCGACGGCGGCCGCGATGGAGGTCGCCACCCCGTCGATCTCGCGGATGCGCGCCGCGATGCCGTCGATCGCCCCCACGGTCTGACCTGTGGCGCCCTGGATGCGGCCGACCTGATCGGCGATCTCCCCCGTGGCCTTGGCGGTCTGGGCGGCGAGCTGCTTCACCTCGGCGGCGACCACCGCGAATCCCTTCCCGGCCGCGCCGGCCCGCGCGGCCTCAATGGTGGCGTTGAGTGCCAGCAGGTTCGTCTGGCCGGCGATATCGGTGATCAGGCGCACGACGTCCCCGATCCGGCCCGCCGCCGCGCTCAACTCCTGGACGAGGCTGGCGGTCTGCCCGGCCTCGACCACCGCGCCCCGGGCGAGGTCGGCGGACCCGTCCACCTGCCGGCTGATCTCCTGGACCGAGGCGCCGAGTTCCTCGGCCGCCGCCGCCACCGTGCCGACGTGCTGGGCCGCCTCCTGCGCGGCGCCCGACACCGTCGCGGCGCGCTCGGCCGTGTGCGTGGCCGTGCCGGACATCGCCTCGGCATCCGCGCGCAGGCCGAGGGCGGCGTCCGACACCCGTGCCAGCACGCCGCCGACGGCGGCCTCGAAGGATCCGGCCATCGCGTGGACGGCACGCCGACGCTGCGTCTCGGCGCCCTCGCGCGCCAGCGCGGTGTCCCGCTCCAGGGCGCGGCTGCGGATCAGGTTGTCCTTGAACACCTGCACGGCGGCCGCCATCGCGCCGATCTCGTCCCCGCGCCCCGTGTGCGGAACCGGCACGGTCTCGTCACCCTCGGCGAGGCGACCCATGGTTCCGGTCATGCGCTCGATCGGCCGGGCGATCCCGAAGATCGCGAACAGCATCGCCGCCGCGGCGACCGCGAGGCCCATCACCGTAGCGGCCAGCGCGACGAGCTTGGCCCGCGTCGCCTTCGCCACGGTCACGGCGACGTTGGCCTCCGTCTGCGCCCGCGCGGAGGCAATCGTCTCGGTGAGGCTGGCGACCGCCGCGTCGTTCTGCGCGCCCGTCGCGGGATTCAGCACCAGCGCGAGGGCAGCCGGTTGGTCGCCCGCGATCATCAGCTCGACCACTTGGAGCTGGACGTTCTGATACGCGTTCCAGGCCGTGGTGAACCGTTCGTAGGTCTCCCGCTCGCGGGGAGCAGTCGGGCGCTCCTGAAAGGCTTGGCGCAGGTCGGAGAGCGCCCCGAGCGTGTCGGTCAGCGCGGTCTGGTTCCTGTCGAGGGCCGCCGCATCGGGGGAGGCCACGACCAGTCGGTAGAGGCTGAGGCGCGCGTCCCGGACGGCCGTCCCGATCGCCTCGGCCTGGTTCTGTGCGGGCAGGGCCTGCCGCGAGATCTCGGTCGCATTCCCCTCGATCTCCGACAGGGTCACGACGCTGGCGATCCCCTGGCCGGCGGCGGCGAGGGCGAGCAGGCCGATCGCACCGGAGAGGACCGTCTTGAGAGAGAATCGCATGGGAGCTTCCGTCTTCGCGGGCCTGCCGCGCCTTCAAGCTCGCGCTTTTTCCCAGAGATCCCTTAATTCTTTCTCGGCTCTTGGATAAAGACTAGTGCTAGAGCCACTTCTTCCATCGAAAGAAGAAGTAGGGAAATATGGCGGCAACGACCATCATGACCAGCGCCATCGGGTAGCCGTACGGCAGCTCCAGTTCGGGAAGAGACTTGAAATTCATGCCGTAGATCGAGGCTATCAGGGTCGGTGGCATGAAGACAACCGCCATCACCGAGAACAGTTTGATGATGTTGTTCTGCTCGAGGTTGACGAGCCCGAGTGTTGCATCGAGCAGAAACTGTATCTTGTTGTTCAGGAAGGTGGCGTGCTCCTCCAGTGATTGAAGATCCCGCAGGGTCGAGCGCACGTCTTCCCGAAGGTCGCGCGGCGCCTTGTTGGTCCGGTAGGTCGCGGACAGCGAGAGCAGGATTCGCTCCATGGAGACCAAGCTCTCGCGCTGCTTGGAGATGAGGTCGCCGTGCCGACCGAGCGCCCGCAAGGTGTCCTGAAGGGCGGTGTTGCGGGCGGACGGATCCTCCTGCACCTCGAAGATCTTCCCCGACAGGCGGTCGATCCGCTCGCCCTGGAGCTGGAGCACGTCCGCAGCCCGGTCGATCACCGCCTCGATCAGCCCGGCCAGGATGGATTCCCCGGAGGTCGAGGCGCTGCTGCCGTTGCCCATCGAGCGGCCGGCGCGCTGCGTGTACATCCGGAAGGCCTGCGGCTCCTCGTAGCGCACGGTGACGAGGCGGTTGCCGCGCAGGATGAAGGTGATGCCGGCGAGCCCCGGCTCCTCCGAGTCGCTCACCTTCGAGAGCACCCGCCCGGTCATGTAGCGGGCGCCCTCCTCGACGTAGAGGAGTTCCGAAGGCTCGATGTCCTTCATCTCCTCGCGGGTCGGCACCTCGATGCCCGCGAAGGCCTCGACCTTGAGCTCCTCCTCGCGGCTCGGCCGGATCAGGTCGAGCCAGACGGTATCCTCCGGGATCGTGTCCTGAAGATTGACCACGCGCCGCTCAAGCTGCGTGGATCCGGCGCCGACGGCGGGCTGGTGGATGAAGATCACGAACGAGTCTCGGATGCGGAACGGACGCGAAGCGGCGCAGGGCTCAGCCCGCATCCGGCACCGCGAGTCCCGACGCAAGCTGTGGCGCGGATGTGGCGGTGTTTTCTGACGCTTCCGTGACATTCCGGAGCGCACGCGCGACGACGCAGGGTCCCTCCGTCGTCACGGCCCGATCCAGGGTGATCCGCGCACAGGAACGGGCCGTCGGCCGCGCCGACGAACCCGCCGCGCACCGCGTCAGTTGCAGCCGTCGCAGATGCTGCGATCGATCTGGTCGGTCAGGGCGCGTTCCCGGCGCCGCTCCTCGCGGGAGGGCACCTCGCCTGGCCCCAGCGACGTGCCCGGCGGCTTGGTCACGCCGTAGCTGTTGGTGTTCGGCGCCGTGATCGTCGAGGCCGGGCCGCCGCCGGTGCCGGTCTGGTCGGGCGCGACGGTCTGCGCCGCGAGCGCGCCCGGCAGGGCGAGGCTCAGCGCGGCCAGCGCGAGGGGGCGAAGGCATCCGCGGGTCATGTGGACCTCCAGTCGTCGTGAAAACGCGAAACGTGGCCGCAGGTTGCGTGGGTCATCGCCGCCGCGTGGCGGCGCGGCGGAAGATCCCGGCCATCTCGACGTGACCCGCGTGGCGGAACTGGTCGACCGGCGTCACCGCCTCCAGCCGGTAGCCGCCGGCCACGAGGGTCGCCGCGTCCCGCGCGAAGGTACCGGCGTCGCAGGCGATGCCGACCACTAGGGGGACGCGCGAGGCCGCGAGCTGACGGACCTGGGCATCCGCGCCGGCCCGGGGCGGATCGAACACCACAGCCTCGAAGACGTCGAGTTCAATCGGCAGCAGCGGCCGCCGGAACAGGTCGCGGCGCTCGCTGGTGATCGGGCGCAGGCCCGTGGCCGCGCGGGCGGACCGGTCGAGGCCGGCGAGCGCGGCCGCGTCCGCCTCTACGGCGTGAACGGCCGCGATTCTTGCCATCGCCAGGGTGAGCGGCCCGCAGCCCGCGAACAGATCGGCGGCGCGGCGCACCCGCGGGCCGAGGGCTGCCAGCGTCAGTTCGGTGAGCACGGCCTGCCCGGCGGCCGTCGCCTGCAGGAAGCCGCCGGGGGCCGGGTAGAGGCGGATGTCGCCGGCGGTGACCGAGACCGGCTCGGCCTCCATGAGGCGCTCGCCGTGCAGGGACAGCCGGGCGAGGCCGAGGGCGCCGGCGATCCGCACCAGGGCGGCGCTGACGCCTCCGCTCACCGGGCCATGACCGCGCAGATCGACGTCGAGGCCCTGATCGGTGGCGGTCACCGCGACGTCGAGGGGCTTGCGGCCGTGGCCCAGGGGCGCCGCGAGGCGGCGCGCGATTTCCGGCGCCGCGTGCAGTGCCGGCACGGTGATCGGACAATGATTGATCGGAACCAGGGCGTGGCTGCGCGCCGCCATGAGCCCGGCTTCGGCCCGGTCGTCGATCTCCCGGACGTGCAGCGTGATGCGGCGGCGGCCCGCGCCGTGGGCATCGACGGTCGGCGCCGGGTCGACGGCATGCCCGGCCTGAGACAGGGCCTGCGCGACGAGGCCGCGCTTCCAGGCGAGTTCGGCCGGCCGCGCCAGATGCTGCGTCCGGCAGCCGCCGCAGCGCATGTAGTAGGGACAGAACGGCTCGACCCGGTCGGCGGAGGCCTGCTCGATGCCGAGCAGCTCCGCGCGCCGGCCCTCCGGCCGGATCGCGACGCGCTCCCCCGGCAGCGCGTAGGGGACGAGGATCCCGCCCTCCGCAATGCCGTCGCCCCGGGCACCGAGTTCCCGGATCGCGACCGTCTCGTTGGGGGCATCGCTCATGGGCATCTCACCGGCATCTCATCGGCGTCGCATCCGGCGTCGCATCGGCATCGCGCCGACGACTCTAGGCGATCCGGCCGCTCCCGGGCATCTCACGGCAACCGCGCCCCGATCAGGAACTCGGCATTGCCGTCGCCGCCGGGCACGGGCGAATCGACCAGGCCCAGGATCGCGGCGCCGAGCGCCTCCAGCGCGCTCCGCACCGCGGCGCAGACCTCGGCATGGACCGCCGGATCGCGCACGAGGCCCCCACGCCCGACCCGGGCCCGGCCGGCCTCGAATTGTGGCTTGATCAGCGCGACGAGCTCCGCGCCGGGAGCCAGCAAGGCCGGCAGGACCGGCAGCACGAGGCGCAGGCCGATGAAGCTCACGTCGATGCCCGCGAGATCCGGACGCGGCGTCAGGGCCGCCGGGTCGAGGCCGCGGATGTCCGTGCCCTCCAGGTTCGTCACGCGCGGATCGGCGGCGAGGCGGGGATGGAGCTGTCCCCGTCCCACATCCACGGCGTGGACATGGTGCGCGCCGCGGCCGAGCAGAACGTCCGTGAACCCGCCCGTGGAGGCGCCGACGTCCAGGCCGGTGCGGCCGCGCGGATCCAGGAGGAAGGCATCCAGGGCGGCGGCCAGCTTGAGCCCGCCCCGGGAGACGTAGGGATGCGCGGGAGCCGCGTCGACGCGGGCCCCCGCGGCGACCGGCTCCGAGGCGCGCGTGAGCGGTCGCCCGTCGATCCGCACCAGCCCGGCCTTGATCGCGGCCTGCGCCCGAGCCCGGCTCTCGAAATGGCCCTGCTCCACCAGGAACAGATCGGCGCGTCGGGGGGGCGGGGCACCGGTCGCGGCGCGGTCCGCTATGGGCCGGTCTCGGGTCATCAGAATTAAGCGCGGTTCCGGCAGAGCTGCGGTCGAGGTTCGGAGGCGCGGCCCTGTCGAAGGGCGGCACGCTCCCTAACTAGACCGGGCCGTACAGGAGAGCCACCGCATGACCCGTACCCTGCCGCTGTTCGCATTGCTCGGGACCCTCGCCGCGAGCGGCGCCCTGGCGCAGGAGCCCTCCAAGGAGGGTTCGAAGGAGCCTGCCAAGGCTCCCGAGACCTACGAGGCGCCGATCAAGAACGCCAAGGGCGACGCGATCGGGACGCTGACGATCCGAGACGGGGCGAACGCCCTGGTCCTGCGCGTGGCCATTCAGCCCGGCGGCCTGCCCCCCGGCTGGCACGGCATGCACTTCCACGCGGTCGGCGACTGCTCCGACGCGAAGTTCCAGAATTCCAAGGCGCACGTGAACCACGACCAGAGCAAGCACGGCCTGCTCAACCCGGAGGGCCCCGACGAGGGCGACCTGCCGAACCTCTACGCCGCGCAGGACGGCTCGGCCCAGGCCGAGGTGTCGAGCGAGACGCCGCTCAACGGCGAGGGCGGGCTCAAGGACGGGGACGGTTCGGCCCTGATCATCCACGCCAACCCGGACGACCACACCAGCCAGCCGATCGGCGGCGCCGGCGACCGGGTCGCCTGCGGGGTGATCAAGTAGCCGCGGGCGGCGACGGGACGGCCGGCGGGATCGGCCGCGGCCGGCCGGCCTCGTCGATCGCCACGAAGGTCAGGGTGGCCTGCGTCACCCGCTCGCGCACCTGGGTGCAGAAGCGCCGCGCCCAGGCCTCGACCTCGATCTTCATGGAGGTCCGGCCGACCTGCGAAACCCGGGTGTAGACGCACAGCACGTCGCCCACCCGGACCGGCCGGATGAAGGTCATGGCATCGAGCGCCACGGTGACGACCCGGCCCTGGGCACGATCGACGCCCGCGATGCCGCCGGCCTGATCCATCTGCGAGAGCACCCAGCCGCCGAAGATGTCGCCGTTGGCGTTGGTGTCGGCCGGCATGGCGATGGTGCGCACCGTCAGGTCACCCCGGGGCAGATCGACCTCCGGGGGCGGGGGGGTACTTGCCCCCGCTGAGGGTCCGACGTGCTGCATGCCGTCCATCCACCCGCCTCGCGCCGTCAGGGAAGGAAGCCGGCGAGCTTGAGCCCCGCCGCCACCAGGACTGCGACGGCGCTCAGGATGCATTCGAGCGGGACCAATTGCCAGAGGTCTTGCGTCGCCGCCGAAGGCTCGGCGCGCTGCGCGATATCGTTCATCAGGCGTCCTCCCGGGTGGGTCGATCTCCCGTCGTCCATCCCGTCCCATGCAGAATAACGCATGGGGCGCCCTCGCGCACCCCGAATCAAGGCATGAAAAAGCCCGGCGGCTCGAAGAAGCCGCCGGGCCGATCAAGGCCGCGCGCTCAGTAGTAGAACCGGCGGCGGTAATACGGACGGCGCCAGTAGGGCCGCGGGCCGTAGAACCGACGGCCGTAATACGGGCGGCGCCAGTAGGGCCGCGGGCCGTAGAAACGGCGACGGTAATAGTACTGGGCCTTCTCGGTCGCTGCAGCGGGTGCGGCATCGGCCGGCAGGGCGAGCCCCGGACCGATGGGCGCGGCGGACGCTCTCTCCGGCGCGACGGCCGCGAAGCCCAGCACCAGCAGGGCCGCGAGCAGGAATTTCCTCAGCAAGGTCTCGACTCCCTTGTGTCATTACGTCGTGACGACGAACCGCACGGGAAGCGAGGCCTTCCGACCGGTCCGAAACGCTGCAACGCGTGGGTGAGCCCAAGCGTTGCAGCGTAACCGCTACGGAGTGGCGAACAGGGTTGATCGCGGGTTGAGGCCCGCCGCGTCAGGCGATCTTCGTGGTCATGTCCTCGATGCGGGCCTCGGCGCTCTGTCGGACGAGCGCGATGCCGTGCTCGCAATCCTCGCGGCGCGCGTAACCTTCGCCGGATTCCGCCACCACCTCGCCGTTGCGCGCCCGCAGACGCCAGCGCCACTCGCCCTTGGCGTCCCGGTAGAGTTCGAACCGCATGGTGGAGGCTCCCTGTCCAATCCGGACGAGATGGGATCGGGGGCCCATCAGGAAAAGATTGCCCCTGCGGCTTACGGGGCAGGAATTCCGCCGTCCCGCATCCCGCCCGCCTTCGGCGGTGCGGCGGCGCGACCTGGATACCTCCACACCGCGCGCAGGGACGACGCGTCGAGGTCGGCGACCGGCGGTGCCAGCCCGAGGTCGCGCTCGACCCTCCCCCTCCAAACGCGAAGCCGCCCGGGATGGATGCGTCCCGGGCGGCTTCACAGGTCAGATCGTGTTAGTCGGCTCAGGAGCGCGGCGCCCGCTCCAGCCAGCCGATGTTGCGGCCCTCACCGCCACCGCCACCGCCGCTGCGCGGACGGGCGTCGGCCCGCTGGGGCCGTCCGTCGCGGTTCGGGCGGCCCTGGCTGGGACGCTGCTCACCCTGCGGCCGGGCCGGCCTGCTGTCCGGGCGCGCCTCGCGCCCCTGCGGGGCCTGGCTGCGGCCGTCGGTCCGACCCTCCTGGGGCCGTCCCTGCCGGGGTGCGCCCTGGCCGCCGAACCCGCGTCCGCCCTCGGGCCGCCCCTGCGGGGGACGACCCTGCTGCTGCCGGGGCCGCTGGCCCGGGCGCCCGCCGCCGGGACGCTGCTGCCGCTCGGGCCGGCGCTCCTCCTCGCGGGCGATGTCGGCGGCCTCCTGGCGGGACGGCGGGTTGAAGCCCTCCGGGAAGCCCGCCACCGGCACCTTCTGCCGGGTGATGCGCTCGATGTCGCGCAGGTAGGCCTTCTCCTCGTCGTTGCAGAACGAGATGGCGAGGCCGTCCGCGCCCGCCCGGGCCGTGCGGCCGATCCGGTGAACGTAGCTCTCCGGCACGTTCGGCAGGTCGAAATTGACCACGTGGCTCACGGCCTCGACGTCGATGCCGCGGGCCGCGATGTCGGTGGCCACCAGCACCCGGCTGGAGCCGTCCTTGAAGGCGGCCAGCGCCCGCTCGCGCTGGGGCTGGCTCTTGTTGCCGTGGATCGCCGCCGCCGCGATGCCGACCTTGTCGAGGCCGCGCACCACCCGGTCCGCGCCGTGCTTGGTCCGGGTGAACACGAGGACGCGCTCGATCGCCGGGTCGCGCAGGATGTGCCCCAGCAGCGCCTGCTTGGCGCCAGTGTGGACGAAGATCACCTGCTGGTCGACCCGCTCGGCCGTGGTGGCGACGGGCGTCACCGCGACCTGCACCGGGTCGGTGAGATACTGACTGGCGAGGCCGGCGATGTTCTTCGGCATGGTGGCCGAGAAGAACAGGCTCTGGCGCTTCTGCGGCAGCATCTTCACGATGCGCTTGAGGGCGTGGATGAAGCCGAGGTCGAGCATCTGGTCGGCCTCGTCGAGGACGAGGATCTCGACGCCTTCGAGGGTCAGCGAGCGGCGCTCGATCAGGTCGATCAACCGGCCCGGCGTGGCCACGAGGATGTCGACGCCCGGCGCCAGCGCCCGCTCCTGACGGCTGATGGTGACACCGCCGAACACCACCGTGTTGGTGTACGGCAGGTGGCGCCCGTAATCCGAGAAGGACTCGGCGATCTGGTTGGCGAGCTCGCGGGTGGGCGAGAGCACCAGCACCCGGCAGCCGCGGCGCGGGGGGCGGCGGTCCGAGAGCGAGAGGCGGTGCAGGATCGGCAGCGCGAAGGCCGCGGTCTTGCCGGTGCCGGTCTGGGCGATACCGCAGAGGTCGCGGCCCGCCATGGCCGGCGGGATCGCCTGGGCCTGGATCGGGGTCGGCGCGACGTAGCCAGCCTCGCTGAGCGACCGCAGCACGGGCTGGGCGAGGCCGAAATCGGTGAATTGGGTCAAGGATGTATCCGATGCAGCAGGACCGACCGGGCGCCTCGCGTTCTCGTCGCGAGCGGTGCCGTGTTCGGGTCGGTCCGTTGGCAGGGAGCAGCCCGCGTGATGGGGCGGCTCGGGTGCATGCACGTTATGAAGAGGGGGGCCGGATCACGCCGGAAGGCGCCCGATCCGTCACGCAGCCCCCTCAAGCGGGCCATGGCGGCCGCTGACGCTGCACCGCCGATATGCGGCTGTGCGGCTGCGAAGTCAACTCGCCGCGGTGCGAGCCCGCGCATGGCACGGCATCCGCCGACGCGTGGCTCGACCACCGGGCGGAACGGCGTCTATCCGGTGCGGCGCCCGAGGGGCTCAGCCGGTGACGAAGGCCTGGGCTCGGCGCATCCAGCGCAGGGACGCCTCCACCAGGGTGGGGCTGCGATGCTTGAGGATCGCCGATTTCAGGAGGCTCCTGGGCACTTCCCAGAGCTGGACCGACCCGACCGGGAAATGCGCCACGTCGCCTTGGCTGAGGTGATGCCGCTGGCCGTCCGCGTCGGTGATGAACACCTCGCCCTCCAGGATCGTGATGATCTCATCGGCCTGATGGGTCCACCGGAACGTGCTCGCCGTGGTGCGCCACAGATAGACGTGCGCGCTGCCGTCATGGACCTCGGAGACCTTGGCGGCTTCGGTGACGGGATTGCCCGAGATTATCCAGGCCGCTGG
The DNA here is from genome assembly GCF_022829625.1 of Methylobacterium sp. E-046. Taxonomy (NCBI): domain Bacteria; kingdom Pseudomonadati; phylum Pseudomonadota; class Alphaproteobacteria; order Hyphomicrobiales; family Methylobacteriaceae; genus Methylobacterium; species Methylobacterium sp. E-046. The sequence continues at coordinate 31,705 of NZ_JAKSYP010000058.1, read as the reverse complement.
GATCGGTGACGGGCTGAAGGCGGCGATCCCGGGTCGAATCGCGGTGCTGGCGACGGGGCGCCCCTCCTCGTGCAGCTGGATCTCCGCGTAGGCACCTGTGGCGGCCAGGAGGAGGGCCGCGGCGACGAGGATCTTCTTCACGGTCAGCTCCGACACGCGGGGCACAAGGTTCGTACGAACGAAGACAGCGATGTTGGCCCGTCGCTTTCCGAAGATTAGCCGGTGAGACCGACCAGTTCCAGCATGTCCTCCGGTCTTCGCGCGTTTGCCTTAATCAGCACTGGCGCGGATGGTGGTCTTGACACGCGCGCTGCCGGGCCGGACCAGATTTCTACCCGGCCGACCGCCCCCTGCGGGGCCCGCCGCCGCGCTCCGGACTCGATGGCTCCCGCCGAGTTCCGGCTCGGGTCACTCCTGGAAACCGGAGGCGCCCTGCGGGCCGCGCCGCCTGTTCAAGCTCCCGCCCTCGTAGAGGATGACCGGGCGCGGACCCGCGAAGCTGACGCCCAGATCGAACTTCGCCGAACCGCTCTTTCTGGTCCCTCGGTTCGGGTTGGCGACCGTGAAGTCGATGGTGGACCGCGCCGCACATTTGCGGGCCTCGACGTTGCAGATGACCCGCATCGTGCCGGGGCGGTGTGCATACTGTCGCACCGGCCATTGCGCGATGGCGCGTAGCTTCTCGGCCTGCAGGTCCGCCTGGCTATACGGTTTTCCGTAGAACTGGACCGTCCGCCCGTACATGTAGGGTACGTCCGAGACCGGGCTCACGTTGTTGGAGGACCAGATCTGCAGGTAACGGCTCGCGATGGCGGCCGTGCGCTCGCGCATGTCCTCGGGGCTGAGGGCGCTGGCCGCGCTCGCCCACGCGACGACGGTCGCGCCGATCGCCAATCCCCGGACATTCAACATGCGAGCCTCGCTGCTCTCGGACAGGGAAGGCTCAAGGATGGTCGAGCCAGCGCAGGACACCACCGGCCTCGGCAGCGGTCACTCTGCGTCGAACCACGGAAGGCCGGTCCTCGACATCCCGCTCGTAGCGGTCGACGACCTCGACGTGCCGGGGCGGGTAAAACCCTGACGGCGGGTCGACGTCGTCCCGCCGCGCGACGTAGATCTGGCGCGACTGCCGCGGGGCCACGAGGCGGACGTCGTCCTGGCTCGCGTCCGACGACGCGACGCGGGACCCTGCGGCCTTGTGCTGAGCGTTGGCCGTCTGCCGCGGCGCCTGAGGCTTGGGCGCCGGCGCCCGCGATTCCCGGGTGGCGTCCGCCGTGTCAGTCTCGGAGGCCGGTTCGCGGCGGGGCCCGGATTTCGCCAGGAGTTCGGACGCGGTCGGTCGGCGCGGCGGCGGGACGACAGCGGTTCGACGCACGTCTCCCTCATCCGCTCCCGTGCCGTCCCGGGCCGCCTGATCCTTCGCCGGTTCGCTCCTGCGCTCCACGTGGAACACCAGCGGGGGCAGCGGCGGGTTGGCGGCCGGTGCCGCAGCGCGCTGCCGGGTCGGGTCGACCCAGGTCTCCGTGGCCGCCGGGGCCTTGCCGAGCGGTGCGGTCTCGGCCGCGCGGGACGTCGACGCGAGATCGGCGACCTTCGGGGCCTGCCCGGTCGCGGACGGCCCGGCCGTCATGGCCGGCTCGACCTGCGGCCGCTCGGGCCGGCCGCCGACGAAGGCCGCGGTAACCGCGATTCCTGCGGCGAAGGCGGTCCCGACGGCGAGAAATGATCTTACCGGCGCGCTCATAGGCACTCTGTTCGTAGGCGTTGCGGATCCGGGGTCCGACATAAACCCCAGGCTGTCCTGGGTGGTTCCGGCATCCCGCTCTCCCGCGCTGAGCGCGGAGGCGCGAACCGAAGATGAGGCGTGCCGACCCGCCGCGCGCCGGCGTCGAGATCCGCTCCGGCCCTAATATTCCCCGCGCGGTCCGATCCAGACCTGGCGTCGCGCGTCGTCGTCCCAGGAGGGATGGTGCCTCGTCCGGTTGATGCCGGCGGTCACGTCCCGGGGATCCAGACCGATATCCTCAAGGCACCGGCAGTCGAGGCGGCACAGATCGCGGCTGGTCCGCGCACCGGCAAGCCATGACTTCACAGAAGCGACGACGCGGTTCGCCATCGGTGATCTCCCTGGCAGATGTGAACGGCCAGGATCCATCGTTGCTGTCTTCGTGGCGGTGCTGATCCGCACGGCTGCAACGAAGACGGATCGTGGCGTGCCGAGACCCATCAGAGGTTCTGGGACGAGCGCCTGCGCGGTTGCCGGAGATCTGCGGCGATCCGCCCCCGCCGGCTGTCCTGCGTCGATCGGGCGGCCGGGTCCGCTTCGGTCGGGAAGAGGCCGGAGAACAGACCCGAGGCTGCGGCGGCCGTATCGGATACCCGGGAGCGGAGGGGACTAGGCCGCGCGACGCTGAACACATGAGCGTTGATCGCACCCCGCGATCATGCCGGAGTCGCGATCCATCCTGCGGGGGCTGCCCATGGCCGGACGGCCGAAGGGCTCGATCACCTGATCGCTTGCCGGATGGTGTGTGTGTCGGATGCGTCGGACAGGGCTGCGCGGAGCGCGTCGGCCACTTCCGAAGTCGTGCACCGAACCTCGTCTCGCTGTTCGAGAAAAGGTTGGTGCGGCCAAGAGGACTCGAACCTCCACCCCTCGCGGGACTAGCACCTCAAGCTAGCGCGTCTACCAATTCCGCCATGGCCGCATCGGACGCGAAGACCCGTCCATTCGCTCGACTTGTGCGCCCCGCGGGAGAACCCGGGGCCGCCGTCGTGTCGCGCGGCGCAGCGGATAACAGATCGCCCCGCCGCCGACAAGCGTTTCGCTCACGCTCGATCGTAGCCGGTCTCCAGGAGCGAGGCCGCGCCGTCGCCGATGCTGGCGCCGGGCTCCACGATCGAGGCCGCCTTGCGGATCAGCTCCGTCACCTCGACGGAGATGCGGTCGCCCGTCACCACGATCTGCCCGCGGGCGATCGGGTGATCGTTGGCCAGGATCTCGACCATGTCGCTGTCGCTGGCCTCGAGCTCGATCACGGCGCCGCGGCCCATGCGCAACAGCATGTGCAGCGGCATGCGGGCGCGGCCCAGCACCACCGTCAGATCGACCTTCAGGGTCTCGAAGACCGCCACCGTTCGTCATCCCGTCTTGCAGTTGGAACCTTGCAACCGCCGGTCGCGGATGGTGAAGGCTTCGACCATCGCCGCAGGATGGTGAACCCTTGGTAAACGCGCCGCGCCTCACGGTCAGCCCCCACGCCTTCCCGAAGGAGACCGGCTCCGATCCGGCCGCGGGGCCGGTGGGCTGGCGCGTGAGCGACGCACCCGTGGCGTACGCGGCGGCCGTCGCCTGGATGGAGGCGCGCGCGGAGGCGGTCGCCCGCGGCGCGGCCCCGGAATGCGTCTGGCTGCTGGAGCACCCGCCGCTCTACACGGCCGGGACGTCGGCACGGCCCGCCGATCTCGTGGCGCCCGGGCGCTTCCCGGTCCACGCCACGGGGCGGGGCGGGCAGTACACCTATCACGGCCCCGGTCAGCGGGTCGCCTACGTGATGCTCGACCTCGGCCGGCGCAGCCGCGACCTGCGCGCCTACGTGGCGAGCCTGGAGGCGTGGCTGATCGAGACGCTGGCCGCCTTCAACATCCGCGCCGAGCGCCGCGAGGATCGGGTCGGCGTCTGGGTGCGCCGTCCCGAGAAGGGCCCGGGGGTCGAGGACAAGATCGCGGCGATCGGCATCCGGGTGCGCCGCTGGGTCAGCTTCCACGGCATCAGCCTGAACGTCGAGCCCGATCTCACGCATTTCGACGGGATCGTACCCTGCGGCGTCCGGGAGCACGGGGTGACGAGCTTGGTCGATCTCGGCCTGCCGGTGAGCATGGCGGAGGTCGACATGCAACTCCGGGCGGCGTTCGAGGACATCTTCGGGGCGACCGTGACTGAGGCGGCGGACTGACCGCACCGCGCTCAGAAATCCGCGTGCAGCCGCGAGGCGAAGAAGTGGGCGGGGCCGCGGTCGCGGTTGTAGCCCGGGTTGTTCACGAACTGGTAGTCGAAGGTCAGGGTCACGAACTTGGTGAGGTTCAGGGCGTAGTAGGTCTCCAGCGCCCGCTCGGTGCCGTAGTTGAGCCGCCCGTCGCCGACGAGCAGCCCGAAATAGCCCGCCGCGAAGGCGGCCCGGTGCGAGGGCGAGAGGCCGTTCATCGCCGCGCCGATGCCCACCGTGTCGTCCGGCCGGTCCCAGGCCTTGCCCTTCAGCGACAGGCCGCCGGAGAAACTCTGGTCGATGTCGGTGAAGGAGATGTTCTCCGTCCGCCCGTCGTTCAGGCTGGCGCGGGCGAACAGTCCGAGTTCCGGGGTGAGCGCCTGCTCCAGGTTGATGTAGCCGCCGGTCTTGCGGCGGGGGCGCCGCGTCGCCGCGACTGCGTCGTTGATGTCGTCGAAGGCGCCGATTTGCGTGAGGGTGACCACCGACCGGTTGTTGGCCGAGACCCCCACGTTCGAGAACAGCCCGAGGCGGAGCTTGCCCGGCTGGTCGAGCCACGGGAGCACGTAGCGCTGCTCGAACTCCGCGTTCAGTCCGGCGCGCCGGAACACCCGCGGGTCGAGGACGTCGCTCGACGGCTCCTTGGGGACCTGCGTGTAGGCGGCGCGGATCGCGAATTCCGGCCGGTTGTACTCGGCGTAGACGCCCTGGGTGAAGCCGGGGAGGTTCGCCGGGAAGTCCCAGGCCGAGGCGCCCCAGAGCGACCAGTTGAAGAAGTCGACCCGCGGATCGTGCGCGTAGACGTTGCCGTCGAAGAAGTCGCCGAGCGCGAACTTGCCGGCGATCAGCGTGATCCGCTCGGAATCGTAGCGGGTGGCGACCTGATTGGGCCCGTCCGGCACCTCCACGGTCTCGCCGCCCAGCCCGATCGTCTGCTTCACGTAGTAGCGGTTCGAGCGCAGCTTCGGGAACGGGGCGCCGGCCTTCTGCGCCTCGCCGTTGACGAAGCCCGCGACGCCGAGCGTCCGCGACAGGCCGAAGCCCTGGCTGAACTCGGGATTGTAGTAGATCTCGGTGCTGTCGGTGAGCTTGAGCCCGAGGAAGATCGTAGCCGTCGTCGTCTGCCGGGCCTGATGCGGGACCAGGCTCTGCGCGCCCGCGTAGGGTGAGCGGAAGCCCGGCACCCCCTGCGCGATCAGAGTCGTCTGCCCGTGCAGCGAGAAGCGGCCGGTGTCGCCGTTGTCGGGATCGTGCGGGGCGGTCTCGTCCGGATCCGGCGGAGCCCTCAATCCCTCCGGGAACCACATCAGCCGGGCGAAGAGCTGGTTGGACGTGAAGCTCGCCCGGCTGGTGACCGGGCCGCCCGCATCGCCGGGCACGACGCCCAGCGTGAAGCGCCGGCTGCCGCCGAGATCGATGTAGCGGTAGTCGATCCCGAGGGCGAGGTGATCGGTGATGGCGTACTGGATGCCCGCGCCCAGGGTGAAGCCGACATAGCCGAGTTCCCGCCGGGCCGCGTTCTGGCCCCCCACGTCGAGGTTCGGGTAGGACGCGAGGAATCGCGCGTTCGCCCCCGTGAGCCCGAAGGCGCCGTAGATCAGGTAGCGGTCGAAGCTGTAGCCGAGGCGGGCGCGCAGGGCGCCGTAGAGATCGGTCTTGGCGCGCACGACGTTGAAGGCCGGGTCCACGTCCGCGTAGCCGAAGCCCGCGATGGTCGAGGGAACCGGCCGTTTCAGGTTCGCCGCGTCGAGGCTGGCCTCGACGCCGTAGACCCACGGCCCGCTCTGCCAGTTCCAGCCGCCGAACAGGCCGCCCGCCGCCGTGGTGGCGTCGCGCCCCTGGTCGCTGCGGCCGGTGGAATCGCCGCTCTTGAAGGCCGGGACCGGGCGGCCGCCGATCGTGGTGGGCCCGAAATTGTAGGCCCCATAGGATCCTCCGGCGCTACCCTCCAGGCCGAGATAGCCGCCGGACCAGTCGGCGTAGGCCGGACCCTCCGCCGCGGCCGGCGGGGCGGCAGGATCGGCCGCCCGTGCGGCGACGGGGGCGAGGAGGGAGGCGGTCAGCGCGAGGACCGCGACGTGGGCCAGGGTCACGGAACGGGTTCTCATCCGACTCACGGCAAAAGTATAGCACTTGCTAAGACGGGGCCGGCCGTTAAGCAAGCACGGGTTCTGCCGGGGCACAGCTCGTTCCGCCAAACGCCGCGATCTGCCCGGCACTTCGATCCCGCTCCCCATCCTGGCGCCGCGGCATGGCAGTGACATGACGACACGGCCCCGATGGATTGGTCAAGATTCGGACCGCCGCGAGATGGCGAACATCTTCGTCAGGGCGGCTGATAGTAGGAAGTCTGCACGACCATGCTTCGAATTACGCGCCGGTCGTCAGTGCGAAATCGCAGATTAGAATTGTTATTATTTGAGAGCGCTGCGATTCGAGTTTGAACTTCGCGTGTGAGCCGTTATGTCCGCTTCCATGCGTGCTTTGAACGTCCCCCCGATTCTCCGCGGCCTCGCCGCGGCCTCGCTCCTCGCGCTCGCCGGGACAGCGATGGCCAAGGAGGTGCCGATCGGCCCGCACGTCACGCGGAACGGCCTCGAGGTCGCCGCCGTCTATCTCCAGCCGATCGAGATGGATCCGCCCGGCATGATGCGCGAGGCCGCGCAGTCGGACATCCACCTCGAGACGGATATCCGGGCCGCCAAGGACAACCGCAACGGCTTCGCGGAGGGCGACTGGGTTCCAGCCCTCGACGTCCGGTTCGAGGCGGTGAAGCTCGACGGCGACAAGGCCACCGACCAGAAGGTGGCCGGCATGCTGATGCCGATGGTCGCCAATGACGGGCCGCATTACGGCGACAACGTCAAGCTCTTCGGTCCCGGCCGCTACCGCCTCAAGGTGACCGTCGCGCCGCCCGGCAAGGCCAGCCATTTCGGCCGCCACGTGGATAAGGAGACGGGGGTCGGGCCGTGGTTCGAGCCCTTCGACGTGACCCAGGACTTCACCTTCGCCGGCGTCGGCAAGAAGGGCGCCTACTGAGATCCCGGAGGTCGCCGTGACACGCCTGCCGCGTTCCGCCCGCTTCGCCCTCGCGCTGCTCGCCGCCTGCGCGGCCGCGCCGGTGCGCGCGGACGATATGCCGGTGATCAAGGTCGAGATGCGGGACGGGATGATCCTTCCGGCCGTGATCGAGGTCCCGGCCAACACCCGGTTCAAGCTGGAGATCTCGAACACGGGCCAGACCCCCGTGGAGTTCGAGAGCCTGGAGCTGAAGCGCGAGAAGGCGCTCGCCGCCGGCTCGACCTCGGCGATCGTGTTCCGCACCGTCGAGCCCGGCACCTACCAGGTGTTCGACGATTTCCATCCGGAGGCGAAGGCGACCCTGGTGGCCAAATGAGCGCGTCGACGACAGCGCCCGGCTCCCTCCCGCTCGCCCGCCTCCCCTCCCGCCGGGCCGCGATCGACCTGCGGCTCGCCCGGTTCGGCGACTGGCTGCGGCGGTACGGCTGGATGATCCGCGCCGTGCAGTGGCTGATCGTCGCCGTCTACGCCGTGCTGGTGATCGTGCCGGCGCTGCTGCCGCTCCCCGACAACGCCGCCCATCTCTGGACCAACCTGACGCTCGCCGCCCAGTTCGCCTTCTGGGGGATCTGGTGGCCCTTCGTGCTGGTCAGCATGGTGCTGGTCGGCCGGGCCTGGTGCGGCGTCCTCTGTCCCGAGGGGGCGCTCAGCGAATTCGCCAGCCGCTGGAGCCGCGGCTACGCCGTGCCGCGCTGGATCACGTGGCAGGGCTGGCCGTTCGTGGCGTTCGCGGGCACCACCGTCTACGGGCAGATGACCAGCGTGTACGGCTACCCGAAGCCGGTCCTCGCGGTGCTCGGCGGCTCGACGGTCGCGGCGATCGTGGTCGGCCTGCTCTACGGCCGCAACAAGCGGGTCTGGTGCCGCTATCTCTGCCCGGTCAACGGCGTCTTCGCGGTGCTGTCGAAGCTCGCCCCGGTCAGCTTCCAGGTCGACCGCGCTGCCTGGGCGGCCTCGCCCAAGCCCGTCCGGGGTGCGGAGGCGTTCAACTGTGCCCCGCTGGTTCCGGTGAAGACGATGCGCGGCGCGGGGGCCTGCCACATGTGCGGGCGCTGCAGCGGCCATCGCGGCGCCGTGCGCCTCGCCCTGCGTTCCCCCAACCACGAGATCGTGCACGTGGCCGGCGAGGAGCCCAGCCTCGACCAGTCCATGCTGATCCTGTTCGGCATGCTGGCGCTGGCGGTGGGGGCCTTCCAGTGGTCGTCGAGCCCCTGGTACGTCGAGGCCAAGCAATGGGCCGCCACGTGGCTCATCGAGCACGGGACGACGTGGCCCCTGGAGCACTCGGCGCCCTGGTTCGTGCTGACGAACTACCCCGACCGCAACGACGTGATGACCCTCCTCGACGGCGGGTTGCTTCTGGCCTACATCGGCGCCGCCACGGTGATCCTCGGGCTCGCCCTGTCGGCGATCGTGGCGCTCGCGACGGTCGCGCTCGGCGGCTGGTCGCTCCGGCGCTTTCACCACCTGACCCAGACGCTGATCCCGGTGGCGGGCTGCGGCGTCTTCCTGGGATTGTCCGCCCTCACCGTCACCTTCCTGCGCGGCGACGGCATCGTGGTCCCCTACGTGGCGGAGATGCGCGCCGGCCTGCTCGCGGGCGCGAGCCTGTGGAGCGTCTGGCTCGCGTGGCGGGTCGCAGGCCTCGGCGCGGGCGGCCTGCGTCGGGCGGCGGCCACGGCCTGCATCGCGGGGGCCGCCACCCTGTCGGTGGCCAACTGGGTGCTCCTGTTCTGGATCTGGTAGCGCGGTTCGCGCGACGCTTCGCAACCTCTCGCAACCTCTCGCAATCTTGGAGACCGCCATGATCGGCGCCTTCGTCATCGCCTTCCGCGAAGTCATCGAGGCGGGCCTCATCATCTCCATCGTGCTGGCGGCGACCCGCGGCATTCCGGGACGGATGCGCTGGGTCCTGCTCGGCATCGGGGGCGGGCTGGCGGGGGCCGCCGTCGTCGCCCTGTTCGCCGAGAAGATTTCCGACGCCTTCGAAGGCAGCGGCCAGGACATCCTGAACGCCGCGGTCCTGATCGTCGCGGTGCTGCTGCTGATCTGGCACAACACCTGGATGAGCAAGCACGGCAAGGAACTCGCGGGTGAATTGCGGGCGACGGGCGCCGCGGTGCGCTCGGGCGAGCGTGAGGCGGCCGCCCTGGCGATCGTGATCGGCGCCGCGATCCTGCGCGAGGGCGCTGAACTGGTGCTGTTCCTCTACGGCCTCGTGGCCTCCGGCACTTCCGGCGCCGACATCCAGTTCGGCGCCTTCGCGGGGATCGGCGCGGGCGCGCTCCTCTCGGCGGTGACCTATTTCGGCCTCGCCTCCATCCCGAGCCGCTACGTGTTCTCGGTGACCAGCGTGCTGATCATCTTCCTGGCAGCGGGGCTCGCCGCGCAGGCGGCTCAGTTCCTGGCCAACGCGGGCGTCGTGGACATCCTCGGCCACACCCTCTGGAACAGCTCCGGCCTGATCGCCGAGACTTCCTGGCCGGGCCGCATCCTGCACGCGCTGGTGGGCTACACCGACCGGCCGACAGCCCTGCAGGGGCTCGTCTACGTGGCTACCATCGCGGTGATGATCGGCCTGATGCAGTGGAGCGCCGCCGACAAGCGCCACGCCGTGCGGGCGGCGTAGGTCGCGGTTCCGGACGGTCCGGGACCTTTCGCGGGTGCGGGGCGCAGCCCCGCCGGCGGGCTTCGCCCTGATCACCCGCTGCGGGGTCGTCGCCCTCGGAAACCCACTTCTACGGCGCGCCGGTCGCGACGGCCCGGGCCGGATCGGCGCCCCATTCCGACCAGGAGCCGTCGTACAGGCCGCGGGCCGGGTGGCCCAAGGTCTCCAGCGCGAGCGCGATGATCGCCGCAGTCACACCCGAGCCGCAGGTCGTCACGATCGGCCGGGCCGGATCGACGCCGTTCTCGGCGAAGACGGAGGCCAACTCGTCCGGGCTCTTCATCCGCCCGTCGCGCTGAAGCGCCGCGTAGTGCAGGTTGCAGGCGCCGGGCATGTGACCGGGCCGGACGCCGGGCCGCGGCTCCGCCTCCTCGCCACGGAACCGCGTGCCCGAGCGGGCGTCGACCACCTGGGCCGAACCGGTCTCCAGGGCGCGGGCGACGTCGTCCGCGTCGGCCACGGCGCCATGATCGAGGCGGGCGGTGAAGTGCCGGCGCTCACGCGGGCGCGGCTCGCCCTCCTCGGTGGGGTAGCCCGCCGCGACCCAGGCCGGCAGGCCGCCGTCCAGAACCAGCGCGTCGCGCACGCCGAAGGCCTTGAGCATCCACCAGACCCGCGGAGCCGAGAACAGGCCCTGGCCGTCGTAGACCACGATCTGCATGCCGTCGCCGACGCCGAGCGCGCGCATCCGCGCCGCGAACACCTCGGGGCGCGGCAGCATGTGCGGCAGGCTCGACTCGGTATCGCTCATGGCGTCGAGGTCGAAGCGCAGGGCGCCGGGGATGTGGGCGGCCCGGAACTCGGCCTCCGGGTCGCGGCCGGCGGTCGGCAGGTACCACGAGGCGTCGAGCACCACGATGTCGGGGGCGGCGAGGCGGTCGTGCAGCCAGTCGGGGGACACGAGGGGCGCGTGGGCCATGGGGACAGGTCCGGCTCTGTTCGCGAGGGCGTGCACCAAATCACAGGTCGAGCCGGGTTGCACCTGCGGGTCGTGGCCGATCCGGAGCGTTCGCGCGGTTTCGTCAGGGCTGCCGAATGGCAATCCAGGCCCCGTAGATCGTGATGAGCTACGCACCCCGCACCGTGGTACGATGCGCCCAATGCAGGTTGGTCTTGTTTTAAAACGCCGTAACCCCAGTTACGACAACACGATGACGCCGATCGCGTCGGCCACCGCGGCCGGCAGCGCGCGCGCTTCCCCGGACGCCGCTCCTCTAGGACGCGAGACGGGGTCGCCGCCCGAGCGAGAAGCGTTTCACCCTCTCTGTCTGCCGGGGCATCCGCACCCACCGAGCAGGATGGTTATTGAGCCGATCAGCACCATGAATCAACTCGTCCGCATGTCCCAGATCGGCGATGCCGAGACCGTCCAGGAGCCGTCGGCCGACCTGCGCGTGCCCTTCGCGCAGTCAGGGGCCTTCGTCTGCAAATACATCATCGGTGAGCCGAACGACCGGGCCATCTGCTGCGGCGCGCCGGTCTCCGACGGCAAGAGCTGGTGTACCTATCACCGCCGGATCGTGTTCGAGCCGACCCGCCCCGGCCGGATCCGCTGAACGACGGATCCGCGCCGCTCGGTGCTGTCCCGCGCCGTCACTGGGTCCGCATGATCTGGATGACGGCCGGCGTGATGATGACGACGAACAGAACCGGCAGGAAGAACAGGATCATCGGGACGGTGAGCTTGGGCGGCAGGGCCGCCGCCTTCTTCTCCGCCTCGTTCATCCGCTGGTCGCGGCTTTCCTGGCTCAGCACGCGGAGCGCCTGTCCGATCGGCGTACCGTAGCGCTCGGCCTGGATCAGCGCGGTGGCCACGGCCTTGACGGGATCGAGCCCGGTGCGCAGCACGAGGTTCTCGTAGGCTTGGCGCCGTTCCGGCAGGAACGACATCTCGGCGGTCATCAGGGCGAGTTCCTCGGCCAGCACCACCGAGGAGGTGGCGATCTCGGTGCTGACCTTCCGGAAGGCGTGCTCGATCGCCATACCGGATTCCACGCAGATCAGCGTGAGATCGAGGGCGTCCGGCCACGCTTTCCGGATCTCGACCTGCCGCTTCTTGGCGGCGTTCACCAGGAACAGCTCCGGCGCCTTGATGCCCCCGTAGGCGGCCGCGATCACCAGCGCGACCCGCATGAGGACGGAGGCGTCGATCGCCTCTAGCACGAACAGGTAGAACAGGGCGGTGATCACCGTGGCGACCGGGACCACGAGGCGGAAGAACAGGAACGCCGTCTCCGCCCCCTGGCCGCGATAGCCCGCCATCATCAGCTTGCGCTTGGCCGTGTCGGTGCCGAGCCAGCGGCTCAGGTGATACCGCTCGACGATGGACTTCATGTAGGCCTTCGGCGCGACGCGCAGCGTCGCGCGGCTCATGGTCCGGTCCCCCAGGGCCCGCTCGCGCCGCCGGATCTGCTCGCGCTCGTCGCTGACGATCTTCATCCGCTTGGCGAGCTTGTCGGTCTCGAAGAAGGGCTGCGCCACCGCGAAGGCGGTCGCGGCCGCCGCCACGGAGGTCAGCAGCATCCCCATGAAGCGGGGATCGAACAGCTTCTCCGCGATGGCATCGATCATGACTCGGGATCCGGTGACGGGTGGGCGTCGTGGCCCGCTTGGCGAGATGTCCTGCGATCCGGGGCCGGCCCCGATCCTCCCCGCTCAGCCCGAGTTGCCGAAGCGCGGCCGAAGCCTGGATGGGCCCCCCGTCCGCCGCTTGCCTCTCGTGATGGGGTGGGGACGGAAGATCCGCCGAACGTGAGCGCGCTCCGATGGAGGGGGTGGCGTCGAACAGGCTGTCAGAAGTCGAAGGCGATCATCTTCTTGATGGTGAAGATGCCGATGGACATCCAGATCGCCGCCCCGACCAGCGCGATCTTGCCGATGTCGGTGGTCCAGAGCAGCGAGATGTAGTCGGGGCTCGTCAGGGTGGTGATGCCCGCGACGCCGAACGGCAGGCAGGCGATGATCGAGGCCGAGGCCTTGGCCTCCATGCTCATCGCCTGGACCTTGCCGCGCATCTTGGCGCGGTCGCGCAGCACCACGGAGAGGTTGTTCAGCGCCTCCGACAGGTTGCCGCCCGACTGCTGCTGGATGTTGATCACGATGGCGAAGAAGTTCACCTCGGCGGTGGGCACCCGCTCGAACAGGCGCGAGACCGCCTCGCCCAGCGACAGGCCGAGCGCCTGGGTCTCCACGACGGTCCTGAACTCGCTGCGCACGGGCTCCTCGGCCTCGCGCGAGACCATCCGGAAGCAATCCCCCACCGGAATGCCGGTGCGGATGCCACGCACCACCACGTCGACGGCGTTCGGCAGTTCCTTGTTGAACTTCGCGATGCGCTTGAGCCTCAGGCGACGCAGCAGCCAGGCCGGAAGGCCAAAGCCGCCCGCGAAGGCGGCGGCGGCGCCCACGAACGGGCTCTCGGTGATCACGAAGAGCAGGAGTCCCAGGACCCCGGCGCAGACGGCCGAGACCATGTAGAAGGTCCTCTTCGTCCAAGCGAGGCCGGCGCGGGCGAGCTTCAGCTCGACGCTGGCCTTCGTGGCGCCCTTCGCCTTGGCCTCGATCTCGCTCAGCGTCTTGGCGACCTGCTCGCGCCGGTTGATGGTCACTCCCCGGATCGCCGCCCCCGACGCGGAGACGCCGATCGACTTCAGGCGCTTGCTCGCCCGGCGCTCGCCGCTGAGCAGGGGCAGGATCGCCACGTAGGCCACCGCGGCGGCCGCGATGCCGAGGAGGCCGGCCGCGATCGGCAGGTTGGAGGCGGCGGGAACGGCCAGGTCCAGCATGGGGCGGGTCCGCGCTCAGTCTCGGTCGACGACTTCGGCGGCGTCGAGCGCCTCGCCGAGGCGGCGCTCCAGGCCGTAGTAGCGGGCGCGCTCCCAGAATTTCGGCCGCCCGATCCCGGTAGACCGGTGACGGCCGATCAGCTTCCCGTTCGCGTCCTCGCCGACGATGTCGTAGAGGAAGACGTCCTGCGTGGTGATGACGTCGCCCTCCATGCCGAGCACCTCGGTGATGTGGGTGATGCGCCGCGAGCCGTCGCGCAGGCGCATGGCCTGGATCACCACGTCGATCGAGCCGCAGATCATCTCGCGCAGGGTCTTCGAGGGTAGCGTGAAGCCGCCCATCGAGATCATCGACTCGATGCGCGACAGGCACTCGCGCGGGCTGTTGGCGTGGAGCGTGCCCATCGAGCCGTCGTGGCCGGTGTTCATCGCCTGGAGCAGGTCGAAGGCCTCCGGTCCGCGCACCTCGCCGACGATGATCCGCTCGGGCCGCATGCGCAGGCAGTTCTTGACGAGGTCGCGCATGGTGACCTGGCCCTGGCCCTCCATGTTGGGGGGGCGCGTCTCGAGGCGCACCACGTGCGGCTGCTGGAGCTGCAGCTCGGCCGCGTCCTCGCAGGTGATGACCCGCTCGTCGTGCTCGATGAAGGCGGTGAGGCAGTTGAGCAGCGTGGTCTTGCCCGAGCCCGTCCCCCCCGAGATGACCACGTTGCAGCGCGACTGGCCGATGATCTTCAGGACCTCCGCGCCCTCCGGCGAGATCGCCCCGAAGCGCACGAGCTGCTCCAGGGTCAGCTTGTCCTTCTTGAACTTACGGATGGTGAGCGCCGGGCCGTCGATGGCGAGCGGCGGGGCGATCACGTTGACGCGGGAGCCGTCCGGCAGGCGGGCGTCGCAGATCGGCGAGGCGTCGTCGACCCGGCGGCCGACCTGGCTGACGATCCGCTGGCAGATGTTCATCAGCTGCTGGTTGTCGCGGAAGCGCACGCTGGTCAGCTGGATCTTGCCGTTGACCTCGATGAAGGTCCGGTTGGCGCCGTTGACCATGATGTCGGCGATGTCGTCGCGGGCCAGCAGCGGCTCGAGCGGACCGTAGCCCAGCACGTCGTTGCAGATGTCGTCGAGCAGCTCCTCCTGCTCGGCGATCGACAGGACGATGTTCTTGAGCCCGATGATCTCCGTGACGATGTCGCGGATCTCCTCGCGGGCGGTCTCGGCGTCGAGGCGCGAGAGCTGCGTGAGGTCGATCGCCTCGATCAGGGCGCCGAAGATCAGGCTCTTGGTGCGGTAATAGTCCTCGGACCGCACGGTCTCCACGACGACCGGGACCGTGGGCTCAGGCCGCCTGGGGGCAACCGCCGTCTCGCGCGGGGCGGGGACGGCGGCGACCGTCCGCGCCTGCGGGACCGGCGGCGGGGCCGGGGTCGCGCCGCTGGTCTGTCGCCTACCGAACATGGGCCGGATCCTGGTCGCAGCGCCGCATCACGAGGCCTTCCGGCCGGGAAGCTTGGCGCTGGCGAGCTTGGCCAGCAGCGGCTCGAGCAGGCTCTGGCGCCCGCGCCGGGCCTCGGGCCGTCCGAGCGTCGCGGCCGCCAAGTCGTTGAACAGGTCGGACACCTTCGATCCGGCCTGGATCTCGGCGATCATCTGGCCGTTGTTGGCGGCGGTGCCGAACAGGGCGGGCTCGAAGGGGATCGTGAGCGCGATCGGGGCCTCCAGGGCCTTGGCGAACTCGGCGGATCCGATCTCGGGCCGCTTGGGCACGCCGACGCCGTTCAGCAGGATCCGGGGCGGCTGGTCGTTCGGGCGACCGTGCCGGAGGGCGCCGAGCAGGTTCTTGGTGTTGCGCAGGCAGGCGAGGTCCGGGCCGGCGACGATCAGGATCTCGTCGGCCGCCGTGAGGACGCGCTTCGACCACGCGCTCCACTGGTGCGGGACGTCCAGGACCACGCAGGGGACGCTCGCCCGCATGTACTCGATCAGGGCGTCGAAGGCCGGCTCCGACAGGTCGATGGTCCGGTCGAGGCTGGCGGGCGCCGAGAGCAGGCTGAGGTTGTCGCTGCACTTCGACAGCAGGCGCTCGACCAGCGCCGAGTCGAGGCGCTCGGGGGCGAACACCGCCTCGGCGATGCCCTGCGGCGGATCCTGGTTGAAGTTGAGCGAGGCCGTGCCGAAGGCGATGTCGAGATCGGCGATCACCGTCTGGACGCCCTGGTTGCGGGCGACGGCCCAGGCGAAGTTGTGCGCCACCGTGGAGGCGCCGATGCCGCCCTTCACGCCGTAGACCGCCACCGTGCGCCCCACCGGCTTCACGCCCGGGGCGGTGAACAGGTCGGAGATCGCCGCGATCAGGGTCAGCGGGTCGACGGGCGCCATCAGGTAGTCGGAGACCCCCCGCTGGATCAGCTGGCGGTAGAGCGTCACGTCGTTGAGGTGGCCGATCACCAGGACGCGGGTGCCCTCGTCACAGACCTCCGCCAGGGCGTCGAGGCACTCGACCGGCTTGGACCGCTGGCCCTGCGTCTCGAGGATGATGACGTTGGGCGTCGGCGCGTGCCGGTAGGCCTCGATCGCTGCGGCGCCGCCGCCCATCCGGACCTTGACCTGCGCCTTCTGCATGCGCCGGTCGAGGGCGGCCCCCTCGATCATCGCGGCGGTCTCGCCGGTCTCGCAGAAGGCCTGGATGGTGATCCGGGGCACCGGGGCGATCGTGCGCTCGGTTGTCTCGGACAGGTCTGCCATGACGGCGCTTTCAGGTTCGCGTTCGGGGTTCGGCGTGGGCTTGGGTGCGGGCCTGGGCCTGGGCCTGGGCTTGGGCCTGGGCGAGCCAGTTCTACTGACCGACCTGGGACTTGACGGCCGTCTGCCCATCTTGCCGCCATGTGGTTGACGGATCCTTGCCGTCCCGCAACTGGCCGATGTCCCGGACCCGCTTGACCGTGTCGATCCGGCCCTCGGGCCGGCCGCGCACGAGGTCCACCGGATCCGCCACCTGGGCGGCCACGGTCGACTGCATGGCGCAGCCCAGGTTCCAGTTCGGCCGGTTGCTGTAATCGACCTGGAAGCTGGAGGTGCCGAGATCCTGCGGCCACAGCCCGCACTGGTCGGCCACCTTGGCCTGCATGCGCTGGAAGCTCAGCCGGATCGGCGTGGCGAGGCTCGGCGCCGCCACCGCGTAGCCGGTCACCGCGATCTCGCGGGTGCCGACGCCGTTCTGGCCGCCGAGCCCGCGCAAGGCCGCCGCCGTCCGCTCGACGGCGGGGGCCACGGCCGGAGCCACGCCCCGGGGCACCTCCATCAGGAGAACGCCGCGGCCGAAGCGGCGGTATTCCAGCATGAAGGCGTCGATGTCGGCGGTCTGGCGGGGGTCGAGATGGCCGATGCCGGTGGGGAACACGTCGAGGCTGCGGGTGCCGTCGGCCAGCACGATCGGGTGCCGGGCGCGGTAATCCGACACCGTGATCTCGCCGGTGGTGGCGGGATCGCTCTTGCAGGCCGCCGCCAGGGTGGCCAGCGCGCAGGCGGCGACGAGGCCGCCGAGGCGGGGCAGGGTGGGGTGGTGACGTCGGGTCATGGATCCGGTCCTCGGGCCTTACTCGACGATGAAGCCGACGCGGCCGCGGTAGGTGCGTCCGAGCGGGGCCGCGGCGGCGGCGGCCGGGCCGACCCGGCCGTAGAGGCGGTTGATCTGGCCGAGCAGCACGGCCTGGCCGTCGGTCGCGTCGACGAAGTTGTCGTCGGGCCGGCTCACCTGCTTCTGCTCCATGGGCCGGGCGATGAAGGGGGTGCACATGATCATCAGCTCGGTCTCCTGCCGCTGGTAGTCGCGGGAGCGGAACAGGGCGCCGAGGATCGGCAGGTTGATCAGGCCCGGCAGGCCGGAGATCGCCTGGCGGTTGACCTGCTGGATCAGGCCCGCCGTCATCATCACGCCGCCGGAGGGCAGCTCGACGGTGGTCTCCGAGCGGCGCACCCGGGTGCCCGGGACCGCGATCGTGGAGTTGCCGACGACGTAGTCGAAGCTCTGCTGCGGATCGATCTCGGTCACGTCGGTGGCGACGCGGATCGAGATGCGGTTGTCGGCCAGCACCACGGGGGTGAACGACAGGGCGACGCCGTAGGGCTTGTAGGTGATGCCGGGGGTGCACACGCCGCCCACCGCGCAGGAGGCCGAGGACGGCACCGGGAACTCGCCGCCGGCCAGGAACTTCGCGGCCTCACCGGAGATCGCGGTCAGCGTCGGCTCGGCCAGGATCCGGGAGACGCCTGCCTGCTCGAAGGCCTTCAGCGTGGCCTGGAGCGAGAAGCCGCCCGCCCTCACGGAGGCCTGGATCTGGTTGCCTTGCGGGAAGTCCGTGTTGATCGGGAACGGCAGGTTGTTGTTGAACGCGGGCGAGGCCGCGGATCCCAGCGGGTTCAGGGCCGACCAGTTGCCGGTCATGTTGATCCCGAACTGCTTCAGGACGTTGCGCGACACCTCCACGACGGTGACGCGGAGCATCACCTGATCCTTGTTGCGGATCGTGAGGTTGTTGATCACGGCACCGCGCGCGCCGGACGCGACGCCGCCGCTCGCCGCGCCCGCCGCCCCCGCCGCACCGGCGCCGCCCAGCCCTACGAAGGCGTTGGCGATGTCGATCGCCTGCTGGGCATCCGCCGATGCGTTCACCGAACCCGACAGCAGCACCGAGGCCCCCGAGGAGCGCACGTCGAAGCGGCCGCCCGGAATGCTCTGGTTGAGCAGCTCGCGCAGGGTCCCGAGGTTGAGGTCGCGCGCCACCGTCACGTCGAGGGCGGCGATCTGGCGACCCTCGGCGTCCATGATGAAGATCGAGGTCGCGCCGTCGGCCATGCCGATCACGAAGACCTTGCGGGTCGAGCGGACCACCGCGTTGGCCACCGCCGGGTTGGCGACGAAGACCTCCTTGGCGTCCCGCGGGAGGTCGACGATCACCGAGCGGCCGGCGGTCAGCTCGACCTTGCGGGTCGAGGCCGCCTCGGCGGCGCCGACCGTCAGCACCGGTGCCGGACCGAGGGTCGAGCGCTCCTGGGCCAGCGCCGGCGTCGTCACCGCGGCCAGAAGCGCGAGGGCGGCGGCGCGGCGGCGCCGTCGCCGGTCGGCCTCGTGCCGAGCCGGTCGGGGGAGGGGCAGCTGTGCGGTCATGGCCATCACGGCGTCTGCTGCCGCGCGACGCCGAAGCGCACGACGGTCAAGGCGGGTTCGGATGTCTGCGCATCGGACGTCTCGGCCTGCGGCAGGGCCTCGGCTGGCTGTCCGGCATCGGCGAGGCTGCGCAGGGCGAGCGACAGGGCGCCGACCTTCTGGGCGAGCGCCAGGGTCTCGGCCTGAGCGGGCGTGACGGCGAGCGTCGCGGTCTCGCCGGTGACGACGTTGGTGCCGTTCTTCTCCTGGATCAGCTGGCCGATCGCCAGGACCCGGATGTCGGTCAGGATCGTCTGGGAGAACTGGACGTCGGTGTTGGCGGCCCGCGATTTGGCGTCGTCGCGGAAGATGCGGATCACGTCGACGCGGTCATTGGGCAGGATGAAGCCGCCCGCCGAGTTGGTGCCGCGGCTGTCGGTGACGATGGCGACCGCGCGCATGCCGGGCGGCAGGATCGCCGCCATGAACCCGCTCTCGGGGCGGACCAGCTTCTGCGCGCGGATCGGCTCCCCGGCCAGGAAGCTCGAGCGCACGGAGGCGCCGACCGTCTCGTCCAGGGATTTCGGATTGAGCTTGCGCGTCATGTAGCCCGGCGCGATGGCGGCGTCCGGCCAGGCCTGCCAGCGCAGGTCCGCGGCGCGCAGCACCTGCCCCATGGGCATGTCGGTGGCGGCCACGAGCACGTCGGTCATCGGCGCCGGCGGCGCCTCGACCGTCGGCTGTGGCGTCGGCGGGGGCGGATCGCCGCCGCTCATCAGGAAGGCCGCCCCGCTGCCCGCCGCGAGGGCGATGCCGAGGACGGCGAGACGGGCTGGGTTCATCGCAAGGACACGCCGGAGACGGCTGAATTGCCGTCCATGGCCTGAACTTGCCCGCGGATTCGTGTACTTATGGTTAAGGTATTATAACCTCGCCACGCTCGACCGGTCCGGAAACGGGCCGCCGCTCGACCGCACGTCACAACCGGCCCGATCCTTCAGCGTTCGGCCGAGCGTGGCCGTGGCCACTCACCCGTTCGTGTTCTATCGTGACGTCGGATCCGCCTCAGAAGCGGGCGCTCGGGCGAACCGGGGGGAGACATGATCAGGACATTCGGCGGCGCGGTGGTGGCGGCGGCTCTGGCGGGGACGGCGCTCGGCGCCGGATCGGCCGCCGCGCAAGGGGCCGGCGCGGAGGCATTCTCGGACAACGCAATCCGCATCGGCGTCCTCAACGACCAGTCGGGACTCTACGCCCAGTACGGCGGTCAGGGCTCGGTCGAGGCCGCCCGCATGGCGGTGGAGGACATGGGCGGCAAGATCGGCAGCGTGCCGATCGAGATTCTCTCCTCGGACCACCAGAACAAGCCCGACATCGCCTCGGCCATCGCCCGGCAATGGTACGACCGCGACGGCGTCGACGCGATCATGGAACTGACCACCTCCTCGGTGGCGCTGGCGGTCCAGGGCCTGTCCAAGGAGAAGAAGAAGATCACCATCACCACCGGGGCCGCGACCAGCGACCTCACCGGCAAGGCCTGCACGCCGTACGGCTACCACTGGGCGTTCGACACGCGGGCGCTCGCGGTGGGGACCGGCGGCGCGCTCACGCGGGCGGGCGGCGACACGTGGTTCTTCCTCACCGCCGACTACGCCTTCGGCTCGGCGCTGGAGGCCGATACCAGCCGCGTGGTGACCGCCAACGGCGGCAAGGTGGTGGGCAGCGTCCGCCACCCGCTCTCCAACCAGGACTTCTCCTCGTTCCTGCTCCAGGCGCAGGGCTCGAAGGCCAAGGTGATCGGTCTCGCCAATGCCGGGCTCGACACCTCGAACGCGATCAAGCAGGCGGCCGAGTACGGCATCGTCGAGGGCGGCCAGAAGCTCGCGGCGTTGCTGTTCACCCTCTCGGAGGTGCACGGCCTCGGCCTCAAGGTGGCACAGGCCCTCACGCTCACCGAGGGCTGGTACTGGGACGCCAACGACGAGACCCGCGCCTTCGGCCAGCGCTACATGAAGCGCACCGGCCGGATGCCCAACATGATCCAGGCGGGCACCTATTCGGCGGTCCTGTCCTACCTCAAGGCCGTGAAGGCGGCGGGCACCGACGAGACCGACGCGGTCAACGCCAAGCTGAAGGCCCTGCCGGTGGACGACGTCTTCGCCCATGGCGGCGTGGTGCAGCCGAACGGCCGCATGGTGCACGACATGTACCTGTTCGAGGTCAAGAAGCCCGCCGAGTCGAAGGGCGAGTGGGACCTCTACAAGCTGATCTCGACCGTCCCCGGCAAGGAGGCCTTCGCCTCCCCGGCCGAGAGCGGCTGCCCGCTGACGGCGGCCAAGTAGGCGGGCGCACGCCCCGCGTCATCGCGGGCGGAGCGAGGCGGTCCCGCTTCGCTCCGCCCGCGATGGATGACGCTTCCGACCCGTCGACGGGCCGCCGGATTCAGGCCGCCCAGACGCGCCGGTAGAGCGCCACGATCTCGTCGGCGCTGGGCTCCACCGGGTTGTTGGACGGGGAGCCGGAGGCCAGCGCCTGGGCCGCCATGGTCGGGAGCAGCGCCTCCCAGCGGGCCGGGTCGATCCCGTATTCCTGGGGACCCGGCACGTCGAGGTCGTCGTTCAGCGCCTCCAGTTCCGCCACCAGGGCCGACACTGCGGAGCGGTCGTCGGTGTCCGGGCCGGCGATCTTCATGGCCCGGGCGCAGGCGGCGTAGCGGTCGATGGCGGCCGGCGCCGAGAAGGCCGTGACCACCGGCAGCAGCATCGCGTTCGAGAGCCCGTGCGCCACGTGGAAATGCGCGCCGATCGGCCGGCTCATGCCGTGGACCAGTGCGACCGAGGCATTGGAGAACGCGATGCCCGCCTGGGTCGCGCCGAGCATCATCGCCTCGCGCGCCGCCCGGTCCCCCGGATCGGTCCAGACCCGGCGCAGGCTCGGGGCGATCAGGCCCATCGCCTGGAGCGCCAGCCCGTCCGAGAACAGGTTCGACTTGCGCGAGACATAGGCCTCGATCGCGTGGGTGAGGGCGTCGATGCCGGTGTCGGCCGTGAGCCGCTTGGGCTTGGTGAGGGTCAATTCATAATCGACCAGGGCGGCCACCGGCAGATAGGCCAGCCCGATGCACAGCATCTTCTCGTCGGAGGCCTCGTCGGTCACGATGGTGAACCGAGTCGCCTCGGAGCCAGTGCCGGCGGTGGTGGGGATCGCCACGATCGGCAGTCCGGGCTCGTCCTGCTGGCGCGGCGCCTTGTAGTCGCGCATGTGGCCGCCGTGGCGGGCGAGCACCGCCACGGCCTTGGCGGTGTCCATCGGGCTGCCGCCGCCGAAGCCGACCACGCAGTCGAAATCCCCCGCCTGGAGGGCCGCGAGCGCCGCCTCCACGGAGGCGACGGTCGGGTCCGGCACGGTCTCGGAGAAGATCGTCGCCTGCGCCCCCGCGCTGGTGAGCCGTTCGAGCAGCATGTCGGTCCGGCCGCTGCCGGCGAGGTAGGGGTCGGTGACCACGAAGGGCCGCGACAGGCCGAGCTGGCCGAGCACCTCCGGCAGCAGCCGCGAGGCGCCGGCGCCGACGCGCATCAGCCGGGGCAGGGCGATCGAGGCGACCATGTCTTGCTTCTCCCACCCGGCGCCTCTGATGGTGCGCCGGAACGGCCGATCTTAAGGCGCGCGACCGCGGGGCGAAACCGCCGCCGCTTACACCGCCGGCCCGGCGAACAGCGCCCCCGCGGCCTTCACTTCGGCGGCGATGAACCCCGCCACCGCGCGGATATGGGCCGCCTTCCGGTGGTCCTCGTGGATGTGCATGTGGAACGAGCGGGTCAGCGAGAC
Source organism: Methylobacterium sp. E-046 (assembly GCF_022829625.1). Lineage (NCBI taxonomy): Bacteria > Pseudomonadati > Pseudomonadota > Alphaproteobacteria > Hyphomicrobiales > Methylobacteriaceae > Methylobacterium > Methylobacterium sp. E-046. The sequence goes on along the minus strand of NZ_JAKSYP010000058.1, from coordinate 9,214 downwards.
CGCCTCGGGCAGCACCGGCACGAGTCCCGGATGGGCCGCCGCGATGAAGGCCGGCAGGATGCACAGGCCGGCGCCCCCGAGCGTCGCGTGGACCTGGGCCAGGAGATTGGTGGAGCGCAGGCGGGCCGTGACCGCGGGGCCGAGCGCCCCGAGGTAGTTGAGCTCGCGGGTGAACAGCATGTCCTCGATGTAGCCGACGAAGGGATGGGCCGGCAGGTCCGCGAGCTCCGCGATCGGCGCTGCCGCAGCGAGATAGGACTCGGCCGCGTAGACGAGCAGCCGGTAATCGGTGAGCCGGCGCGCCACCACCCGGGCCTGCTGCGGGCCGGAGAGGCTGATCACGATGTCGGCCTCGCGCTTGGACAGGCTGAAGATCCGGGCGGTCGCCATGATCTCCACCTCCAGCTCCGGATGGCGGGCGGTCAGCCGGTGCATCCGCGGCGCGAGGAAGACGCTGCCGAACCCGTCCGGCGCGCCGATCCGCACCGTGCCCGACACCGCCTGGGCCGCCTCCGTGGCGGCGCTGGCTGAGAGGAACGCGCTCTCCATGGCCTCGGCGACGCCCAGCAGGTTCGCCCCGTCCTCGGTGAGCGCGTAGCCGAGATTGCTGCGATGGAACAGGCGGGCGCCGAGGCCCTCCTCCAGGGCGCGGATCCGGCGCCCGACCGTGGTGTGCTCGGTGCCGGTGCGCGCCCCCGCTGCGCTCAGGGTCCCAGTCCGCGCCACCGCGAGAAAGAAGCGGAGATCGTCCCAGTTGGGCCCCGTCCTGGCCATGACCGCACTCCCGCTGTGCATCGATGCACAGCGGCTGTAAGCGCATCTGGCTTTATCGCTCAAGGGATCCTGTTAGGGTGCGCCAAAATCGAACGCCACATCACAGGGAGGCGCGCATGCGCACGATCGGGCACTACATCGGCGGCCGGAATGTCGGCGGCGAGAGCGGGCGGTTCGCCGACGTGTTCCACCCCTCGACCGGCGAGGTCCAGGCCAAGGTCGCTCTGGCCAGCAAGGCCGAGATGCGCGCCGCCGTGGAGAACGCCAAGGCGGCCCAGCCGGCCTGGGCGGCGACCAACCCGCAGAAGCGCGCCCGCGTGATGATGCGCTTCCTTGAACTCATCCGCGGGGAGAACGACGCGCTGGCCGAGCTGCTCGCCTCCGAGCACGGCAAGACCGTGCCGGACGCCAAGGGCGACATCCAGCGCGGCGTCGAGGTGGTGGAGTTCGCCTGCGGCATCCCGCACCTGCTCAAGGGCGAGTACACGGAAGGCGCCGGCCCCGGCATCGACGTCTATTCCCTGCGCCAGCCGCTCGGCGTGGTGGCCGGCATCACGCCGTTCAACTTCCCGGCCATGATCCCGCTGTGGAAATGCGCCCCGGCCATCGCCTGCGGCAATGCCTTCATCCTGAAGCCGTCCGAGCGCGACCCGAGCGTGCCGATCCGCATCGCCGAGATCTTCCTGGAGGCGGGCCTGCCGGCGGGCATCCTCAACGTCGTCAACGGCGACAAGGAGGCGGTCGACGCCATCCTGGATGATGAGGACATCAAGGCGGTGGGCTTCGTCGGCTCCTCGCACATCGCCGAGTACATCTACGTGCGCGCCGCCGAGACGGGGAAGCGCGCCCAGTGCTTCGGCGGCGCCAAGAACCACATGATCATCATGCCGGACGCCGACATGGGCCAGGCGGTCGACGCGCTGATCGGCGCCGGCTACGGCTCGGCCGGCGAGCGCTGCATGGCGATCTCGGTGGCGGTGCCGGTGGGCGAGCAGACCGCCGACCGGCTGATGGAGCGCCTCATCCCGCGGGTCGAGTCGCTCAAGATCGGCCCGTCGCACGACGGCTCGGCCGATTACGGCCCGCTGGTCACGGCGGAAGCGGTGCAGAAGGTCGCGAGCTACATCGACAAGGGCGTCGCCGAGGGCGCGCAGCTCGCCGTCGACGGCCGCGGCTTCAAGCTCCAGGGCTACGAGAACGGCTTCTACATGGGCGGCTCGCTGTTCGACCGCGTGACGCCCGACATGACGATCTACAAGGAGGAGATCTTCGGGCCGGTGCTCTCGGTGGTGCGGGCCAAGGATTACGAGGAGGCGCTGGCGCTGCCCTCGACCCACCAGTACGGCAACGGCGTGGCGATCTTCACCCAGGATGGCGACGCCGCCCGGGACTTCACCGCCCGGGTGAACGTCGGCATGGTCGGCGTGAACGTGCCGATCCCGGTCCCGATCGCCTACCACACCTTCGGCGGCTGGAAGCGCTCGGGCTTCGGCGATCTGAACCAGCACGGGCCGGACTCGATCCGCTTCTACACGAAGACCAAGACCGTGACGCAGCGCTGGCCGAGCGGCATCAAGAGCGGGGCGGAGTTCTCCATCCCGACGATGCGGTAGGCCGAAACCCTTCCCCGACCGATCCTGGGTCTGCCCAAGATCGGCATCCCCCTTGTCCCGAGTGGGCAGGCCCGTCGGAGGAGGGGGATAGGGGCCGCGCGATGACGCGGCGGCAGGGGAACAGCGCGACGGTGCGGGTTCCGGCGCCCGCCGCGACCTTCACGGAAGCGCCGCTCCCCGCTCCCGACCCCCGCCAACGCGGGGGTGTTTCTCCCCCGCAGAGGGGGAGGGAGGCTCGTTTGCACCTTCGGAGGCAGTGCCCATGAGTTTCGGGCTCGACGAGGACCGGACCGCGATCCGCGAGATGGCCCTCGGCTTCGCGGCCGAGCACATCGCGCCGCACGCCCTCGACTGGGACCGGGACAAGACCTTCCCGGTCGAGACCCTGCGGGCGGCGGCCGCCCTCGGCATGGCGGGCATCTACGTCCGCGAAGATGTCGGCGGCTCGGGGCTCTCGCGCCTCGACGCGACCCTGATCTTCGAGGCGCTGAGCACCGGCTGCCCGACCGTGGCGGCGTTCCTGTCGATCCACAACATGTGCGCCTGGATGATCGACGCCTACGGCGACGACGATCAGCGCCGGCGCTGGATCCCGTCGCTCATGGGCATGGAGCGGATCGCCAGCTACTGCCTCACCGAACCGGGCTCGGGCTCCGACGCGGCGGCGCTCCGCACCCGCGCCGAGCGGGACGGCGACCATTACGTGCTCTCCGGCGAGAAGCAGTTCATCTCGGGTGCCGGTGCCAGCGACCTCTACGTCTGCATGGTCCGCACCGGCGAGGCCGGCCCGGCGGGCATCTCGGCGATCGTGGTGGAGAAGGGCACGCCCGGCCTCTCCTTCGGCGCCGACGAGCGCAAGATGGGCTGGAACGCCCAGCCGACCCGGGCCGTGCGCTTCGACGGCTGCCGCGTGCCCGTGGCCAACCGCCTGGGCACGGAGGGCCAGGGCTTCCGCATCGCCATGAGCGGGCTGGACGGCGGGCGCCTCAACATCGCCGCCTGCTCCCTCGGCGGCGCGCAGGCGGCCCTCGACAAGGCCCTCGCCTATATGGGCGACCGGCGCGCCTTCGGGGCGAAGCTCATGGATTTCCAGGCGCTGCAGTTCCGGCTCGCCGACATGGCGACCAGCCTGGAGGTCTCGCGCACCTTCCTGCGCCACGCGGCCGGCGCGCTCGACGCCAAGGACCCGGCCGCGACGCAGCTCTGCGCCATGGCCAAGCGCCACGTCACCGACGCCGCCTTCGAGGTCGCCAATCAGGCGCTCCAGCTCCACGGCGGCTACGGCTACCTCGCCGAGTACGGGGTCGAGAAGATCGTCCGGGACCTTCGGGTGCACCAGATCCTGGAGGGCACGAACGAGATCATGCGGATGATCATCGCCCGCGCGCTGACCGGGGGCCGCCGATGACCGACGTGATCGTCGAGCGTGTCGGCGCCCTCGGGCGCCTGCGGCTCGACCGGCCGCAGGCGCTGAACGCCCTGACCCACGGCATGGTCCTGGCGATCGACGAGGCCCTCGACCAGTTCTCCGCCGATCCCGGCATCGCCGCGGTGCTGCTCACCGGCGAGGGCGAGCGCGGCCTCTGCGCGGGGGGCGATCTGCGCGGCCTGTACGAAAGCCAGGGCACCGCCTTCGCGGAGGCCTTCTGGCGCGACGAGTACCGGCTGGATGCCCGGATCGCCGCCTATGAAAAGCCCTTCGTGGCGGTGATGGACGGCATCACCATGGGTGGCGGCGTCGGCCTCGCCGGCCACGCCGCCCACCGGATCGTCACCGAGCGCTCCCGCGTCGCCATGCCGGAGACCGGCATCGGCTACCTCCCGGATGTCGGCGGCACCTGGCTGCTGCCGCGGGCGCCGGGCGAGATCGGCACCTATCTCGGCCTGACCGGTGAGCCGGTCGGGGCCGCCGATGCGATCTTCTGCGGGCTCGCCGACGCTCAGGTGCCGTCCGCCGAGCTGCCCAACCTGATCGACGCCCTGCTGGCGCTCGATCCGGATGCCGGCCACGAGGGCGTACGGGAGCTGATCGCCCGGTTCGCGCAGGACCCGGGGGCGCCGCCCCTGGCGGCGCACCGGGCCCGGATCGACCGCTGCTTCGCCTTCGACATGGTGGACGAGATCCTGGCCGCCCTCGACGCGGACGGCTCCGACTTCGCGGCCGCGACCCGGACGACCCTGCTGACCAAGGCGCCGTCGAGCCTCGTCCTGACGCTGTGCCTGCTGCGCCTCGGCCGCGGCTCCGCGAACCTGGAGGCCTGCCTGGAGCGCGAGTACCACGCCTCGCTGGCGCTGCTGGACGAGGGCGACTTCCGCGAGGGGATCCGCGCCGCCGTGATCGACAAGGACAAGACGCCGCGCTGGAACCCGCCCACCCTCGACGCGGTCGATCCCGCCCGGATCGCCCGCTGGCTGGAGGCGCGGGCGGCGCCGGTCTTCGCGGAGTCGCGCACGGGCGCGATCTGATGACGGGCCGCCTGATCCCACCCGCCGCCTCATCTTGAGGGGCCCGCATCGCCGGGTCTGAGGGAGGGCTCCAGGGATCGCGCGGCCGGCTGGAGGTCTCCGTCGAGGCCTCCGCTACGCTCCGGCGCCTCAGGATGAGGGCGCCGGCGGGACGGGCGGTCGAGGGGCGGGACCCGGGGTCCCGCGTGATGCAATGGGGAGGAATGGGATGGCGCAGACCATCGGGTTCATCGGTCTCGGCAATATGGGTGGGCCCATGGCGGCCAACCTCGTGCGGGCCGGCCACACCGTGCGCGGGTTCGATCTGGTGCCGGCCTCGCTGGACACCGCCCGGGCCGCGGGGATCGCGGTGGCGGGCTCGGCCCTCGAAGCCGCCGACGGAGCGGATGTCGTGATCACCATGCTGCCCGCCGGGCGGCACGTGGTCGAGGTCTGGACGCAGCTCGCGGAGGCCCTGCCCGCCGGCACCCTGCTGATCGATTCCTCCACCGTCGACGTCGAGAGCGCCCGCAAGGCCCACGGCCTCGCCGAGGCCCGGGGCTGCCTGTCGGTGGACGCGCCGGTCTCGGGGGGAACCGGCGGCGCGAAGGCCGGGACGCTGACCTTCATGGCCGGCGGCGCCGAAGCCGCATTCGCGAAGGCGGAGCCGCTGCTGAAGGCGATGGGCAAGAACGTGTTCCATTGCGGCGAGGCCGGCGCCGGTCAGGCGGCGAAGATCTGCAACAACATGATCCTCGGCATCTCGATGATCGGCGTCAGCGAGGCCTTCGCGCTGGGCGAGAAGCTCGGCCTGTCGCATCAGGCGCTCTACGACGTGGCCTCGGTCTCCTCGGGCCAGTGCTGGTCGCTGACCACCTACTGCCCGGTGCCGGGACCGGTGCCGACCTCGCCGGCCAACACCGGCTACAAGCCGGGCTTCGCCGCCGCGCTGATGCTCAAGGATCTCCGGCTCGCCCAGGCCGCGGCGCTCGCCTCCGGGGCCGCCACGCCGCTGGGCGCGGAGGCCGCGCAGATCTACGGATTGTTCGACGGCGCGGGCCACGGGGGAGAGGACTTTTCCGCGATCATCACTATGCTTCGCGGGCAGGGAGGCGAGTCGTGAGCGAGCCGTACGAGACGATCCTGACGGAGACGCGCGGCCGAGTCCTGCTGATCACCCTCAACCGGCCGAAGGCGCTCAACGCCATCAACGCGCAGCTCACCCGCGAGGTGATCCGGGCGGCCACCGCGGCGGACGCGGATCCGGGCGTCGGCTGCATCGTCATCACCGGTTCGGCCAAGGCCTTCGCGGCCGGCGCCGACATCAAGGAGATGCAGCACGCCACCTATGCGGAGATGTACGCGGGCGACCGGTTCGCCGACTGGGACCGCTTCGTCGCCGTGCGCAAGCCGATCATCGCCGCGGTGGCGGGCTACGCGCTGGGCGGTGGCTGCGAGCTCGCCATGATGTGCGACATCATCCTGGCGGCCGACACGGCGCAGTTCGGCCAGCCGGAGATCAAACTGGGCGTGATGCCGGGGATCGGCGGCAGCCAGCGGCTGACCCGGTTCGTCGGCAAGGCCAAGGCCATGGAGATGTGCCTGACCGGCCGGATGATGGACGCCGCCGAGGCCGAGCGCGCGGGGCTGGTCTCCCGCGTGATCGCCGCCGATCAGCTCATCGACGCGGCGCTGAAGGCCGCCGAGACGATCGCGTCGATGTCGCTCCCGATCGCGATGATGACCAAGGAGGCGGTCAACCGATCCTACGAGACCACGCTGACCGAGGGGATCCGGTTCGAGCGGCGGGTCTTCCACGCGATGTTCGCAACCAAGGACCAGAAGGAGGGCATGGCTGCCTTCGTGGAGAAGCGGCCGCCCCGGTTCGAGAACACCTGAATGCGGCCCGCCTCGGCCGAACGGGACGGGCAGCCAAGACCACGATACGGGGAGGGGAACGACCATGCCGAGCTTCCGGGAGGCCCGCGACCTTCTGCTGGCCCATCGCACCGATTACGCCGCCGCCGTCTCGGCCTTCGCGTGGCCGGACCCGGTGCCGTTCAACTGGGCGCTCGACTGGTTCGACGCGGTGCTCGCCGGCCCCGAGAGCCGCGACCGGGCCGCCCTCCGGATCGTCGAGGCCGGCAGCGGCGCCGAGCAGTGCCTCACTTTCGGAGAGCTCGCCCGGCGCTCCAATCGGGTGGCCAATCACCTGCGGCAGCAGGGCCTGAGGCGCGGCGACCACCTGCTCCTGCTCCTCGGCAACGTCCCGGCCCTGTGGGAGACCATGCTGGCGGCGATGAAGCTCGGCGCGGTCGTCATCCCGGCGACCACCCTGCTCACCGCCGACGAACTCGCTGACCGCCTCGCCCGCGGCCGTCCCCGGGCCATCGTGGCGGGGACGGAACAGATCGCGCGGTTCGCCGGGCTCGACACGGGCGACGCCATCCGCCTCGTCACCGGGGCCGCGACCGAGGGCTGGGCGGCCTACGACGACGCGTCCGCGGCCCCGGACGATTTCGCACCGGACGGCCCGACCGGGGCTGACGACCCGATGCTCCTCTACTTCACCTCCGGCACTACGGCGAAGCCGAAGCTCGTGCGCCACAGCCACCGCTCCTACCCGGTGGGGGCGCTCTCGACCATGTACTGGCTCGGGCTGCAGCCCGGGGACGTGCACTGCAACGTCTCCTCGCCGGGCTGGGCGAAGCACGCGTGGTCGTCATTCTTCGCACCCTGGAATGCCGGGGCGACGATCCTGGTGATCAATCAAGCGCCGTTCAACGCCGCCGCCCTGCTGGCGCAGCTGGAACGCACCGGCGCCACCACGCTGTGCGCGCCACCGACCGTGTGGCGGATGATCATCCAGGAGGATCTCACCGGTCGGACTCTCGCCCTGCGCGAGGTCTGCGCGGCGGGCGAGCCCTTGAACCCGGAGGTGATCGAGCGGGTGAAGGGCGCCTGGGGTCTCACGATCCGCGACGGCTACGGCCAGACCGAGACCACGGCGCTCATGGCCAACACGCCCGGCCAGCCGGTGGTGCCGGGGGCGCTGGGCCGGCCCCTGCCGGGTTACCGGGTGCGCGTCCTCGACATCGACGGCCAGCCGGCTTCCGAGGGCGAGGTCTGTCTGGAGCTCGGGGCGCACAGGCCCGCCGGCCTGATGCAGGGCTACGACGACGGCCAGGGCAACCTGTCGGGGGCCGGGGGCGATCTCTACCACACCGGCGACGTCGCCTTCGTGGACGACCAGGGCTGCTACACCTTCGTGGGCCGCGCCGACGACGTGTTCAAATCGTCGGGCTACCGCATCAGCCCGTTCGAACTGGAGAGCGTGCTGATCGAGCATCCGGCGGTGGCCGAGGCGGCGGTGGTGCCGGTGCCCGATCCGATGCGCCACACCATCCCGAAGGCCTACGTGTCCCTGGTGGCGGGGGCCTCGTCGGGACCGGAGACGGCACTCGACATCTTCCGCTTCACCAACGCGCGGCTGGCGACGTTCAAGCGCCTGCGGGGGCTCGAATTCGTCACCGACCTGCCCAAGACCATCTCGGGCAAGATCCGCCGGGTGCAGCTGCGCCGCCTGGAGCACGAGGGCGTCACCGACGATCCGCATCGCGGCCGCGCTTACACGCAGGCGGACTTCCCCGAACTGAAGGGCGAGGCGGAGCGCAAGCTCGACCAGACCGCGGGGTGACGGGCCCCGGCACCGGGGCCGCCGTGGCGGGAATCCGGGCCGATGACCGAGACCTCCGCGCTGGGCACGCGCGATCTCGCTGAGCACATCACGCAGGTTTTTCGGGCGACGGACGAGGCGCGGACGGTTGTCGCCGAGCCGTAGAAGCGATGGCCGGGGCGGCGGAGCGGGTGCGCGGCCGTGCGCCGGCCCCGGGGCAGACCGGCTGGCCGGATGGACGCGGGCGCGGCCTTCTTCGGGGCCGGCGCCGCCTTCGTGACGCGCCCCAGGCCCCGAACGAATCCTCAAGGTTTCCGCTTCCCGAAACTGAAGCCACGGATTCGCGCGGCTTCTCAAGCCCCCCGTCGACGCTGTCGCGCGTCACCCGGCCCCCACCCCCGAATCGGTAAAATTGCGCGCATCCGCTTCAGCGCCGCGGAGGCTCTGCGGCGCAATCTTGGCCTCAACAACGGGGGCGGGTGCGATGAGCGCGGGGTTTCTCAGGACGGTTCGGGGGATGGTGGCCGGCGCTGCGGCGCTGCTCGGCCTCACGGCCGCCGCGCAAGCACAGACGCTGGCGAGCCTTCCGACGGAGGCGGGTGCGCGGGTTCAGGGGGACGCCAAGCCGCTCGCCGCCTGGGTGACGTTCTGCCAGGCTTACGCGGCGGAGTGCACGGTGGACCGCAGCGAGCCGGCGCGGATCAGC
>NZ_JAKSYP010000038.1:0-44462 GCF_022829625.1 Methylobacterium sp. E-046 | reverse complement strand
TCCAGCACCTCGCCGGCATGAAGGACTCGAAGGTCATCGTCGCCATCAACAAGGACGAGGACGCACCGATCTTCCAGGTCGCCGATTACGGCCTCGTCGGCGACCTGTTCCAGGTCGTGCCAGAACTCCAGGCCGAGATCGCGCGCGGCTGAACCCAAATCCGGGGTGGAGCGGAGGCTCGGCGATCTCGGGGCGCCGGGCCGGCCGTGGCGATCGCGGCCGGCGCGGCCGGCCCGGCGCTTGAGGCCGGCGCGAACCCGCCCGGGGCGGGCCAGCGGTATCGGAGCGCTTTGTCGGACCGACAGCCGTGCGGCTCCGGTCCCGAACCACAAACCGCAGCGCCGTCTCAGGCTCGGAGGCCCCACCGAGAGCCCCCCGCCCGCGGGGAGCGGATCGGCGGCCGGCGGAGCAGCGTCTCCGGCCCGATGCGTCGTCAGGATCCGCGATCGGGAAGGCTTTCACGGGAGGTCTCCGGCAAAGCCTGGATCCCGTTCCAGGCGCGCTCGGCAGGCGGCGAGGTCCTTCTCCGTGTCGACCTCCAGCCGTTCCACCCGGCATGCCGGTAGGGGGGCGAATGCGGACAGCCTCTCGAACACCGGCGTCTCGTCGTTCGTCAGATAGTCTGCGGGGACGAGCGCGAGATTGGCCCACTCGTAGTGACTCGGTACCGTTCTGCTGAAACCGGTCACCGTGATTCCGTCGGCGTCTTCGGCTGTATTCGCGTAAACAGGATCTTCCGAGATCTCGTCGGCGATGCTGACAAGGCTCGATCGCTCGCGGCACGTCTCCAGGAAGGTCGCGAAGCTTCTCGCGCCGTACACGGTGTCGCCGTCCAGGATCAGTACGGACTTGCCCCGGAGATCTCTGGCGGCCAGGTGGAGGCTCTGCAGCGTGGTCGTGTGACGGTAGGCCGGATTACGCACGAAGATGACGTCGGCGCGAACCCGTCGCACGGCAGCGATGACCGCGCGCTCGTGATAGCCGACGACGACGCGGACGTCCTCGACATCGCGCAGCAGATGAAGCTGGTATTCGATGATCAGGCGGCCGCAGACGTCGATCAGCGCCTTGGGTATCCCATGCCCCAGCCGGCTCCCCACGCCGGCGGCCGCAATCACAGCGTGGCCAACAATCGACACAGCGTCGCTCCATCGTACACCACGTAATCGGCCATCTCGTGGAGCGCCGCGACCGGCTCATGCACGCCGCCATAGGCGATGCCGACATCCGCCTCCTCGAACATCGGCACATCGTTGCTGCTGTCGCCGATCGCGACGACGTCGCTGCCACTGGACCGCAACTCGCGGATCGCCCTGCTCTTCAGTTGAACCTCGCCCAGTTCGACGGCGCCCGTCGGCCCGAGATGGCCCTTCGAGCAGAACCAGCGACAAGGCAGCACGGTCATCAACGGCGCGACCCAGAGATCGAGGTTCCCCGTCACGATGAAACACCTGTCGGCTTCAGCCCTGATGAAGGCGGCGATGTCGGGGTCGAGCCGCACGCTCCCGGTTATGTCCTGGATGCGCGCGAGCGGCACGTTTCTCAGGATCTGGAACCTGAGCCGGAACGACCGTTCGAAGGAGATCTCTCCGCGCAGGGTGAGATCGGTCAACAGCGACATCTCGTCGAACAGGTCCAGTTCGCGCGCGATCGCCGGCAGTATCTCCTCCCGCGTAACCGTTCCGTCCAAGTCAAACGCCAGGGACGACCTACCGCTTTTCGGATCGGGTGACGAGGAAGACATGCTGCGTTGTTTCACGCCTGTTCTCCAAAGACGAGGGTAGCAGACGCTGCTGCTTGGTCAGGGTGAAACCGCATGACAGACCTCTATCGATCAATTCAGCGTATTCCGGGACTGTCCGGTAGACAGCACTGTAGTTGCAATCGAGCTCCTCGGAGAACTCGCCGATCAGGGACAGGCGGGCCTCGATCCCGACGGGCTCCCGGATGCAGACGGTCGCGGTCGCGGCGGCCAGGGGAGGAAGGGCTCGCAAGCAGGCCAGAACATCGTCGTCGTTCAGGTAGGCGAAGACACCGGCGATGAGGAACACGTCAAACGGCGGCGCTATCGCGAGTTCGGCCGTCGCCAGATCCTGGGCCGCGCCCCTCTGGAACGCGAAATCGGGGCGCTCGGGTACCCGGCGCCGCGCGATCTGGATGAGCTCCTCGCTGAAGTCGATGCCGAGATACGCCGCGGCCTGCCCGACGAAAGCGTCGGCCCACCGCCCGACGCCGCAGCCGATGTCGAGAACCCGCAATCCGGCGCCGTGGCCGATCAAGGGCAGCACGGCGCTCTTCTCGTGACGATCGCGCGCCGTCACGAGGTCCGGAGAACGGTCCTGGTACATCGTCGCCGAGTAGTCGCATTGACGATTCGCGACCGCGCCCCGGTCACGGAAGAATCGTTCGATCGCCTCGTAGTCGAGCGATACACGGGATCCGACCACGCGGCTCATCGTTCACCCCCAACCCTTCAGGCGCGCCGAAAGATAAACATCTTGTTCACGAGACCCTGGTCGCGCCCCATCTCGATGGCCTCGATTGCGTCGAATCCGCAGGCCGCAAGCGCGCCGAGATACTTTGCTTCCGCGCGATACAGGGACGTGTACTCCGCGGTGGAGACGAAAACGTCGTTCGCTCCCACCGCTACGGTGTCTTTCAGGACCAGCAGGCCCTGCTGACGAACGGCCCCCCGCAGGATCCCCAGCAGGGCGTCAAAACGCTCGTCTTCGATCAGGGTTGATACGACGCCCATGCACGACACCATCTCGTACACGTCTTCATCACGGTATTCGCTCAGATCGCGTTGATCGAACCGAGCATTCGCGATGCCTCGCCGGGCCGCCTCGGCCCGCGCCTGGTCGACGAGCTTCCGGGAGAGGTCGAACCCACGGACCGAGTTCGCGCACGCGGCCATGAGAAGCGTGAATCGGCCGTTGCCGCAGCCGATGTCGAGGATGCTCCAGGTCGTCTCGATGAGCGGCAGCACGTGGGCCTGGAGGATGGCCTCCTGGCGCATATAGTATTCGGGCGAGGCCAGGAACGTGTTGTTGCACGCCATCCAGAAGGCCGAGGCCGCCGACTGGGCAGCGCTTGGATCGACCGGCCTGGTCAGCCCGGGTCCCGTGCTCAGCCCGCGTCCCAGGTCGGGGCTTCCGGGCGCTTCGTCGCGCGCGCGCGATCTCGGCCACCGCGCACCCTCGTGGAGGACCGCCGCGACCACGTGATCCTTGATCCGCTGGCCGGCCAGCCCGTCCGTGCCGAACAGGTATTCGCTCAGGGGACCGAGACGAGCCGATCTGCACGGATCGCGCCCCGCCGATACGTCGTCGATGAATCGTCTGATCGCGTGGTCGGAGTCACCGAGCGCGTAGGCGTTGATGATCTCCGCATCGTCGTTGAGCCCCGGCCCGGCCTCGTTGCGCAGATAGAGGATCGGCTTCGTCGTCGGCAGGTATTCCAGCAGGAAGGACGACACGTCCGACATCAGGGCAACCGATGCGGTGAAGCTGTGCCGATAGTCGGGACGCTCGTCGAGGATGAGTGCGCCCCGGTCCCGGGCGCCTTGGAGAAAAGCATCGATCTCCGCCTGCGTCATGACCCCGTGTTGCAGGATCGTCGTGAACAAGGACGGATGCGGCCTGAGCAGGAGTACGATGTCCTCCCGGCTCGCGAAGAGGTCAACGAGAACGTCCTTCCAGATGAAGAACGTCGACCATTGCGATTCCGACGAGATGGCGAAATGTGGGTTCCACAAGAACGCCTTCCGTCCGTCGACAGCCCGCACCAGCGACGGATCGAGATCGTCCGCGGTGAAGCCTTGAGCCCAGTCGAATTTCGGATGCCCCGATACGACGACGTGGTTATCGCCGGCCCGGCAGTACCGGCCGAACATCCGACGGTGCCGCTCCGAGCGCGCGAAGATACGCCAGCATCGCTGCTGCACGTTGAGATCGAATTGGTAGCGCCGGTTCTCGTCCCCGCCGCCGATCTCGAGACCGTAGGGAATGTACGCGATCCTCGGCACGACCCGCTCGACCGAGCCGACATGCAGGGAAGCCGGCCGCGTCGAATCGTACGGATTCTGGTAGAAGAGGACGTCCGGCGCCTCCGCTTCGAGGTCGTAAGCCTCCGCCGTCGTGAACGGGATGTCACGCTGGACGAGGAAATCGCGGAGGCGAGCCGACGGATAGCCGCCTTGCAGAAAGGGCGATACGACGACGGTTGTTTCGCACCTCGGATCGTGCCGGAACGCCTCAACGACGGAGTGGAAGGACGGCCACGTCTCCGCCGTCTGGGCGATGAACACGACCTTCACGCGCCCCAGCGCGGCCCGATAGCTCGCGGCTTGGAAGCGGGCCGATGCGGCACGCGACTCGGCAACCGCGTGCCCGTCCTGGATCAGGGGAACGATGCGATCGATCCGCGAAGCGAGGTCCTGGAGGTCAGCGCGGGCGGCGTTCTGACGCTCACGGAAGGCGGCGTCCTGCTCGCGAAGCAGGTACGCCAGGTCGTTGAACCGGCTGGACAGGGCCTCCGCGAAGCCCTCCCGCACCTCCGATTGCTGCCGGGAGACCAACGCTTCGTGTTCGCGGAGCAGATAGGCCAGATCGCCGAAGCGGCCGGCGATGGCGTCGGCGAGGCTGTCCCGCACCTGGGATTGAGCCTGTAGAATCGCAGCCCCGTGGTCGCGCAGCAAAGTTGCGAGATCCTCAACGCGGCGATCAACCGCTTCCGCGACGTCGTCGCGGCCCCCTTGTGCGCCTTCGGACGCTCCCCGGACGCTTTCCGTGAGGTCGTCGAGGCGCGCCGCGACAGCCTGCTCGGAGGCTTTCAGCGCGAACAGAAGCTCGCTGTACCGGCCGGAAACCGCTTCAACAACAGCATGCCAGCTATCAGTAAGGCGACCCGATTGATCAGAACGCGTCGTGGCCGTCTCATCCGCTAAAGACAATCGCCGCACCTCAACTCCAAAACCGCCTCATGAGATCTCCGATCCGTCATTCTGTAGATGGAATTGTATACGCATCGCAGTTCCGCCGAAAAACGACCTGCATTCATGTTTAAAAACATAATTATCCCGAACGAATAAGCTTTATTGCACGCGAATATTCCACATTGTACCGGTATTGGCTGCGAATCGACCGCGATTGCCTCGCAGAACCGGGATCCTGGCCCGGATCGCGAGGAACTCTAATGCATGGCGGCGGCGATTGGTAGCCGGAATGCCGAATCCGGCACGGTGGCGGGCGCAGGTGGCCGACCGCGCAGGGCCGATTGTGGTCGGACACCGCTGGAGGCGGTCGACCTCGGACTGGTCACGGCCTGCGCGTCTTCCAGCGGCTGGACGTGTCCCGCCTCCGGCACTCGTCGCGTGGCGGGCCGTGGAAGATCTCGTGGCGGACGCCCCCCACGACGCCGGACGCCCGATGCGGGGCGCCCTGCCCGATGCGGCGATCCCGGCCATCGCCCGCCCCGGGGAAACGCCCCGCCCGACCGCGGCCACCGCGGCCCGGGCCCGCCGGGGATGACGAGGCCCGGCGCGCCGGAGGCGCAACGGCCCGCTTCGACGGCCCGCTTCGGCAGCACCGTCACGGGCGAGGCTCGGGCGCGGGTCCCGGCACGGTACGGCCCGGCCGGTCATTGCCTTCCGCGACCGGGGCGCCCATGACGGGCCGCCGTCTCAGCGCCCGGCGCGGGAACCGGAGGGCGGTGGCGTCCGTCATGGTGGCGGACCGGAGGATGGACGGACCGGACGCGCGGCGGCGGAACGGACGGAGGCGACGGGGATCCGACGTGGACACGCAGAACATCCCGGCCGAACTCCACGCTTACTTCGAGAGCTCGCACATCGCCCTCGCGCTGGCCTCCGTTGCGCCGGACAACCCCCTGTTGCTGGTGAACAGCCCGTTCCATCGGCTTACCGGGTACGACAACGCCGACGTGATCGGGCTGAATTGCCGCCTCCTGCAGCGCGACGCCGAGAACCGGGAGGCGCGGGTCAAGATCCACGCCTTCCTGGAGGATGAGCGGGTGGATGCGGTGCGCACGTCGATCGTGAATTTCCGCAAGGACGGGCGGCCGTTCGTCAATCTGCTGTACATGTCCAAGTTGAAGGCATTGTCGGGCGAGGTGCGCTTTCTTTTCGCATCTCAATTCGACGTCAGCCGCTCGCAACCGGAGTTACTTTCCGCCTACGATGCCGAGCTCGGCCGGACCTTGTCCCGGCTGAGTCCGACGCTTGCCGAGAGCGGCCTCGTCATCGAGGGGTCCCTGAGGACGATCGCCAACACTGTCGCCACCGTCGCGCAGGCCAAGCTCACGCTCGCGGATCTCAATGCACCAGGATTTCCATAACGAGGCCGGAGGCGAGGCCTCCGAGGCCCTCGGCGGCGGGCAGATCGTGCCCGCCCCCTTCGCCGGGCCGGTGGTGGGGATCGGCGCTTCGGCGGGCGGGCTTGAGGCCCTGCGCGAGATGCTGGCGCGCGCCCGTCCCCCGACCGGGATGGCCTTCGTCATCGTCCAGCACCTCGACCCCAATCACGAGAGTATGCTGGCGCAGCTCCTCGACCGGCAGACCGAGCTGCAGGTGCTCCAGTGCGAGGGCGGCGAGCGGATCGCCGGCGACACGGTCTACATCATCCCGCCCGGGCGCGGCCTCGTCATCCAGAACGGCGTGCTCGAACTCACGAAGTTCGTCCAGCCGCGCGGGCTGCGGCGGCCCATCGACGACTTCTTCCTGTCGCTGGCCGTCGACCAGCAGGCCAATGCCGCCTGCGTGATCCTGTCGGGCACGGGCGCCGACGGCACGACCGGCCTGCGCGCCGTGAAGGAGCACGGCGGCGTCTGCGTGGTCCAGCAGCCCGACACCGCCCGCTACGACGGCATGCCGCTCTCCGCGGTCGGGACCGGGCTCGTCGACTTCGTGCAGCCGCCGGGGGAGATCGTGGAGTGCCTCGCGGCCTTCTTCCGCCGCCGCGGCACCGATGCCGGCGGCGAGGAATCGGGCCCGGTCGCAGACCACCTGGACGACCTGTGCCGGGTGCTCCGCACGGCCGTCGGCCACGACTTCGCCGGCTACAAGCGGACCACGCTGGTGCGCCGGGTCGAGCGGCGCATGCACGTGCTGGGCCTGGATTCCGGGCGGGCCTATCTCGCCCGCGTCCGCGCCGACCAGGTCGAGTGCGAGGCCCTGTTCCGCGACCTGCTGATCAACGTCACCCGCTTCTTCCGCGACACCGAGCTGTTCGAGATCCTCCGCGAGCGGGCGGTCGAGCCCCTGCTGCGCACCCGCAACCCCGATGAGGACATCCGGGTCTGGATCCCGGGATGCTCCAGCGGCGAGGAGGCCTACAGCATCGCCATGCTGTTCGCCGACGCGGCCCGCCGCCTCGACGTGCCGCTGGCGGTGCAGATCTTCGCCACCGACATCGACGAGCGCATGCTCCAGATCGCCCGGGAGGCGAGCTACCCGGCGGCGGCCTTGGCCGACATCCCGGCGCCCCTGCGCGAGCGCTACGTCGTCCTCCACGCCGAGCGCTTCACCATCGCGGCCGAGATCCGGGACCTGATCCGCTTCTCCAGCCACAGCCTGGTGAAGGATCCGCCGTTCTCCCGGGTGGACCTCCTTTCCTGCCGCAACCTGCTGATCTACTTCGACGAGCGGCTCCAGCAATCGGTCGTGCCGCTGTTCCACTACGCGGTGCGGCCCGGCGGCTACCTGTTCCTGGGCCCCTCCGAGAGCGTGAGCCGGTTCGAGCAGCTCTTCCCCACCATCGACCAGCACGCCCGCCTGTTCGAGCGGCCGCCGGGCGCGCCGCACTACCCGATCGACCTGCCCGGAAGCGCCCGGCGCGGCGAACCCCGTCCCGGCGGACGCGAGGAGCGCCGGGGCGACCCGTCGATCGCCGACGAGACCGTGGCGGTGCGGCGGGTGGTCGAACGCTACGCCCCGCCCAGCATGGTGCTGAACGAGGACGGGGGCATCATCGCCGCCTACGGGCGCCTGAGCCGCTACTTCGACTTCCCGGTGACGCGGACCGGCGGCACCAGCGCCATCACGCTGGCGCGGCCGGGCCTGCGCGACGTGATCGGCCCCCTGCTCCGCCAGACCCGGGACGCGCGCAAGCGCGTCGTCGTGCGGGACGTGGCGATCCGCTCGGATTACGGCACGCAGACGGTCGAGCTGGTCTGCGATCCCCTGCCGGACGGCGCGATGCTGCTGATCCTGCGCGAGACCGGTACGTTCCAGCCGTCGGACGACCTCGACCTCGTGGAGATGGACGCGGGCGACGATCACGTCGAGGCGCTGGAGGATGAGCTGCTGCGCACGCGCTACAAGCTGCGCTCGGCCGTCGAGGAACTGGAGACGACGAACGAGGAGCTGAAGAGCTCCAACGAAGAAATGATGTCGATGAACGAGGAGCTCCAGTCGACGAACGAGGAGCTCTCCACGGTCAACGACGAGCTGAAGACGAAGGTCGAGCAGCTCACCATCGCCAACGCAGACCTGCGCAACTTCTTCGAATCGACCGACCTCGCCGTGATCGTTCTGGACCGCGACCTGCGGGTGCGCAGCTTCACCGCGGCGGCCACGACGATCTTCCCCCTGCAGCCGGGCGACCGCGGCCGTCCGCTCGCCGACGTCGCGAGCCGGCTCGCCGGGCAGGATTACCTGCACGACGCGCAGGAGGTCTGTGCGGGCGGCTCGGTGATCCAGCGGCGCATCACCACCCGGGACGGGAACCGGACGCTGTCCCTGCGGGTCCTGCCCTACCGCCTGCAGAACGGGAGCATCGACGGCGCCACCCTGGTGCTGACCGACATCACCGAGGCCCTGTCCCTGGAGCGCCAGCTCGCGGCGGAGCGGGAGCGCCTGGAACTGGCCGTCAAGGCCGGCGGGATCGGCGTCTGGGAGTACAGTCCCGATGCCGGGACCATCCTGGTCGACAGCACCGCCGGTACGATGTTCGGCCTCGCGCCCGACACGCCGCACCCGACGGCGACCCTGATCGCCTGCGTGACGCCGGAGGATCGCCCCGGCCTCGAGGCGGCGCTCTCCCAGGCCGCGCACGGGCTGGACGAGTTCGAAGCCCGCATCCGCATCCGCAGGGCGGAGCAGACGCTCCGGCACGTCCGGAGCTACGGGCGCCTGACCCGGGGCGGCGACCGCAAGCGGATCGTCGGCGTCTGCATCGACGTCTCGCCCGAATACGCCCTGGCCGAGACCCGCGACCTGATGCTGCGGGAGATGAACCACCGGGTGAAGAACCTGTTCGCCATCATCGGCGGCATGATCTCGGCGGGCGCCCGCACGCACCGGGACATCGGCATCTTCGCCTCCGACATGCGCGACCGCATCTCCGCCCTGGGGCGTGCGCATTCCCTGGCGGATCCCAGCGACGGCCAGGGCATGAGCGATCTCTCCGGCCTGGTCGGCGCGACGCTCCGGCCCTACCGCGACCACGTCCCGACCACGATCGAGGGGCCGCTCATGACGATCAACTGGCGGCACGTGTCGTCGCTGGCGATGATCCTGCACGAGTGGGCGACGAACTCGGTGAAGTACGGCGCCCTCGGATCGGAGGATGGCTCGCTGTCGGTGACCTGGGAGCGGAAGGACGGGCTCGTGCTGGAATGGCGCGAGCGCATGGCCCGGATCCCGGAGCCGAGGCCCGGCCGCGGCTTCGGCACGCTGCTGGTGGACATGTCCCTGCGTCAGCTCGAAGCGACGGTGACGCGCAGCCACGACGCGTCCGAGTACCGGATCACGCTGCATCTGCCGGAGGCGGCGCTCGCGCGCACCTGATCCAACCGTTCAGGGCCTCCCCATTCCGCCGAGGGGTGCCGGCAACCGCGCGTGTGCGGGCTGCCGCGGTTGCGGTCTGCGAGGCCCGGGCGGCGCCCCTGCCGGACGGCCGATACGCGGCGGTCCCGATCCGTGGTTCCGTCATGTCGCACACGCCCGGCGCTCCGCAGAACCGGATGCGCGCCGCCGCGCGCCCTCGCCAATGGCGCGGCCAGCGCACCGGCGTCACCGGTTCGCGGGGTGAGGCACCCCGCATCACCGCCGCCGGATCCGAGGCCTGCTGCGTCATCGCGACGGCCCTGGCCGGGCCGTACCGCGTTGTCCCCCGCCGCCGCCGCCGCTATCCACGCGGCCGACCGAGGGGGCCATGGACGCAGAGAACGAGAGGCTGCGACGGCGCGAGCGCGAACTCGAAGAGCGCGTGGCGCATCTGGAGGCGCGGTTGGAGGCCGCGCGCGGCGATGGCCTGCGCCGGCCGGGCCAGGGGCAGCAGACCTCCGCGGCCTCCGCCGACCTGCTGTTCACGGCGGCGGAGAAGACCCGCATGCCGCAGATCATCACCGACCCCGGCCAGCCCGACAATCCCATCGTCTTCGCCAACCGGGCCTTCCAGAACCTGTGCGGCTACGACGCCGCCGAGCTGATCGGGCGCAACTGCCGCTTCCTCCAGGGGCCCGGCACCGATCCGACCGACATCGCCAAGGTCCGCGACGCCATCACCGGCCGGCGCGACGTCGTCGTCGAGATCCTCAATTACCAGCGCGACGGCACGCCGTTCCGCAACGAACTCTACGTCAGCCCGGTCTTCGGCCCGGAGGGCGAGCTCCGGTACTTCTTCGCGAGCCAGCTCGACGTCACCCGCTTCCGCACCGCCGAGGGGGTGCTGGCCGAGAGCGAGGCCCGGTACCGGGCCCTGTTCGACGCCGTCGACAGCGGCTTCTGCATCGTCGAGATGCGGTTCGACGCGGCGGGCCGGGCGGCTGATTACCGGTTCGTCGAGGTCAACCCGGCCTTTGGGGCCCAGACCGGACTGCACGACGTCGTCGGGCGCTGGATGAGCGAGATCGTACCGGGCCACGAACGCTTCTGGTTCGACACCTACGGCGAGGTCGCGCGCACCGGACGGCCGGTGCGGTTCGAGAGCGGCGCGGTCGCGATGGGCCGCTGGTTCGACGTGCATGCCCTGCGGGTCGGCGAGCCCGAGCAGCATCGGGTCGCCGTCCTGTTCAACGACATCACCGACCGCCGCCGGGCCGAGACCACGCTCCAGGCGACCGCGGAGGAGAAGACCACCGAGCGCAACCTCGTCTGGCGCGCCAGCCGCGACCTCCTCGTCGTCTGTGGCTTCGACGGCCTGTTCCAGACGGCCAACGATGCCTGGACCGAGACGCTCGGGTGGGACATCGCCGAGGTCGAGGGTGCCCGCTTCGACACCTTCGTCCACCCCGACGACCTGGATGCCGTCTCGGCGGCCTTCGAGCGGGTCAGCGGCGGCGGCGTGCTCGCCGACGTCGACGTGCGCGTCCGGACGCGGGACGGCGGCCACCGCTGGTTCTCGTGGAACGCCATCCCGACCGGCGACCGCTTCTACGCGGCGGGCCGCGACGTCACCGACAGGCGCGCACTGGAGGAGCAACTCCGTCAGTCGCAGAAGCTGGAGGCGGTCGGGCAACTCACGGGCGGCGTGGCCCACGACTTCAACAACCTCCTGACCGTCATCAAGTCCTCCACCGACCTGCTGAAACGGCGCGATCTCGCCGAGGAACGCCGGCAGAGATACATCGGGGCGATCTCCGACACGGTCGACCGGGCCGCCAAGCTCACCGGCCAACTCCTCGCCTTCGCCCGGCGGCAGGCGCTGAGGCCCGAGACCTTCGCGGTGAACCACGCCGTGACCGCGGTCGCCGACATGGTGGGCACGCTCACGGGCGCGCGGATCCGGGTCGAGCTCGACCTGCCCGGCGAGGACCGGCAGGACCTGCACGTGAACGCCGACCCGAGCCAGTTCGACACCGCGCTGGTGAACCTCGTGGTCAATGCCCGCGACGCGATGGGCGGCGAGGGGCACCTTCGCATCCAGCTCCGCAGAGCCACCCTGATCCCGGCCGTGCGGGCACACCCGAGACGGCGCGGCGATTTCGTCGCGGTCTCGGTCTCGGATACCGGCTCCGGCATCGCGCCCGAGAACCTGGAGCGCATCTTCGAGCCGTTCTTCACGACGAAGGTCGTCGGCCAGGGCACCGGGCTGGGCCTGAGCCAGGTGTTCGGCTTCGCCAAGCAGTCCGGCGGCGAGATCACGGTCGAGAGCGCCCTCGGCGACGGCAGCACCTTCACCGTCTACCTCCCGCGCGTCGACACCGCTGCGTCCGGTCTTGTGACGGTCGAACCGGAGCCGCTGGCCGAGGGACATGGCACCTGCGTCCTCGTCGTCGAGGACAACATCGACGTCGGCGCCTTCGCCGAGCAGGCCCTGCGGGAACTCGGCTATTCGACGGTCTGGGTGACGGATGCGACGAAGGCGCTGGCCGAGATCGAGCGGGTCCCCTTCCGCTTCGAGGTGGTGTTTTCCGACGTGATGATGCCGGGCATGAACGGCGTT
Source organism: Methylobacterium sp. E-046 (assembly GCF_022829625.1). Classification (NCBI taxonomy): domain Bacteria; kingdom Pseudomonadati; phylum Pseudomonadota; class Alphaproteobacteria; order Hyphomicrobiales; family Methylobacteriaceae; genus Methylobacterium; species Methylobacterium sp. E-046. The sequence goes on along the minus strand of NZ_JAKSYP010000038.1, from coordinate 32,055 downwards.
GAGCTCGCGGGCGAGATCCGTCGGCGCCGGCCGGACCTGCCGGTCGTCCTCACCTCCGGGTACAGCGACGTGCTCGCGGCCGAGGGCACCCACGGGTTCGACCTGCTGCGCAAGCCCTACTCGGTCGCCGACCTGTCCCGCATCCTCCGCCGCGCCGTCCAGAAGGTGCCCCGGGGACACGACCCGCTCGCCGGATAGCGACGTCCGCGCCGGGACGCCCCTGACATGCGGCATCCCGTCCCCGGTTCGACGTCGTCGACGATGTGGAATTGCCTCGCAAAAAGCCGATTCATCAGTAGAGACACGCTCAAGGTCTTGAGAGGGCCTGCCGCACGAACCCGCCAGCGCGATGCAGCCCGATCCAAGCAGCCCCGTCCTCGACCCGGCACGCCTATCGGCCCTCGACGCCTACTCGATCCTCGACACGCTCCCCGAACAGGGGTTCGACGACATCGTGCGCCTGGCCACGCGCCTGTGCGCCGTCCCCGTTGCCCTGGTCAGCCTGGTCGCGGCCGACAGGCAGTGGTTCAAGGCCAAGGTCGGCTTCCCCCATTGCGAGACGGATCTCGACCGCTCGGTCTGCAAGTTCGCGCTGCCGGAGCCGGATCTGCTCATCATCCCGGACCTGAGCGCCGACCTGCGCACGGCCGCCAACCCGCTGGTCACCGACGATCCGCACATCCGCTTCTACGCGGGCGCGCCGCTGCGCACGCCCGAGGGGCACGTGCTCGGCAGCCTGTGCGTCATCGACACCATGCCCCGGCCCGAAGGCCTGTCGCAGGAGCAGGCCGACGACCTGCGTGCCCTGGCCCGCCAAGTGACGGAGTTGCTGTCCACCCGGCGAGCGGTGGAGCACCGCGACGCGTTGCTGGAGCACCAGCGGGACAAGCTACGCCGGGTGCGCCACCTCGACATCCTGGCGCGGAGCTCCCAAGCGCTCCTCAACGCCACCGACCCGGCCGCCGTCCTCGCCCCGATCCTATCGGCGAGCGCGGGCACGCTCGGGTTCGACCGAAGCTACACCTACGACCTCGGGCCCGGCGGCAGGGACTTGCACCTGACGCATTCCCTCAACGCGACGGCCGAGGTGCAGGAGCTGCTGCAGCGCCTGCCCATCGGTGCGCCCCTGTGCGGGATCGTCGCCGAGCGGCGGCAGCCCCTCGTGCTCGCCAGCCTGCAGACATCCGGCGGGGAGGCCTACGCGACCGCGCGCGCCATGGGCCTGGACGCCTACGCCGGATATCCCGTGATGAGCCGGGGCTCGCTGCGCGGGGTCATCTCGTTCGCGTCGACCCAGCAGCCCGCCTTCGACGAGGAAATCCTGACGTTCTTCGCCACCGTCGCGCGGCTGATGTCGGCGGTCTACGAGCGCCTGGACGGCGAGCAGGCCCTGCGGGACAGCGACCGGCGCTCGCGTCTCGCCCAGGAAGCCGGCGGCATCGGCACCTTCGAGCTCGCCATCGACACCGGCCTGATGAGCGTCTCGCCGGTCTTCGCACGCCTGTTCGGCGTGCCGCCGACCGGCCTGTACACGGCGGAGACCTTCGAGGCCCTCGTCCTCCCGGAGGACCGGCCGACGGCCTCCGGCCAGCAGACCCGGCAGGATGCCGGGGGGGCCGGGGGCGTCGAGTACCGCATTCGTCGGGCGGAGGACGGCGCGCTGCGCTGGATCGCGCGTCGGGCCGATGTCATCCTCGACGGGGACGGCCGCGTCGTCCAGATGATCGGCACGGTGCAGGACGTCACCGAGCGCCGGGCGGCCGAGGAACGGCTCGCGGAGGGCGAGAAGCGCTACCGCGCGCTGTTCGACAACATCGACGAGGGCTTCTGCGTCATCCGCTTCGTCGCCGGGCCGCACGGGCCGATGAGCGACTACGTGCATGTCGAGACGAACCCGGCCTTCGAGCACCACCTCGGTATCCCGCACGTGGTCGGCCAGACGCTGCGCGACATCGTCACCGACAACCCCGAGGAATGGCTGAACACCTACTTGGAGGTGTGGCGCACCGGCGTGCCCGTTCGGTTCGAGCGCGCATTCAGCCCGACCGGTCGGCGGCTGGAGGTCTCGGTGCACCGCGTCGAACCGGCGGCCCGCCACGAGGTGGCGGTGCTGTTCACCGACGTGAGCGACCGGCACGCGGCTCAGGGTGACCTGCAAGCCAGCGAGGCGCACTGGCGCGGCCTGTTCGAGCGCCTGAGCGAGGGCTTCATGGTCGGCGAGGTCATTCGTGACGCCGCGGGGGCGATCCGGGACTGGCGCTACGTCGACGTCAACGCCGCCTGGGCCGAACTCGTGTCCATGGATCCGGCCACAGTGATCGGACGCACCATCCGCGAGGTGCTGCCGGGCATCGAGGACGCCTGGGTCGACGAGTTCGCCGCGGTCGTCGAGACCGGCGAGCCCATCGCCTTCACCCGCCAGGTCGGGACGCTGGCCCGCTGGTACGAGGGCCGTGCCTTCCCGCTCGGCGGCGGCCAGTTCGGGGTGATCTTCCTGGAGATCACCGACCGGGTGCAGGCGGAGGCGCGCCGCTCGGCCCTCATCGCGCTGGGTGACCGGCTGCGCGACCTCGACGACGTCGAGGAGATGACGCACGTCACCAGCGAGATCCTCGGCAAGACGCTCGACGCCATGCTGGTGGGCTACGGCGACGTCGACCCCCAACAGGAGACGGTCACGGTCGCCCGCGACTGGACCACGGGGGGCGCCGGATCCCTGGCCGGGACCCTGCACTTCCGCGACTACGGCTCGTACGTCGAGGACCTGAAGCGCGGCAGGACCGTCGTGGTGCGGGACTGCCGCACCGATCCGCGGACCCGGGCCAACGCGACGGCGTTGGAGGCGCACAGGGCCCGCGCCTTCGTCAACGCGCCGGTGTTCGAGCGCGGGGCCTTCGTGGCGCTGCTCTTCGTCTGCACCGGGGTGGAGCGGGACTGGACCGCGCCGGAACTCGCGTTCATCCGCGACGTGGGATCCCGGCTGCGCCTCGCGGTCGCGCGCGTGCGCGCCGAGGAACGGCAGGATCTCCTGAACCACGAGCTGTCGCATCGCCTGAAGAATACCCTCGCCGTCGTCCAGAGCATCGCCGGCCAGACCCTGCGCTCCGTTTCCGAGCGAGAGCCCGTCGAGGCGTTCGAGCGGCGCATCATGGCGCTGTCGCGGGCGCACGACGTCCTGCTGCAGGATGCCTGGGCGCCGGCCTCGCTCCGGGCGGTCGCGACGAGCGTGCTCGGGCCGCACGCAGCCATGGACCGCTTCGTCCTCTCGGGCCGGGAGATCGGCCTGGCGCCCTCGGCGGTGCTGTCCCTCTCGCTGCTGCTGCACGAGCTCGCCACCAACGCCGCCAAGTACGGCGCGCTCTCGGTGGAGGGCGGCCATGTCGCGCTGTCGTGGGCCGTCCTGCCGGGGGACGAGGCCGTCCTCGAATTGAGATGGCGGGAGCACGGCGGCCCGCCGGCGGTCGAGCCGGCGAGGCGCGGGTTCGGCACGCGGCTCATCCGCACAGGCTTGGTCGGCGCCCGCGATGCCGACCTCGATTACATGACCGAGGGGTTTGCGGCGGTGTTCCGCGCCCCACTTACCCACATTCAAGCGTCCTGATGCGGGCGGCATCGGGGTGCACCGTGGTACATTCGCAAGACGAAGGGGCGGGACGCCGCCCCGTCGTCCTCCTGCTGGAGGACGAGCCGCTGCTGGCGATGACGCTGTCCGATTACATCGACGCCGCCGGCTGCGAGGTCGTCCAGGTCAACACCACGGAATGGGCCATCCGGGTCCTGGAGGATCGGACCGACATCCGCATCGTCGTGGCGGATCTCGACACGCGCGGGTCGGTGATGGGCCTCACGTTCGCAGCCCACATCCGTGACCGCTGGCCGCCCATCGAGTTGATCCTGACATCGTCGGCGCCGCGCGCGCCCCGGGCGGGCGCGATGCCGGCCCGCGGGCTGTATTTCGGCAAGCCGTTCGACGGCCGGGCGATGGTCTCGGCCATACGGGATTTCGCGGGGCATGCTCCCGCAGCCTGACGCAGCGTCACGTTCCACCCGGCCCGGACGGCGTTCGCCCGCCCCGGCCCGCGCTTCCGGCCGCGGGGCGCAGCCGCCACGCCTCAGGTCTGCGCGAGCGGGACGCGGACGTTGATCCGCAAGCCGTCGGCGTCGCGGGTGACGTCGACCTCCGCGGCCGTCTGGACCGTCAGGATCTTGTTGAGCAATCGCATGCCGAAGCCCTCGCGCGTCGGCAGTGCCGGCGGGGGGCCGTCGTGCTCGTTCCAGGTCCAGGTCAGGCACCGGCCCCTCGCGCCGTCCTCCACCAGCCAGGTCACGGCGATCCGGCCCCCAGGATGCGCCAAGGCGCCGTGGCGGAGCGCGTTGGTGGTCAGCTCGTGCAGGGCCATGCTGACGGGCACGGCCAGTTCCGAGGGCAGCTTGAGCCTCGGGCCTTCGAGGGTGATGCGGCCGCGCTCGTTGTACGGGTCGAGTTCGGACCGGAGCAGGCCCTCGAACGAGGCGACCTGAGCCTCATCCTCGGTGATCAACGCGTGCGTCCGGGCCAGGGAGGTGATCCGGCCGGTGAAGGCCCGGGAGAACTCGTGCATCGTCACGGAGGAGCGCAGGGTGGCGTTGAGCACGGCCTGCACGGTCGCGAGGGTGTTCTTCACCCGATGGTGCAGCTCGCGCACCATCAGCGCCTGCCCGTCCTCGAAGGAGCGCCGCTCGGTCACGTCGCGCTGGGCGGAGACCCAGTTGGAGATGCGCCCGTCCGCGTCCCGGACCGGCGTGATCAGCCACTCGACCCGGTACGTAGACCCGTCCTTCCGGTAGTTCAGGGCCTCGCCCTGGAACGGCTCACCGGCCGAGAGGGCGGCGCGGGCCCTCTCCAGGACGGCGCGGTCGGTGCCGGGCCCCTGGAGGAAGCGCGGGCTGCGCCCGGCCACTTCGTCCAGTTCGTACCCGGTCAGGCGGGTGAATGCCGGGTTGGCATAGACGACGACCGGGCCGGGCTCGTCGAGGTCTGCGGTGGTGATGAGGATGGCCTCGCCGGTCGCCTCGACCGCCGCCTGGAGGAGCCTGAGATCGGCCAAGCTCCGCCTTGTCTCGTCCCGACGCGACACGCCAGCCCTCTTCAGGTCCCGCCACACGGCTCGCTGCCCAGGGCTATCCGCCGCCAGGTGGCCCTAACTCAACGGACAACCTCCGCGCCGAGGCTCTGTTTCCGCCCGGCGGCAAGGTGCGTGATGTGACGCGGCTTTCGGAGCGGGCGGAGGCGCGCCCGAGGGGTGGCGGGTGAACAAGCCTCACGCAGAGGTCACCGGGGCTCTCTTCCTGCGTCTTCCGCGACCGTTTAGGGTGCGGCAAGGCGGGGGGCTCGCCGAACGAGGTAGGTGGCGAGACGAGGAATGACGCTGCACGCCAAGCTTGGCGCAGATGTCGGGCGGACCGATTCCCTGCGGATGGCGGACTTGGTCCGCCGATACGATTGGGCGTCGACCCCTTTGGGCAGGCGCGAGACGTGGCCGGCGGTCCTGCGCACCACGGTCGAGATGATGCTCGCGTCGCTGCACCCCATGTGCGTCATGTGGGGTCCCGGGCGCATCTTCCTCTACAACGACGGCTACGCGGAGATCCTCGGGGCGCGGCACCCGAGCGCGTTGGGCCTGCCGACCGAGGACGTGTGGCCGGAACTGTGGGACGAGCTCGCCCCGCTGATCGACCGGACCTTCCGCGGGGAGAGCTTCGCCTTCCGCGACCAGCCGCTGACGATGACGCGCAACGGCTTCGAGGAGCAGGTCTGGTACGATTTCGCCTATTCCCCCGTGCGCGACGAGCGGGGCGAGGTCGTCGGCCTGCTCAACGTGACCTCCGATTGCACGGCCCGGGTGAGCGCGCAGCGGCAGCGCGACGCGGCCATCGAACGGCTGCGGGCCGGCGAGGGGCGCCTGGCCGCCCTGGTCGAGGCCAGTTCGGACAGCCTCTACACGATGAGCCCCGACTGGCAGGAGATGCGCACCCTCCAGGGCCGCGGGTTCATCGCGAACGCCGACGCGCCGAGCGTGCGCTGGATGGACGGCTACCTGTTCCCGGAGGACCAAGCCGACGTTCGCGCCAGGATCGATGAGGCGGTCGCGCGCACGGAGCCCTTCGAGATGGAGCACCGGGTGCGCCTCGCCGACGGGAGCGCGGGCTGGATCTTCTCGCGGGCCATCCCGGTGAGGGACAAGGAGGGGCGCGTCACGGAATGGTTCGGCATGGCCGCCGACGTGACGGCGCGGCAAAGGGCTGTGGAGCAGCTGCGCGACAGCGAGGCCTTCATGCGCGGGGTGCTCGCCTCCTCCAACGACTGCATCAAGGTGCTCGACCTCGATGCCAAGCTCGCCTTCATGAGCGAAGGCGGAAAGCGCGTCATGGAGGTCTCGGATTTCAACGCCGTGGCCGGGTGCCCCTGGCCGAGTTTCTGGGAGGGGGCGGGCAATCTCGCCGCCAAGGGGGCCATCGCCGCGGCCCGGGCGGGGGTCGCCTCGAGCTTCCAGGGCTACTCCGACACGATGAAGGGCAATCGGCGGTACTGGGACGTACAGGTCTCGCCGATCATGGGGGCCGACGGGAAGCCGGAGCGCATCCTGTCGATCTCGCGCGACATCACCGACCTCAAGGTGGCGGAGGAAGCGCGCGCGCTGCTGGCCCAGGAACTGGCCCACCGCATGAAGAACTCGCTGGCCATGGTCCAGGCCATCGTCACCCAGACGCTGCGCCAAGCCAAATCCATGGAGGAAGGGCGCACGGCCGTGGGACAGCGCCTGTCGGCCCTCGGCCGGGCTCAGGACATCCTCACCCGCTCAAACTTCACCGAGGCCGACATCCACGACGTCATCGCGGCGGCCATCGACCCGCATCGCGTGACCGAGGACCGCATCTCATGGGCGGGCCCGCGCTTGATCCTCACCTCGCAGCAGGCGCTCGGGCTCTCGCTCGCGACCCATGAACTGGCGACCAACGCGGCCAAGTACGGCGCCCTCTCGAACGACACGGGGCGCGTCGCGATGACGTGGCGGGTGGAGGACGGAGCGTTCGCCTTCGAGTGGGTCGAGTCCGGCGGGCCCCCTGTCACCCCGCCCGGAAGCCGCGGCTTCGGCTCGAAGCTGATCGAGCGGATCGTGGCGTCCTACTTCGAGGGCGAGGGCCGCGTGGACTTCGATCCGTCCGGCATCAGGTTCAGGCTGACGGGCATGCCCGGCGGCGCGGTGGGTGAGGCGTGAGGGTTCGGGTCGCGTAAGATGGGACAATCATTCAACCCGGGCAGCATCGCCGTCCTCGTCGTGGAGGATGACGCCCTGCTGCGCGCCGAGGCGGTCGACCTCTGCATCGAGGCGGGCTTCACCGCCTACGAGGCGCGGAACGCCGACCAGGCCATCCGTATCCTCGAATGCCACTCCGAAATCCGCGTGCTGTTCACCGACATCGAGATGGAAGGGTCGATGGACGGCCTGAGGCTGGCGCATGCCGTCCGGGAGCGCTGGCCGCCGGTCGCCATCCTGATCACGTCGGGAAGGCGCAAGGTGATGAAGGAGGACCTGCCCGAGAACGGGCTCTTCTTCGCCAAGCCGTACCCGCCGGACGACATCGTGAAGGCCCTCAACGGCATCGCCGCGGAGATCACGCGCTAGCCGCCGAGGCTCGGGGCCATTGGCCGGGCCACGATCCGGCGACGGCCCGGTCGGGACATGTCCGCCCGGCACGGCGCGCGACGTTCCACCCGTCACAAACATCCCGGTTCGCGACGGCGCGCCCCAATCCCGAGACAGGCGAAGAAAGAAGGCCGCCCCGGGAGGGAGCGGCCTTCTTCCCGCGAGGCTGTTGCGAGGCGGCCCCCGGGGGTCCGCTCGCGCAGCTCAGGTTCGGCGATCGGATGGCTCCGATCAGTCGATGACCTCGACGATGCGGTGACCGCGATCGACCAGGACCGGCTGGTCGTTCACGATGGTGTAGCGATATCCCGGCCGCACCCGGTAATCGGTGGGGACGTCGTAGTAGGTCACGCTGTCCTCCGGCAGGACGGTGCCGACTTGGACCGGCCCGCCCCAGCTGTACGAGCGGGCACCCCGCTCGCGGACGTAGCTGCGGAAGCGCGGGCGGTCGTCGACGCCCAGGATGCCGCCGACCGTGCCGGTGGCCGCCCCGACCGCGCCGCCGACGATGCCGCCGACCGGGCCCGCCGCCGCCGATCCGGCCTCGGCCCCCTCGGCCGCGCCGCGCAGGGTGCCCTGCGCCTGCGCGGCCACCGGGAGGGCCAGGAGGCCCGCCGCCGCCACCGACAGGAGAAGCTTGTTGGTCATGGTCAAACCTCCAGGGACGTCAGAACGCGCGGGGCCGGGGGATCTCAGTTGCAGCCTTCCTTGTGGACGGTCTTGGAGTTGCCCATGCCGTCCTCCTTGTGGACGGTCTTGGAGCCGCAATCGACGCTGCCGGTGGTCACTTCGCGGCGCTCGACGACGCCCTCGCGCCGCTCGACGGAAACGCCCGGGCCGCTGTCGCGACGGATGACGGTGGTGTCCTCGGCGCTGGCCGGCACGGCCGCGCCGCACAGGGCAGCCAACAGGGCGCCGGACAATACGATGTTCCGCATGAGTAGCCTCCTGACTTCAATCGAAGGCAGTAACGGCAAGCGCCCAGAAGCGTTCCACTCAAAATTATACGAGCCGGACGGTAACGGCCGCGATGAAGGCCGGTCTTGAATGGGGACAATCGTTCGCCGCGGCGCCGGAGAGCTGCGGCGGACGCGCCGAGCGCTTCAGCCGGCGAAGGGCGGTACTCGGCGCCACCACGCGTGCGCCCGCTCATACTGGTGGGCCATGCGCAGCATCACGGCCTCGCCGAAGGGCCGCGCGGCGATCTGAAGGCCGATCGGAAGCCCGCGCCCGTCGAAGCCGCAGGGCAGCGCGATCGCCGGCAGGCCCGTGAGGTTGAACGGGTAGGTGAGGCGCCACGAGGCCGCCAGCACGCTCTCCGACCGGCCGGCGAGCGCCACGCTGGCCTCCTCCGTCCGCCACGCGGTCAGCGGCGAGGCCGGGCCGACGATCACGTCCGCCTCGGACAGGATCGCGGCCATCTCGGCCATGATCAGCGCCCGCACCTGCTCGGCCCGCAGGTAGTCCGGTCCGGTCACCAGCCGGCCCATCTCCACGAGGTCCCGGACGTCCTCGGCGAACCCCGCCGTGTGCCCCGCCGCGACGCTGCGGTCGTGATAGGCGGCCGAGGAGGCGAGTTCGATGGCGTAGATGGCGCCGAGCCCGTAGCGCAGGGACGGAACCGCCACGTCCCGGACCGTGCAGCCCTGCCCGGCGAAGAACCCGATCGCCGCCTCGACGGCGGCGCCGACCGCGCCGTCGAGCCCGTCGAAGAAGTGGTCGCGGATCACCGCCACCCGAAATCCGCGGATCGGCCGATCCAGTCCGGCCGCGACGGCGGCGACGGGCGCGGCGTGCGCCGCCGGGTCCCCGGGATCGGGACCGGCCAGGGCCTCGAGCAGCAGCGCCGCGTCGGCCACCGTCAGGGTCAGCGGCCCGGCATGGTCGAGGGACCAGGAATGCGGCACGATTCCCGACCGCCCGATCCGCCCGAAGGTCGGCTTGAGGCCGACCACGCCGCAGAGGGCGGCCGGGATGCGGATCGAGCCGCCGGTGTCCGAACCGAGGGCGGCGGGGCAGAGGCGGGCCGCGACCGCGGCGCCCGAGCCGCCGCTGGAGCCGCCGGGCACCCGGGCGAGGTCCCAGGGGTTGCGCGTCGGCGGCGAGACCATGCCCCAGGCGAATTCGTGCATGCGCAGCTTGCCGAGGATCACGGCGCCGGCGGCGCGCAGCCGCGCCACGCAGTGGCTGTCCTCCCGCGGGAAGGTCAGGGCGTCCACCGACGTGCCCGCCCGGGTGGGCAGGTCGGCCGTCGTGTAATTGTCCTTGATGGCGATCGGGATGCCGTGCAGCGGGCCGCGCGGGCCCGTGCGGGCGATCTCGGCATCGGCGGCGCGCGCCGCGTCGCGGACCGCGGGCGACACGCACACGAAGCTCTTCAGATCGCCGTCCAGCCGCGCGATCCGGTCCAGATAGGCGTCCACGAGCTCCGTGCTCGACAGCGTGCGCGCCGCGACCCGCCGGGCCAGCTCGGTGATCGGCCGTTGCCAGACGGCGTCAGTCATGGGGCACCGGCAGGGGCACGTCGCGGTAGGGCAGGCTCGGATCGAAGACGAGCGGCGGATGGATGTGCGCGAGATCGAGGGTGCGCAGCACCTCGATCTCGGCGAGCACCGGCGCGAACTGGGCCAGCAGATGCGCGATCCGCCCCGCCTCCTGGTGCAGGCCCATGACATCGCGGACCGGGTCGGGGACCGCCGGCGCCGCGCCCGGCCGCGTCCCGGGCGCTTCGAGGAGCATCGCCACGACGTCGTCCGGCAGAGCGCCGGCCGGGCCGTCCTTGCGCGGCATGCCGGCCACGAAGGGCACGAGCTGCCGGCGGGCGACCTCCAGGACGCGGCGCAGCTCCGCCACGGGGGCCCCGTGCTCGTCGACGCGCAGGTCGAGGAGCGGGTAATCCTCGCCGGCGACGAGCCGGAGCGCCGCCGATTGCTTGCCGCGCCTGTCGCCGCCCGCGGCGTCGCCCGCCTCGAGCGCCCGCATGAGCCGCTCGTCGAGGGCGCAGGCGGCGGCGTCCTCGAAGGCCAGGGCCATGGCGTCGATGACGCCGGGCCCGGCGAGCATGTTGCCCTGGACGGCGTAGCCCGATCCGGTGCGGTGCCCGGCGGCCGGCGTGCAGCCGGCGCCGGTCCAGGCCGCGCCGGCCCCGTGGGCGTCGACCAGCCCGACCTGGCGCAGGTCCGGCCGGTCGTCGGTGGCGAGCGCCGCCGCCAGCGCCGCGTCGGGCGCCTGCCCCCCGGCCAGCCCGTCGAGGATGCGGGCGGCGAGGTAGGGGTTCACCCAGGACTGGGTGGTGACGGCCCCGATCCCGGCCCTGAGGAACGGGCACAGCCCGCCCACCGCAGGGACGGCGCTCGCCACCGCGACGCCGAGATGGCCGGTCCGGGGGCAGCGGGCCGCGATCGAGAAGGTGTTGAGTTCCATCATGTCGGACACCGCCGCATTCAGACCGCGAGGTGGTCGATGACGCGCGCTTGCGCGTCCGGCGCCTTGGCGGCTCCGCTGTCGACGATCTCGCCGAGCTTCAGGACGGCGTAGCGGTCGGCGAGCGCCAGGGCGAAGGCGACGTGCTGCTCCACCACCAGCATGGACACGCCCGAATCCCGCTCGGCCTGGAGCACGCCACGCAGGCGCTCGACCATCGAGGGCTGCACGCCCTCGGAGATCTCGTCGATCAGCAGGAGGCGCGGGCGCAGCATCAGGGCGCGCCCGAGGATCAGCATCTTCTGCTCGCCCCCGGACAGGGTGCCGGCCCGCTGGGCGAGCCGGTCCTTCAGGAACGGGAAATGGCCGAACAGCCGCTCCAGCGCCTCCGGCAGCATCCGGTCGGAGGGCACCGCGAGGCGCAGGTTGTCGCGGATCGACAGGTCCTGGAACAGGGGCTGCTCCTGGGGGGCGTAGCCGACGCCCAGCGCCACGAGCCGGGCGGGCGACAGGCCGGCGAGGGCCTGGTCGCCGATCGTGATCTGGCCGCCGCGCAGGGCGACCATCCCCAGGATGGTCTTGAGCAGGGTGGTCTTGCCCATGCCGTTCTTGCCCAGCAGGGCGACGATCTCACCTCGCCCCACCGACAGGGACACGCCCTTCACGATCGAGACGGCCCCGTAGCCGCTCGACACGCCTTCCAGGGCGAGGGCGGCGCCCGCCGGTTCGATCCGCCGACCTGCCTGAGCCGCTGCCTCAGCCATGGGCCCCTCCCGAATAGATGGTCCGGACCAGCTCGGAGCCGACGACATCCTCGACGGTGCCGTCGAGGACGAGGCGGCCCTGATGCAGCACCACGATCCGCGAGGAGATCTCGCGCACGAAGTCGAGGTCGTGCTCGACCAGCACGGCGGCGATCCGGCCCCCGGCGGTGAGCGCCTTGAGCACGGTCCCGATGGTGGTGCGCTCGGCCTTGGTCAGCCCCGCGGTGGGCTCGTCGAGCAGGATCAGCCGGGGCTCCAGCGCCACCACCATGGCGAGTTCCAGCGCCTGCTTCTGGCCGTGCGACAGGAGCCGCGTCGGCCGGGTCAGCAGGCGGTCGAGGCCGGTCATGCGCAGGACGTCGAGGGCCGCCTGCGGCAGGCCCAGGGTCTCGGCCTGCCCGACCGGGTTCAGGCCGTCATGCGGCGCCCGGGCCAGCCGCAGGCAATCGGCCACCGACAGGCTCTCGAACACGCTCGCCACCTGGAACTTGCGCCCGACGCCGAGGCCGACGATCCGGTTCGGCGTCAGCCCGGTGATCGGGGTGCCGCCGACCGCGATGGCGCCCTTGAACGGCTCGGTGCCGTCGCTGAGGCAGCGCATCAGCGTGGTCTTGCCGGCGCCGTTGGGCCCGACGAGGCTGACGAGTTCGCCCGCCCGGATCTCCAGGTCGATGCCCTCCAGCACCGTGAGCGCGCCGTAGGCCTTGGCGAGGTTCTCGACCTTGAGGATCGGGATCCCGGTCCCGGTCGCCTCCGTCCCGGCCACCCGCGCGACGAGGCGCGGCGGCGCAGGCTCCCGCCGGCCCACCGGCAGCGCCCGCCAGAGGCGGCCCACGAGGTCGGCGAGGCCGCCGGGCAGCAGGATGATGATGGCCACGAAGGCCGTGCCCAGGAGGAGCTGCCAGAGGAAGGGCAGGTCGCCGGACAGGTTCGCCGCGAGGTAGTCGATCGCGATGGTGCCGAGCACCGGGCCGAGCAGGGTGCCGCGGCCGCCCAGCGCCACCCAGATCACAAGCTCGGTGCCGAACAGGAAGCCGGCATTCTCGGGCGCGACCACCCCCGAGGCGTTGGCGAACAGGAAGCCCGCGAGCCCCGCGATCCCGGCGAGCGCCGCGGTCAGCCGGATCTGCAGGCGCCGCGGGTTGAGGCCGAGATAGGCGCAGCGCGCCTCGTTGTCCCGGAGCGCCACGAGGGCGCGCCCGGCATCGGCCCGGACCAGGATCCAGGCCGCCAGGGTGACGACGATCAGGAACAGCGCCGCCAGACGGAAGTAGCCCTCGATCTCGAAGGGCAGCACGTCGAAGCCGACGAGGCCGCTGCTGGAGCCGGTCCATTCGCCGCCCGAGTAGATGAGCTGCACCACCACGATCGGGACGACGAGCGAGATCACCGAGGCGTAGAGCGGGGTCGAGCGGTGGTAGAAGGACAGCCAGCCGACCGCGAGGCCGAGGAGCGCCGGCGCGACGAGCGCCGCCGCGACCGCCGCGGCGATCCCCAGCGGCGTCGCCCCGTAGGCGGCCAGGATCATCGCGGTGGCGTAGGCGCCGATGCCGAAGAACGCCGCCTGCCCGAAGGTCAGGATCCCGGCGAAGCCCCAGAGCAGGTCCACCGTGACGGCCAGCACCGCGTAGATCATCGAGCGGGTCAGGACGTTGACCGCGAAGGTGTCGAGGAAGAGCGGCGCGATCCAGAGGGCCAGTGCCGCCAGGGCCGCGACCACGAAGGGCGCGGCGCGGGACAGGCGGCGTCCGGGCGCCGCGGCGGCGCGCTCGGTCACGGGCAGGGTCTCAAGCACGGGAGAAACCTTTCGGGCTGATCCGCAGCACCAGGGCGGCCAGGACCGCGATGGCGATGCTGCCCAGGATCGGGCTCACGAAGGTGCTGATCAGGACCTGCGCGGCCCCGAAGACGAGGCAGGCCGCCGCGAGCGCCAGGTACGAGGCGTCGGCGACCATCACCAGCATGAAGGCGCCGATCAGCCAGGAGACGCCCATGTTCGGATCGACGCTGGTGAGCGGCGTCAGCAGGACGCCGGCGAGGCCCGCGAAGCCGGCGCCGATCATGAACACGACGAGCCGCACGCGGCCGGTGTCGATGCCGAGGCTGCGCGCCAGGGTCTCGTTCATGATCACCGCCCGGGCCGAGAGGCCGAGCCGGGTCCGCTCGATGATCAGCGCGAACAGCGTGCCGATCGCCAGCGCGATGCCGAAGGCCACGAGGCGGTAGGCGGAGTAGTCGACGCCGAGGATCTCGACGGTGCCGGCGTAGAGGTTCGGGGTGAGCTGGACGTCCCGGCCGAAGGCCAGGGTGACGAGTTGCCCGACCACGATGCCGAGTCCCCAGGTGGCGAGGATCGCGTCCAGCGGCCTGCGGTAGAGCGGGCGGATGATGAAGTGCTCGGCGAGGCCGCCCAACGCCGCGCCGACCGCGAAGGCGAGCGGCAGCGCTGCCCACGGATTGAGTCCGAGCTTGGCGGTCACCACCGCGCAATAGGCGCCGACCGTCAGCCACGCCCCGTGGGCGAAGTTGATGATCTTGAGCACGCCGAAGATTGCCAGGAGGCCGATCGAGACGATGAACAGGATCGCCGCGGTGGTCAGGATGTCGAGGGTGAGCAGCATCGGGGCGGTCCGGGTGCGCGGGAACGGGAAGGCACGGCGGGCGACGATGCGCCCCCCTCCCCGCAGCGGGGGGAAAGCGACCCCGGCGTCGGCCGGGGTCGGGAGAGGGGCGCGACGTGGCCGGGAGAGACGTGGCCGGGAGGGATGCGACTCGCAGGGCGGGCGGAACCCGATCCTGCACCGTCGCCCCCTCCCCCGCGGAGGGGGAGGGCGATGCGCGGCGCCCTCAATCCCCTCCGGTCACGGCAGTTTCGGGCACTGCGCGCCGGGATCGACGTCCGTGAAGGTCCCGGCGACCTTCACGGTGCCGTCCTTCTGGATCTGGCCGAGATACATGGTCAGCGGCGCGTGGTGCTGCTTGCTCATGGTGATCGTGCCCCGCGGCCCGGTGACGCTCACCGTCGGCAGCGCCTCCAGCACCTTGGCGGTCTCGGTCCCGCCCGCCTTCTCGACGGCGGCCTTGTAGAGGTAGATCGCCTCGTATTCCGGCACCGAGAGGTCGTTCGGCGTGCGCAGCTCCGCGCCGAACTTCTTCTGCATCGCCGCCAGGAAGGCCTTGTTCTCCGGGCTGTCGATCCCGGTGACGTAGGAGGCCGAGAGGTAGACGCCCTCGGCGTCGGCGCCCATGCTCTTGGCGGTGCCCTCGTCCAGCGCGAGGTTGGCGAAGGGCAGGGTCACGCCCGCGCCGCGCAACTGCTTGGTCAGCGTCACGTTCGGCGCGCCGCCCGCCGTCGAGGTGATCAGCGCGTCGGGCTTGGCCTCCTTCAGCTTGGAGATGATCGCCGTCCAGTCGCTGCCGTCCATCGGCAGGTATTCCTCGCCCAGAACCTTGCCGCCGGTCTTCTCGACGTAGCTCTTGGCGAAGCCCAGCATGCCGCGGCCGAAGGCGTAGTCGCTGCCGATCAGGAAGTAGGTCTTGGCGCCCTTCGCCTTGAACGCGTCCACCACCGGCGGCACCTGCTGCTCCGGCACCCAGGCGTTCACGAACATGTTCCTGTTGCAGGAATGGCCCTCGTAGAACGACGTGTAGATGTACGGCACCTTCCCCTTCGTGACGGCGGGCAGGCCGGCGTTGCGGGCCGCGCTCGTCTCCATGGAGATCAGGACGTCGACCTTCTTCTGGTAGATCAGGCTGTCGAAGGCCTTCTGGGCGCCGGCCGCCCCGGAGGCGTCGTCGGCCACCTCCAGGACGAGCTTGCGGCCGAGCACGCCGCCCTTGGCGTTGATCTCCTCCACGGCGAGCTCGGCCGACTGCACCACCGAGGGGGCGACGACGCTGTTGGCGCCCGACAGGCCGATCGGGATGCCGATGACGATCGGCTTGCCGTCGGCGGCCTGCCCGGCCGTGGCGGCGAGGGCGAGCGCCGCGGCGCCGACGAGGGACCATTTCACCATGAACGAACTCCTTGGGACGGACAGGGGCGGGTGCGGATCTCGGCTCAGCCGTAGATGTCGGTGCGGCGGTCGCGCAGGAGCGAGTTGAACGCGTTCAGGTCCTTGCGGCCGGCCGCGTCGAGGTCGACCAGCGCCGACAGGATCTCGGTCCGGTCGCGGCTGGCCGGACCGGCCAGCGGCCAGCCCGTGGCGCCGATGATCAGGCTCTGGCCCTCGAAGGGCTGGCCGCGCTCGATTCCGACCCGGTCGGCGCAGGCGATGAAGAGCCCGTTCGTGTGGGCGGCGGCCCGGTGCAGGGTGTTGGCCATGGCGGCCTCGCCCTCGGGCTGGTCGGGCATCGGCACCCAGTTGGTGGGGATGCAGACGATCTCGGCCCCGCCCAGTGCCAGCCGCCGGAAGGTCTCGGGGAACCAGCCGTCGTAGCAGATGGCGACGCCGACCTTGCCGAGGGCCGTGTCGAAGACCGGGAAGCCGAGATCCCCCTTCGCGAAGAACACGTTCTCCCGGTCCCAGAGATGCGCCTTGCGGTAGGTGCCGATATAGCCCTCCGGCCCGACGATCACGGCGGCGTTGTAGAGGACGTCGCCGGCCGATTCCGCGATCCCCGCCACGATGTGGACGCCGAGTTCCGCGGCGAGCGCCGCCCAGGCCCGGGTGGTCGGGCCGTCCGGCACCGGTTCGGCCAGCGCGGCGGCCTCCGCGGCGGATTCGAACACGTAGCCGGTGCTGGCGAGTTCCGGCAGGACGATCAGCCGACCGCCCTCCGCGGCGGCCGCGCGGACGAGGTCCGATGCGCGCGCCACGTTGTCCGCGACCGCGCCGAGCTGCGGCTCGAACTGGATGCAGGACACCCGTATGGGCGGCCGTGCGGTCGCGTTCGCTGGGATCATGCGGGCTCCAAAACGCAAAAAGCCCCTGGACGCGGACGGTACGCCGCGGACCAGAGGCTCCAAAGCCGAGATGCGCTGCAGCAGCGCTGCAGCCGGGCAACCTTGCCCTATCCGAGGACGATACGCCTCAGGATACGGACCGCAAGGCCATATTTGCGGCACGCTGCCGCGATCAGGGCTTTTCGGCCAACGCGATGCGCAGGCCGAGACCGCTCATCGCCTCGTGGGCCGACACCACGCCCTCGGCGACGCTCGCCATCGGCACCCGGGACGCGGTGGCCCGATCCCGGAGCATCTTGTAGGCGGCATCCTCGTCGATCCGGTTCAGCTCCACGAGCAGCCGGACCGCCCTCTCGACGGTGCGGCGGCCCTTCATGGTCTCCTCCAGGCGGTTGATCTTGCTGGTGAGCCGTCCCTCGTAGCCGCGCCGGTAGCGCGCCAGGGCGAACTGGGTGAGCACGCCCCGCGGGTGGAGCGGCTTGTTCAGCACCCCGTGGGCGTTCACGTCGGCGATCGCCTTCAGCGAGGTCGGGCTCTCGTAGGCCACGATGGCGATGACGGCGGGCTCGGTCTCCTCGATCGAGGGCAGGAGGTGCATCACCTGCGCGTCGTCGAGCTGGATGAACAGCGTGTCGATCTCCGGCGGCAGGGCGGCCGGCGGCGGCCAGGCCAGGGAGACCGCGCAGCCGAGGCGCCGCAGCTGCTCGAGGAGCGCGGCGCCCTCCTCGTCCTTGGGGTGGATGACGAGGGCGCGGGCCCGTCTGAGGTCGTCCAGGATCTTGCGGGCTGAGGCGGTCACGCGGCGAGCCCCTCCTCCAGCCAGTTCGTCTCGAACCGGGACCACGCGAGGTAGGGGTCGGGCCGCACCGGCCGGCGCGCCCGCCAGACGACGTCGAATTGCCCGTCCGCACGGGCGACGCCGATGCCGGGGGTGAGCCAGAGGTGCCGCGTCTCGCCGTCGAAGGCGAGTTCGCCCTCCGGCGCCGCGAAGCGCTGCCGCAGGGCCGCCGCGCCGAGGCGCTCGGCATCGAGGGTGCCGGCCTCCGCCAGCGCCCGGGCGAAGAGGTGGACCTGCGCGTAGGCGGTCTCCGACCACATGCTGGTCGGGCGATCGAGCCCGAACCGGGCCTGGAAGGCCGTCACGAAGCGCCGGTTCTCCTCGGTCGCCAGGGCGCCGAAATACGGGGCGGCCAGGACATGGCCGGCGCAGTGTTCGGGGCCGATCGCCCGGATCTGCCCCTCCGCCATGGTCAGGCTGGCGATCGGGCAGCGGGCGCGGTCGATCCCGGATTCCGCGTAGGCCCGGTAGAGCCGCTCGGCGCCGCGCCCCACCACCGTGGAGAACACCGCATCCGGCGCGGCGCCACGGATCTCCGCGATCATGGCTGCGTGGGCCGCATCATCCGCGTCCAGCGGCGCGTAACGCTCGCCGACGATCGTCCCGCCCTTCGCCTCGATCAGGTCGCGCATGACCCGGTTCGACTCGCGCGGGTAGATGTAGTCGGAACCGATCACGAAGATCCGCGGGCCGTGCTCCTGCAGGAGGTAGTCGGCCAGGGCGAAGACGTTCTGGTTGAGGGTCGCGCCGGTGTAGATGATATTCTCCGAATACTCGAAGCCCTCGTAGATCGACGGATACCAGAGCAGGCCGTTGTGCCGCTCGACGGTCGAGAGCACCGACTTGCGGCTGGCCGAGAGCGAGCACCCGAAGACCACCTCGACCCCGTCCTCGGCGAGCATGCGCCGGGCGAGATTGCGGTAGGCGTCGTTGTCGCCCGCGGGGTCGTAGCAGACCGGTGCGATCGGACGTCCGAGGACACCGCCGGCCTGGTTGATCTCCTCGATGGCAAGTGCCGTGCCGAGGAAGTGCTCGGTCTCGGTGACGCCGCTCACCCCGCTGCGGGAGAACAGGACGCCGACCCGCCACGTCGCCTCATCCTTGACCGCCATGGTCCCTCCGGGCTCGCCGCAGGCCCCCGGGCGGCGGCTGCGTGACGAACCGTCCTACCCGACGGACAACCCCCGGTGGAAGCCGATAGAGTCGCGGCGGCGCGTCGGCGCCGTCCGGACGACGGTGGTCCGGCCCGGATCCGCCGCCTGGACGGCGCCGCGGCGGAGGAGGACCGGCAGATCGGGTGTTCGGGGCACGAAGCCGCCGGCACGGAGGCGGACGGATCCGGGTTCCATCGGGGCTCCGCGGGACGCTTGAACCAGGGCGCGGGAACCAGGGCGCGTCGACGAGGGCGCGTGACGACGCGTCGCGGCGGCAAGTCCGGCCGCAGGGCCGCGCCGCCGTTGCTCCGCTCCCCGGCAGGTCCGATCTTCAACGTCAGGATGTGCCACACCGGGCCCATCCGCGCCGGCCGAGGCCCGAAGCCGAGGCCCGTCGCCAAGGCCCGACGCCAAGGCATGAACCAGCGAGCGACGCCACACCCCTCCGAGCGCGGCCAGCCCGTCGAGGCGCTGGCCGGGACGATCGAGCGCGTCACCTTCCACAGCCCCGAGACCGGCTTCTGCGTGCTCAAGGTCCAGGCGCGCGGCAAGCGCGACCTCGTGCCGGTGATCGGCCACGCGCCGGCCATCGGGGCGGGCGAGTGGATCACCGCCACCGGCATCTGGCACACGGACCGTCAGCACGGCCTTCAGTTCAAGGCCGACACCCTCAAGGTCACGCCGCCGACCGGGATCGCCGGTATCGAGAAGTACCTCGCCTCGGGCCACATGCGCGGCATCGGCCCCGCCATGGCCAAGCGCATCGTGGCGGCCTTCGGGGAAGGCACGTTCGAGATCATCGAGGCCGAGCCCGGCCGCCTCACCGAGGTCGGCGGCATCGGGCCGAGGCGCGCCGCCCGCATCGTCGCCGGCTGGGCCGAGCAGAAGGCCGTGCGCGAGATCATGCTGTTCCTGCACGCCCACGGGGTCGGAACGGCGCGGGCGGTGCGGATCTTCAAGACCTACGGCCACGAGGCGATCGCGGTCATGACCGAGGATCCCTACCGGCTGGCGAAGGACATCCGGGGGATCGGCTTCAAGACCGCCGACGCGATCGCGATGAAGCTCGGGCTGGCCCCGGAGGCCCCGCAACGCCTGCGGGCCGGGATCTCCTTCGCGCTGCAGACCGCCACCGACGGGGGCCACTGCGCCCTGCCGGTGGCGGAGCTCGTCGCGCTGGCGGGGGAGCTGCTGGGCGTGGAGGCGCCCCTGATCCGCACGGCGCTGCTCGAGGTTCTGGAGACCGGCGCGGTCGTGCAGGACATCGTGGGCGACAAGGCCTGCATCTTCCTCGCAGGCCTGCACGCCGCCGAGCGCGCCATCGCCGAGAGGCTGCTCCGGCGGGCGACCGGCGCGCCGCCCTGGCCCGAGATCGACCTCGCCCGGGCCCTGCCCTGGGTGACCGAGAAGACCGGCAAGACGCTCTCGCCCTCGCAGGAAGAGGCGGTGCGGCGCGTGCTCGGCGCCAAGCTCGCGGTGGTGACGGGCGGGCCGGGGGTGGGCAAGACCTCGACCCTGGACACGATCCTGCGGATTCTGCGGGCGAAGGGCGTGCGGGTGCTGCTCGCCGCCCCCACCGGCCGGGCCGCCAAGCGCATGAGCGAGCAGACCGGGCTGGAGGCCAGGACGATCCACCGGCTGCTGGAGATCGACCCCAAGCACGGCGGCTTCTCGCGCAATGCGGAAAACCCCCTCCCCTGCGACCTCCTCGTCATCGACGAGACCTCGATGGTCGACGTGCCGCTGATGAACGCCCTGACCAA
This sequence comes from Methylobacterium sp. E-046, assembly GCF_022829625.1. Classification (NCBI taxonomy): domain Bacteria; kingdom Pseudomonadati; phylum Pseudomonadota; class Alphaproteobacteria; order Hyphomicrobiales; family Methylobacteriaceae; genus Methylobacterium; species Methylobacterium sp. E-046. Next base: position 11,519 of record NZ_JAKSYP010000038.1, on the reverse strand, counting down.
GGCGGTGCCCGAGCACGCGGCGCTGCTGCTGGTCGGCGACGTCGACCAGTTGCCCTCGGTCGGGCCGGGACAGGTGCTCGCCGACGTGATCGCCTCCGGCGCCGTGCCGGTGGCGCGGCTCACGGAGGTGTTCCGGCAGGCGGCCGAGAGCCGGATCGTCGTGAACGCCCACCGGATCAACGCGGGCCGGATGCCCGAGCCGGCCCCGCGCGGCGCGGAGAGCGACTTCCACCTCATCGCGATCGACGATCCCGAGCCGGCCGTCGAGACGCTGATCGAGGTGGTGACGCGGCGCATCCCGGCCCGCTTCGGCCTCGACCCGGTGCGCGACGTGCAGGTGCTCACCCCGATGCAGCGCGGCGTGCTCGGCGCGCGCAACCTCAACCACGCCCTCCAGGCGGTGCTGAACCCGAACCCGCCGGTCTCGGTGGAGCGGTTCGGCTGGCGCTTCTCCCCCGGGGACCGGGTGATGGAGAGCCAGAACGACTACGACCGCGAGGTCTTCAACGGCGACCTCGGCACCGTGGCGCGCATCGACGCCGACGAGGGCGCGGTGATCGTCGACTTCGAGGGGCGGGAGGTGATCTACCCCTACGGCGAGCTCGACACGCTGGTGCCGGCCTACGCCACCACCATCCACAAGTCGCAGGGCTCGGAATACCCGGCGGTGGTGATCCCGGTGGCCATGCAGCACTGGACCATGCTGGCGCGCAACCTCCTCTACACGGGCGTGACCCGTGGCAAGCGGCTGGTGGTGCTGCTCGGGCAGCGCAAGGCCGTGGCGGTGGCGGTCCGCGGCGGCACGATGAAGCCCCGCTGGACCAAGCTGCGGGAGTGGCTGGGCGGGTGAAGGCCCGGGCGCGGAAGGAGCCGCTTCTCGCCCTCCCCTCCGCGGGTGATGGCGCGGGGCGGATTCCGCCGTTCAGCCTCACGGGACCATCGACCCGCCGGCGGCCTTGAACGCCGGCGCTGCAGCACCAGCTAGGCCGTGCGAGGCCACGTCCTCCCTCCGCGCCTGCCAGCGCGCGGAGCACAAGCCCGGGACGGCCCGGCCCTTTCAGGAGGGCCGCCATGGCCTGGATCTGTCTCGTCGCCGCCGGCCTGCTGGAGGTCGCGTGGTCCTACGCGATGAAGCAATCCGACGGCTTCACCCGCCCCTGGCCGACCACCATCATGGTCGCCACGATGGTGGGCAGCGTCGGCCTCCTCGCCCTGTCCATGCGCACCCTCCCCCTCGGCACCGCCTACACGATCTGGACGGGCATCGGCGCCGTCGGCGCCTTCGCGGTGGGCGTCACGGTCCTGGGCGAGCAGGCCTCGCCCGCCCGGCTCGCCGCCGCCGGCCTGATCGTCGCCGGCCTCGTCACCATGAAGCTGGCGGGCGATGCCTGACGCGCCCAGGATCCGAACTATGACGCAGGACTAGACTGCGTATCTCCGAACTCACCGGCGACAACGCGGCGAGATTGGTAATTTTGTTCCTCCTGCTGTACGCAACAGGGGGGTCAGCGATCGAAGTCCGCCGGACAAAGAGGCTTCACGCTCCCCCCGGAGGACCCATGAACGAGATCGTCAAGCCCGACTCCCTGATCATGGCCGAGGCCCAGAGCCTGACCGAGACCTTCTTCGGGGGCTGCCCGCACGATTGCCCCGACACCTGCTCCATGCTGTTCGACGTCAAGGACGGCCAGCTCCAGGGCGTGCGCGGCAACCCGGACCACCCGATGACCCGCGGCGGTCTCTGCGTGAAGCTGAAGGATTACGAGAAGCGCCACTACCACCCGGATCGGCTGCTCTATCCAATGAAGCGGGTCGGCCCGAAGGGGTCGAAGCAGTTCGAGCGGATCACCTGGGGCGAGGCGCTGGACACCATCGTGTCGCGCTGGAAGGCGATCATCGACCAGTACGGTCCGCAGGCCATCGCGCCCTACAGCTACCTCGGCAACCAGGGGCTGGTGCACGGGCTGAACGGCGGCGATGCCTTCTTCAACCGGATGGGCGCCACCGTGACCGAGCGGACCTTCTGCGGTGAGGGCTCCTGCACGGCCTGGCTCCTCACCGTCGGGCCGACCGCCGGCCTCGACCCCGACAGCTACATCCACTCCAAGTACATCGTGATCTGGGCCTGCAACTCGGTCAGCACGAACCTGCACCACTGGGCCATCGTCAAGGACGCCCAGAAGAAGGGCGCCAAGGTCGTCGTGATCGACGCCTACGCGTCCCGCACCGCCAAGGCGGCCGACTGGCACATCGCCCCGAAGCCCGGCACCGACGGGGCGCTCGCCATGGCGCTGATCAACTCGATCATCGCGCAGGGGCTCGTCGACCAGGACTACGTCGACAACCACACGGTCGGCTTCGAGGAGCTGAAGGAGCGGGCCGCTCCCCGGACGCCCGAATGGGCCTCAGAGATCACCGGCGTGCCGGCCGACGACATCCGCACGCTGGCCCGCGAACTCGCGACGGCGCAGCCCGCCGCGATCCGCATGGGCGTGGCGCTGGAGCGCCACTACGGCGGCGGCCAGACCATCCGGGCCGTGACCTGCATTCCGGCGTTGACCGGCGCGTGGCGCCATGTCGGCGGCGGCGTCACGCAGTTCGGCGTGTGGGAGCACCCCTACAAGTTCGACGTGATGTGCCGGCCCGATCTGATCCCGGAGGGGACCCGCGTCGTCTCGAATCTGCAGATCGGCCGCGCGCTGACCGGCGAGATGCAGCTCGATCCGCCGATCATGTCCATGATGTGCTGGAACTCGAACCCCGTCACGCAGGCGCCCGAGACCGACAAGATCGTCGAAGGCCTGATGCGCGAGGACCTGTTCATGGTCTCGGCCGAGCACTTCATCTCGGACACGGCCTCCTACGCCGACATCCTGCTGCCGGCGACCATGGGCGCCGAGATGGAGGACATGATCCTCTCCTGGGGCCACCTCTACCTGACCTACAACACCAAGTGTGCGGAAGCCCCCGGCGAGGCGATCCCGAACAACGAGATCTTCCGGCAGCTCGCCGCCCGGCTCGGCTTCGAGGAAGAGAACTTCAAGTGGACCGATAGCGAGTGCTTGGAGCACTACGTCGATTGGAACGCCCCGGCCTGCGAGGGCATCGACCTCCAGTACATGCGCGAGCACGGCTTCGCGCGCCTGAAGGTCGGCACGCCGGACGACCGCGCGCCGCACCGGGAGGGGAACTTCCCGACGCCGACCGGCAAGTGCATGCTGAAGGTCGAGGGCGCCACCAACTTCGTCGCCCCGCCGTTCCGGCAGATGTACGAGGGTTTCCAGCCCGGCGAGGCGCTCGATCCGCTGCCCGACTACCTCGGCCCGCGCGAGAGCCATACGAACGACCCGGAGCTGGCCAAGCGCTTCCCGCTCAACATCGTCTCGCCCAAGAGCCACTACTTCCTGAACTCCTGCTACGCCAACATGGAGGACAAGCAGAAGGGTCAGGGCGAGCAGTTCGTGATGATCAACCAAGCCGATGCCGATGCCCGCGGCATCCGGGACGGCGACCGGGTGCAGGTCGCCAATGACCGCGGGGCCTTCAAGGGCGTGGCGCGCATCACCGACGACGTGAAGGCCGGCATCGTGGTGGCGACGCTGGGCTACTGGCGTCAGCTCAACGAGGGCACGGTCAACAGCATCTCGTCCGGCGCCTTCACCGACATGGGCCACGCGCCCTCGTTCTCCGACAACCTCGTCGAGGTGGCGCGGGCGAACTGAGCCGGCTCAGGGGGCGACCCGACGCGCCGGCCGGCTGACGAACCGGGAACCGGCCAGCAGGAAGCGCCACGGCGTCTCGGCGCCGCGGCTGATCCCGATGCGCCGGTCGCTCACCACCGCGGCCGGCGCGGCGCGGGGCTCGAACCGGAACGGCGCCCGCGCCAGCGGCGCCCCGTCCAGCGCGTCGGAGACGCCGAGGGCCTGGGCGAGGCGACCGGGCCCGGCGCAGAGCAGCCGCGGCGCCTCCGTGCCCCTTCGCGCCGCCATGGCGGTCAGGCCCTCCGTCGGCTCGAGCGCCCGGAGCAGCACCGCGCTGCCGGGCTCGCAGACGAGGTTCAGGCACCAGTGCATCCCGTAGGAGCGGTAGACGTAGGCGTGGGCCGGCGGCCCGAACATGCTGGCGTTGCGCCGGGTCGGCCCGGCGAAGCTGTGGGAGGCCGGATCGGTGCGGTCGTAGGCCTCGGTCTCGACGATGACCCCGCCCGCGTCGCCCACGAACAGCCGGGCGCCGATCAGCTCGGCGGCCACCGCGGCGGCGCTGCGGGCGAAGAAGGATTCCAGCATCGGCTTTCCGGGTTCGGGGCGGGGACCGGATCCCGCGCGGGAAGGCCGCCCGCGCCGAGTTCCGAACCGGGACGTGTGCATCCGGTCGGCCATGGGGAAGGGCAAGGCGGAACGTCTTCGGCGTCCCGAGGACCGGCCGGAGCGCGCGCACGAAGGGGCGAAGCGAAATAAATCGGACGCGGCCGAAGTCTTGCTGGTACGAGAGCCGGCCAACAGGCGGGCAAGCGGCCGATCCCAACGGACCTCCCAGCATGATGCGCACCCTACCGATCGCGCCGCTGCGTTCCGCCGAGCCCGGCGCGCCCGACCGCGCGGCCGCGCCCGTCTCCCGGGCGCGCGGCCTCCTGACCCTGCGCCGCCTCCGGCTGGGCAGCGGCCTCGTGCTGTTCGGCTACGTGCTGACCCACCTGATCAACCACGCGCTGGGCAACGTGTCCCTCGACGCCATGGAGGACGGCCTCGACGTCGTCACGGCCCTGTGGCTCAACCCCGTCGGCCTGTCGCTCCTGTACGGCGCGCTGCTGATCCACCTGCTGCTCGGGCTCCAGGCCCTCTACGCGGCCCGCTTCTTCCGCTGGCGGCCGTCCGAGACCCTGCAGCTCGTCTCCGGTCTGCTGATCCCGCCGCTGCTCATCAGCCACGTCGTCGGCACCCGGGTCTCCTTCGTCACCGAGGGGCTCGACAAGGGCTACGCGCAGGAACTCTACGCCTTCTGGGTGGCCTCGCCGCCGCTGGGCCTGATGCAGGTCGCCGTCCTGGTCGTCGCCTGGATCCACGGCTGCATGGGCCTGTATTTCTGGCTCCGGCTGAAATCCGCCTTCGGGCGCGCGGCACCCTGGCTGCTGGCGCTCGCCGTCCTGGTGCCGGTCCTGTCGCTGCTGGGCTTCGCGCAGGGCGGCCGGATGATCCTGACCCTGGCGCAGGACCCGGCGTGGCGGGCCGAGGCCCTGCGGCCCGTCCATGTCGGTCTGCCCGATCAGGTGGCGCGGCTCGTCGCCATCCGGAACGGGATGCTGGCCACCTATGCGGGGTTGGTGGCGGCGGTCGTCGCGGCCCGCGGCGCCCGGACGCTCGCCGAGGTCAAGCGCGGCACGGTCCGGCTCAGCTACCCGGACGGCCGGGTCGTGCGGGTGCCCCGGGGCACCAGCGTGCTGGACGCGAGCCGGCGCAACCGGATCCCCCATGCCAGCGTCTGCGGCGGACGCGGCCGGTGCTCGACCTGCCGGATCCGGGTGACCGACGGCAGTGACGGCGCGCCCAGCCCCGGCCGCACCGAGCGGGCCGTCCTGGAGCGCATCGGCGCCGGGCCGGGGGTACGCCTCGCCTGCCAGTTCCGGCCCGAGACCAACATGGCCGTGGTGCCGCTGCTGCCGCCGCAGCCCCGCGCCCGGCAGGCCGACCTCCTCGACCGGGCGCAGTCCGGCGAGGAGCGCTTCATCGTGGCGATGTTCGTGGATCTCCGCGGCTCGACGCGGCTCGCCGAGGAGCGCCTGCCCTACGACACGGTGTTCATCATCAACCGCTTCCTCGGCGCGGTGGGCGACGCCGTGCGGGAGGCCGGGGGCTCGACCAACCAGTTCCTCGGCGACGGGCTGCTCGCGCTCTTCGGCCTGGAGAGCGAGCCCGAGGCGGCGGCCCGGGACGCCCTGCGGGCGGTGGACCGCATCGCCGAGGCGGTCGACACCCTGAACGGCCTGCTCGCCGCCGACTTGGAGCACACCCTCCGGTACGGGATCGGCCTCCATGCCGGCCCGGCGATCGTCGGCGCGATGGGCGACGCCACCGATGCTCGCTTCACCGCGCTCGGCGACACCGTGAACGTCGCGTCCCGGCTCCAGGGGCTGACCAAGGGGCTGGGCTGCGTGGCCGTGGTGTCGGAGGCGGTCTACGCGGCGGCCCGCGTGGCGCCGGAGGCGATCCGGGACGTGGCGGTGGACGGCCGGTCCGAGGCCGTCCGGGTCAGCGCGCTGGGCAGCCTCTGAGGCGTCCGTCTTCGCGGGAGGTCCCGCCGTCCGGGGCCGCGCCTCAGGCCGGCCGCGACGCCCCGAGGCGCGGCGCCAGGGCCAGCATCAGCGGCACCACGGCGAGCGCCGTCCCGGCCGCCGCCACGGCCGCCCAGTGCGGGCCGGCCGCGTCCCCGAGCCTTCCGTAGAGCAGCGGCGCCGCGAGCGCGCTGCCGCCGAGCGTCCAGGTGTAGAACACCGCGAAGGCCCGCTCGACCCGGCCCCCCGGGGCCAGTTCCGGCACCGTCCCGTAGAGGACCGACGAGGTGCCGTTCAGCATCACGCCGAGCAGCGGCAGCAGGATCAGCCCGGGGATCAGCGGCAACACGATCACCGCCAGGATCGCGAGCGCCGTCCCGGTCTCGGTGACGATGACGGTCCGGGTCACGCCGAGGCGCTCCCCGAGGCGCCCGCACACGGCCTTGCCGAGCGCGCCGCCGACGAAGACCAGTGAGAGCGCGAGGCCCACCGTGGTCAGGGCCGCGCCCTTCTCCTGCAGCAGGAACGGCAGGTAGAGCAGGAAGGCCGGACGGGCGGCGTTGTCGAGCATCCCGATGGCGACGAGCAGCCGGAACCCCGTGGGACTCGTCGATCCCCCGGCGGCCCGATGGGGCGCCGGCCCGGCGGCCTTGCGGATTCCGCGTGACTCCGGCTCACGCGGGAGCAGGCGTCCGACCGCCGCCGCCACGACGACGCCCGCCCCGGCGATCACCCAGAGCGCGTGCCGCCACCCCGTCAGGGTCAGCAGGAGGCCGACCAGGGGCGGGACCGCCGCTTTCCCGAGATCGCCGGTGAAATTGTAGGTGCCGAGGGGGCCGCGGGCGCCGGGTCCGTAGGCCCGGGCGATCACCGCCGAGGCCAGGGGATGCTGGGTGCTGCTGCCGGCGCCGCCGAGCAGGAGGCCTATCCCGAGCCCGACGAGGCCGCCCGAGGCGCCCGCGACCGCGTAGCCGGCCGCGCTGAGGCCGGTGCCGAGCACCAGCACGGTGCGGGCCCCCCAGGCCTGGGCGAGACGGCTCGCCGGCATCTGCAGCGCCGCCAGGGCGCCGTTGTAGAGGGAGCGCAGGAACGCGAGGGCGACGTAGTCGAGGCCGAACTCCGCCTGCCAGACCGGCAGCAGCACGTAGATCAGGTCCGTGTAGCCGTCGTGCAGGGCGTGATTGACCCCGGCGGCCACCAGGGTGCGCCGGGCCTCCGGCAGGGGGACGTGTTCGGAAGACGCGGTCGGAACGGACGCGACGGACATCCAGCCATCCTTCGTGGTAGCACGCCAGGATGGCGACCTGGTGCGTGGCTGACAAACGACTTATGCTGACGCTCGCGTGAGGAAACCTGACCCATGCACCGTCGCCTGCCGCCGCTCAACGCCGTCAAAGCCTTCGAGGCGGCGGCCCGGCACGGGAGCTTCACCCGGGCGGCGGAGGAGCTGCTCGTCACCCACGGCGCGGTCAGCCGGCACGTGCAGATGCTGGAAGGCTGGCTCGGGGTGCCCCTGTTCGAGCGCCACAACCGGCGCGTGGTCCTCACCGAGGCGGGCAGCGCCTACGCCATCGAGATCGGGGCCGGCCTCGACCGCATCGCCCTGGCCACCGCCCGCCAGGCCGAGCGCGGCCGGCCGCGCCTGCTGCACGTGAACGCGCTGGCCACCTTCACGCTGCGCTGGCTGATCCCGCGCCTGTCCGGATTCCAGGTGGCCAACCCGGCGATCGAGGTGCGGCTGACGACCTCGAACGTGCCCCTGGCGCAGCTCGCGGACCCGTTCGATGTCGCGATCCGCGGCGGGCCGGACAGCCGCCCGGGCCACCGCGCGGAGCCGTTCCTGTCCGAGCGGCGCATCCCCGTCTGCAGCCCGGCGCTGCGGCGGCGCCGTCCCCTCGACCGGCCCGAGGATCTCCGGCAGCACACGCTGCTGCACGCCGCGACGCTCCCGCGGGTCTGGCCGGACTGGCTGCGGGCGGCGGGCGTGCCGGAGCTGGAGCCGCAGGCCACGGTGACGCTGGAGCACTTCTACCTGACCCTTCAGGCCGCCCTCGACGGGCTCGGGGTCGCCATGGGTCCCGAGCGGCTGATCGCCGACGACGTGGCGGCCGGCCGCCTGACCCTGCCCTTCGCGGGTCCCGCCCTGCCGGCGCGGAGCTACTACACCTACGTCCCTGAGCCGCGCGCGGAGGACCCCGCGGTCCGCGCCTTCTGCGGCTGGCTCGCGGAGGCGGCGCGGCGGCCGTGAGGCAAGGAGCGCCGACGCGCCTTCGGGGATGGCGCGCCGCCTCCGCCCGGCGCAGGGATCGGATTCGGAACGCCCCCGACCGCGTCCGGGTTGGCGTGAGACGCTTCTGCCGAAGGTGACCGCATGGCGCGCAAGCGTCTCCGCCCGACGATCGAGAGCCTGATCGACTCCTTAGGCCGGCTCGGCCTCTCGCCGGACACGGTCGACCTCGACCGGCTGCTCGTCCATCTCGAACTGCCCGATTACGGCGCCGAGGTGGAGGACGACCGCGTCGCCCGCGCCGTGCGCGAGATGCAGGCGGCCCGCGCCTTCGCGGAGGCCGGCATTCCGGCGATCCGGACGGCGATCCCCAGCCTCCGGGCCGTGGTCACCAAGGACCACCGCATCACCTGGCTGATCCGGACCGAGATCCCGCTCCTCGACAGCGGCCGCCTGGACCTGCGGCTCGACATGGCCCCCGAGCCGGAGGCGGCCGAGATCCTCGCCCGCATGGCGGCCCGGAACGACCCGGCTCACCGCCTGGAGGCCCTGCGCGACGCCGTGGCGCGCACCGCGCTCCAGGCCACCCGCGCCCTGCACAAGCCGGTCGACCGGCTGCGGGCGCAGCTCCTCGTCGACCTGCGCGAGGTCGGGGCGGACGCCGCCGCCTACATCGCCCACATGGACCGGTCGCTCCGGTCCCGGGTGTTCACCTACTGCCCGAAGCTCGCCCGCGCCCTCAACGACACGCTGACGCCGGTGCGCCGCCACGCCAAGGCGGTGGCCCGCGAGGGCTCGCGCCTGCGCCGCCTGCGCGATCAGGTCGGTTTCGGCGCCTATATCGAGCGCTTCACCGCCGCCCGGCGCCTCAACCGGAAAATCCTGTTCCACATGGGGCCGACCAATTCCGGCAAGACCTACGCGGCGCTCCAGCACCTGACGGCGGCCGAGACCGGCGCCTACCTCGCGCCGCTCCGGCTCCTGGCGCTGGAGAACTACGAGACCCTGCGCGAGCGGGGGCTGCGCGCCGGCATGATCACCGGCGAGGAGGTGCTGGGCGAGGCCAACCCCACCCACACGGCGCGCACCATCGAGACCGCCGACCTGACGCGCCCCATCGACGTCGCGGTGATCGACGAGATCCAGATGCTGTCGGATCCCGATCGCGGCTGGGCCTGGACCAACGCCCTGTTCGGCGTCGCCGCCCGCACCGTGATCGTCTGCGGCTCCGACGACGCGCTCTCGTATGTCCGCCGCGCCGCCGAGGCCGCCAACGAGTCCCTGGAGGTCATCCCCTTCACCCGGAAATCACCGCTCCTGCTCTTGGAGGAGCCGGTGCCCCTGGAGAAGGTCGAGGCCGGCGACGCCGTCGTGGCCTTCTCCCGCCGGGCCGTGCACGAGAACCGCGAGATCCTCGTCGCCCGCGGCCACCGGGTGGCGACGATCTACGGCGCCCTGTCGCCGGAGGTCCGCCGCGCCGAGGCCGCGCGCTTCCGCTCCGGCGAGGCCGACGTGCTGGTCACCACCGACGCGATCGGCATGGGCCTGAACCTCGGGCCGCTCAAGCGGATCGTGTTCTCGGCGGTGCGCAAGTGGGACGGGACCGCCGAGCGGGCGCTGACCCATTCCGAGATCCGGCAGATCGCCGGCCGGGCGGGCCGCTACGGCCACCAGGATGTCGGCTACGTGGCGGCGACCGACCCGTACGCCGCGGAGCCGATCCGCACGGCGCTCTCGGGCGCCCCGACGGCGCCCGCGGCCGACACGCGCTTCTTCGTCCGCCCGGATCTCGGGGCGATCCGCTCGGTGGCGGAGGAGATGCGCACGCACAGCCTGTACGAGGTGCTGACCCACTTCGCCCGCGCGACCTTCTACGCCGGCTCGCCGTTTCAGCCCTCGGCCCTGGAGGAGGTGCTGGAGGTCGCCCGCACGGTCGACCGGGCGCGGCTGCCGATCGAGGAGAAGTTCGCCTTCTCGGTCTGCCCGATCGACCGGCGCGACGAGATCGCCATGGGCCTGCTGGAGCGCTGGTGCCAGGCGCGGGCCGCCGGCCTCACGGTCCCGGCGCTGCGCGGCAACCTCGCGGGCGAGCTCGACTACCAAGAGCGGACCGTGAAGCTCGCCAGCGCCTATCTGTGGCTGTCGCGCCGCTTCCCCGAGACCTTCGACGACGTGGACGCCATCCGCCACATGCGCGGGCGGGCCAACGACGCCATTGAGCAGCACCTGCGCGAGACTGCCACCCGCAAGGCCGAGCGCCGGAGCCGGCGGACCGGCGGGGCGCGCTGAGGGTCAGGCAAAAAAAGAGCCGGCCCGCGGGACGCGGACCGGCTTCAGGGAAGGTGTCGGTGCCGGGGGCAGGCCGTGGACCCCGACCTTCCGGTTATGAGATCTTTCCCCGCATACCGCGCCAGACTCCGGTACAGCCAAAGACGGCCGTCGATTCTTAGATCATCCGTCGCCGTCGTTTGTACTCGCCGGTTCTTCAGCCCAGCTTGCGCGACGGCCCTGTTCGCCCTGCCGTTCGCCGAGACCCGTCCACGACACGTCCACGAGATCACGACGGACACGTGAAGGATTGGGAGGACGTGACCGAGTCCGGCCACCCATGGCCGCTCCCGTTCGGCCCTCGGCCTTCCACGATTTCGCTTCGGCCTGCGCCTTCAGGATCTCCTCTTAGGAAAGCTGAGCGCTTACCCGTCGTAGCGCGTCCGATGCGTTCGGATGGTGCCGTGCCGCCGCCAAGGTCCAGGATATTGAGCGCACCGATCTGACCCAGCGTGGCGGCCTTCTCGCAGTAGGCCAGCGCTTTGAACGGCACGGGGCGGGCCAGACAGCGGACAGCAAAAAGCCCGCCATTCCATGGGAACGACGGGCTTGTGTTTGGTTGCGGGGACAGGATTTGAACCTGTGACCTTCAGGTTATGAGCCTGACGAGCTACCGGGCTGCTCCACCCCGCGCCAAGTCTGTGCGGCTGGTCCCGGGTGCGGCGCGGGCTGGGGTGCAGCGGGCGCGGTATCCGG
>NZ_JAKSYP010000028.1:0-2230 GCF_022829625.1 Methylobacterium sp. E-046 | reverse complement strand
CCGAATTCCGCGGAAGGGGTGGCCTCGGATCCGTAAGCGGAAGGGATAGATCACCGAGCTGAGCCGTTAGCGCATCGACGAACTCCTTCGACTAGGTATCAAATATGCGCAGCGTCATCCTCGCTTTCGGCCTCATCGCCGTAGCGGCTCCCAGCCTCGCAGCTCCTGACGCGTCCACCTCAAAGCGTGGCAACAAGGACCTGAAGACCTATTGCTCCGGGGACGCCGTCACCTTCTGTAGCGGCAATGATCCGGACAGCCCGGAGATGGACGCCTGCTTCAAGAAGAACATGGACAAGATTTCGGAAAACTGCCGACGCGCGATCACCGCCTACAAGGGTGGTGGGGGCAAGTAGTACCTCCCCGTGCTCGTGAGACAGAGGCCGACGCTGAAGCTGCTTGGCCATAGGAGCAGATGGAGGTGATCACAGGACCGCAGCTACGTGCAGCACGACTACCTCTCGGCTGGGCACCTGCGGACCTAGCTCGGCGAGCAAAGTGCCTCTGAGTGTCGTAACGCGAGCCGAGGGCAGCCCTGGCGAGCCAGCAGTCACCATCGCGCAGCTCAACGCCCTGATGCAGGTCCTACGCTTTGCCGGTGCCAGCTTCCCGGCTGCCGACCTGACGTGAGGCGTCGCATAAAAAGCGACCCCATTTTTTATGCGGGAATAGGCCGCCCCCCGGGTAGCCCCCATTTTGCCGAACCCTAAGCGCCCCCTTTTTCGAGTTGAGCAGGTCAAACAGGAGCCGACAACAACCGCCAGCTAAGTATGCCTCATGTTGTAGCAGCTACTACTCAGTGGGCTCTTTCGTGCATGATCACGGGGCGAGGCGAGCACTGCCGACCTCCCAGCACAACAGGGCTGCGCAACAGAACGCTGGTGCTGAGTGAACCGCACCCCGTTTTGACCGGACAGGCGGCATAGCTCACGAAGGCATAGGCGTTGGCCTATGGGTAAGGCTATGTCATCCGATCCGACCGCCCCGCCGGTGCACGGCGAGATCCTGACCGGCGTTCAGCGCCGCCGGCGCTGGTCCACCACTGAGAAGATCCGCCTCGTCGAGGAGAGCCAGCAGCCCGGCTCGTCCGTGTCGTTCGTCGCCCGCCGCTACGGCCTCTCGCCCAGCCTGCTGTTCTCGTGGAAGCGGCGCATGCTGGAGGGCGGCCATTAGGCCGTGCACGCCGACGAGGAGGTCGTCGGCACCAGCCGCGTGCGCGCGTTGGAGCGACGCGTGCGCGACCTCGAACGCTTGCTGGGCCGTAAGACCATGGAGGTCGAGATCCTGAAGGAGGCGCTAGACCTCGCGCGCACAAAAAAACCGATCTCGCCGCTCAGCTCCTGGGGCGGTTCGACGGGCGGTTCGCGGTGAAGGCGGTCGCCGACACGTTCGGCGTGGCCCGCTCCCACTTGGCCGAGCGCCTGAGTCGACCTGCTCGGCCGCGCGGCCTCTACCACAAGCCCGAGGATGCGCAGCTATTGCCGACGATCCGCGCGATCGTCGATGCCCGCCCGAGCTACGGCTACCGCCGTGTCACTGCGTTGGTGAACCGGGCACTGCGCTCGCGCGGCGAGGCGAGCGTCAACGCGAAGCGGGTGCTGCGCATCCTGCAGGCGAACGGGCTCACCCTCGAGCCGCACACCGCCCGCCGGCCCGGCCGCACCCACGACGGCATCGTGGTGGCGCTGCGCTCGAACGTGCGCTGGTGCTCGGATCACCTCGAACTGCGCTGCCGGGACGGTGCGGTCGTCCGCGTGCTGTTTGCCATCGACGCGTGCGACCGCGAGATCATGGCGTGGTCGGCGACCACGACGGGCGTCTCAGCCGAGATGGTCTGCGACCTGATGATCGCCTGCTGCGAGCGCCGGTCCGGCGCGACGAAGACCCCGCACCCGGTCGAGTGGCTGTCCGACAACGGCTCCGCTTACATCGCCAAGGAGACAGCGCAGACGGCCGCCGCGCTCGACCTGCGGCTGCTGTTTACCCCGGTGCGCTCGCCGCAGAGCAACGGCATCGCGGAGGCGTTCGTGAAGACGCTCAAGCGGGACTACGCCCGCCTCGCCATCTTGGCCGACGCCGAGACCGTGATGCGGCTTCTGCCGGCTTGGTTCGAGGACTACAACACCATCCACCCGCACTCCGGCTTGCGCATGCTCTCGCCCCGAGAGTACCTCAGCCGGAGTGCCTAAACCCGCCCGCTGCCTGTCCGGTCAAACAGGGTGCACTCCAC
>NZ_JAKSYP010000026.1:0-277 GCF_022829625.1 Methylobacterium sp. E-046 | reverse complement strand
ATGGATAATCTCGGTAGCCACAAGGGACCGGCCGTGCGCGCGGCCATCGAAGCGACCGGCGCGGAGTTGCTGTTCCTCCCGCCCTACTCGCCGGACTTCAACCCGATCGAGATGGCCTTCTCCAAGCTCAAGGCGCTGCTGCGCAGGGCCGCCGAGCGCACCGTTGAAGGGCTATGGTCGGCCATCGGACAGCTCATCGACACTGTCACCCCAGACGAGTGCGCTAACTTCTTCGCCGCGGCAGGATACGACCCAGATTAAACCGAAAACGCTCTAG
>NZ_JAKSYP010000025.1:0-4062 GCF_022829625.1 Methylobacterium sp. E-046 | reverse complement strand
CTTGGTCTGTAGGGCGATTACCCCGGCTGCTGCGCTCCTGTCCGATCCCGGTTCGGCACCGGTCGCGGCGGTTTTTGTCCCTCGACACATGCCCTACCGCCCGCCATCTTGACCCCGTGCTCGCGCAACACGGCCAGACCTACGATCCGCGGGAGGAGCCGGCGCCCCGAGGGTGATTGATGAGCGTCGTCGAACGGCTTTGCGATCGTTCGCTGCCGGAATAGCGTGATCCTCCAGTCCAGCTTCGGGCTCGGAGACGATTGTTATGCCCCGCCCCCTGCTGTCCACCGCGCTTCTCGCCCTCGGCTTGGGCGCCCTAACTGCACCCGCCGCAGCCCTGTCCGCCAAGGACTGCTCGGTGAAGTACCAAGCCGCCAAGCAGGCTGGGACGCTGAACGGCCAGAAGTGGAACGACTTCCGCAAGGCCGAGTGTGGCTCCCCGCCAGATGCCGCTACCACCACGGTGCCGAACCCCGTTGCGGCCAGTGCTGCGAAGCCGTCGGCGCCGGCTCCTGCACCGACCACGACGGCTGCTAGGCCGACGGCTACGGCTGCTCCTGCGCCGTCCGCCACGACCGGTTCAGCCGCATATCCGTCCGCCGTGGATCCGAAGTACGCCAAAGAGTCGGCCGGCAAGGCGCGGATGCACACCTGCCTGGACAGCTACAACGCCGCCAAGGCCGCTGGCACGCTGAGCGACGCGAAGTGGATCCAGAAGGGTGGTGGCTACTACTCGGCCTGCAATGCGCAGCTGAAGGGTTGAACCGCTCGAAGGTGAGCGGCTGGACCTAGCAGCAGTCGTGACCCGCGGCGACCCAGCACCCGACGCCGCGGTGGTGTGAGCATGTGCCCTGGCGATGCTGGCTGAAGCTCCAGTCACCGTCCCGACAGCGAGCCGTAGCATCCGCTGGTTTGGTGCAGCTCGACCCCTGAGGCTGCTCCGGGCGCGGGACCTCGCAGCCATCTCGGTTCGTGTAGGTGCCGTGCTTCAGCTCCTCCGGCGCAAAGAGTTTGCATGACCCGCGCGCAGAAGCCTCGCCCGAAAGCCCAAGCAGGGCGACGATCGCGACAAGGGCGAGCAGGAGCGGCAGGGCGGCCCGGATCAAGATGCATCCTCCAGTCGAGGGGCGCAGCGTAATCGAGCTTAACGGTAAAGCGAGTCCTGGTCGCTGGAACCCGATCTTAAGCCTACCGGCACATCCTGCCGGCAGCACGTCTTGGGTCGGTGACCAAAATGCCAGTAGCAGTTCTCATGGCCCTGATCGCGGGCGCGCTGTGCCTGGGCATGATGTCGGCGCTGGTGCCGCTTGGCCGCCGGTCTGACGAAGACGATGGCGCATTGTGGTACGAGGACGAGTTCTTCGACCTCAACGGGCCGGTGATTGACATGGAGCCGGTGCGCTGATGCGCGGCCAGACAGCGGATTGCGCTCGCAACGATGGCTGACTGCGATTGATCCGAAAGTTTCTCCATGCGTAACCGTACGCCTCGGTCGTTCACCGTCGAGACCAAGTCCGGCAGCCGGCACCAGCGCACTTTCATCCCGCACCGTGCCGAGGCGCCTTCGGCCCCACGACCAACAGTCTCTTGGCCTCCGCCAGCCACTCTACAGGCACCTGCTGCCGAGTCTCGCCGGATCCTTCCCAACCTGATCGTGCCTGAGGCTTCGCAGGTCGAGCCGGATTTGATGCAGATTGCGGAAGAGCAATCGCAGAGGCCGCGGCGCGGACGACCGCCCAAGGCCAAACCGAACGCTGCCGAGATGGTCGAGGAACTGATCTCGGAGACCGCCGTCGAAGTCGCGCCTGAGGAGCCAGCGCGCGCGCCAGCACCGCCGGCGCCGCTCCCTCAGGTGATACGCGTCACTAGGGCGCCGGCTGCCCTGCCACCTGGCGAGCGATGGAAGCGGCGCCTCGGTCGATGGAACCGGTAAAGCCGCAGGATCGACTACAGGATCCCTTAACCGTTTTGCGCGACTGTGCTCTCAGCGACCGGTCATATGCCGAGCGCCGGAAGAGCAGCACCGAGGCTTAGAGCCGGTCCCGCGCCGCTTGAGACGGGTTTGCGGGTAGCGCGTTGGTGGGTGAAGGAGTTTGCTCATGCCTTCACCCCTGTCTGTGGACCTGCGCGAGCGTGTCGTGGCTGCCGTGGTGGCGGGTGCCTCCTGCCATCGCGCCGCGGCTCGTTTCGGGGTCAGCGTGTCGAGTGCCAGCCGCTGGTCGGAGCGCTTCCGCCACGAGGGCCAACTCGCCTCCAAGCCGATGGGCGGCGATCACACCTCGAAGCGCATAGAGGCGCATGCCGGGCTGATCCTGAGGATCTCCAAGCAGGAGCCGCGTCTTTTCCTGCGCGAGGTGCGCGACCGCTTGGCTGAGCAGGGCGTCCAGACCAGCACGAGCGGCCTGTCGCGCTTCTTTGCGCGCCACGGAATCAGCTGGAAAAAGGGGCGACGTACGCAGCTGAGCAGGAGCGTGCGGACGTAAGAGCGGCCCGCGAGGCGTGGTTCGAGGCACAGCCCGAGCTTGATCCGGATCGGCTGGTGTTCCTGGACGAGACGGCGGCTGCCACCAACATGGCACGGCGCTACGGTTGGGCGCCGCGCGGCGAGCGCTGCCGGCTCGCAGCCCCGTTGGGCCACTACAAAACCACGACCATCACCGCCGCCCTGCGCACGAGCGGGCTGTGCGCCACCGCGCTCTTGGACGGCCCCACGAACGGCACGCGCTTCCGCAGCTACGTCACCGAGACCTTGGTCCCGGTGCTGCAGCCTGGTGACATCGTCGTCATGGACAACCTGCCAGCCCACAAGGTCGCCGGCGTGCAGGATGCGATCGAGGCCGCAGGAGCGCGGCTGCTCTACCTTCCGTCCTAAAGCCCTGATTTCAACCCGATTGAGCAGGCCTTCGCAAAGCTAAAGGCGCTGTTGCGCAGTGCGGCCGCCCGGACAATCCCGGATCTCTGGGCGGCGATCCGTCAGGCATTCACGTGCTTCACTCCGCAGGAATGCCGCAACTACCTCGCCGCAGCCGGCTACGAGAACGACTTGGTCGTCGCTACCTGATCGGGAACAGCTCTAACTCCCCCCGTAGCCTCGGTGCGGCCTCGCCGGCCCGGTCGCGCTAACATGGCCACGATTGCGGCCAAGCTTCACCGCAGGTAGATCGACGGCCTTGCGGCAGTGCACGGCCTGGATGAGCGATGACTTGGCGGCCCTACTCCTCGCCCTCGCGACCGAGAACGCTGAGCTACGACAGCAACTCGCCACCGCCCAGGACCTGCTTATGGAGACCGCTATCGACGCTGGGCACCTGCACGCCCGCATCGAGGCAGTGCAGGCCGAGCGTGATGTGTGGCGCGAAGAAGCCGAGCGGGCGCAGGTGCGTCCGGCGCGGATAGCCTGATCCGCCTCGCAGCCGAAGTCGGAACATCCAGTTCCTCACGGTTGAGCCATGCCGCCTGAGATCTTCCTGCGTGTGCGGTGCACACGTAGTACGGCTCTGTTTGGCGCAACCTTTAGCCACACGTGATCGCCGCTACGTATTCGCTACGCACATTGGCGAATGAGATAGGGCCGTGTGGACCAAAATTGCAACGTTTGCAATCAGATCCGTGATATTAATCATGCCAATTCTGCTGAGACCGTCACAGCTAGATTTCGGCGTCGGCCTGTGATCTACATAACAGGCGATTTAACGATTTGTTAACCAGATGGTAATTAACTTTACGCACCGCTTATGCTGGAAAGAAACGAGCATGTCTAAAAATGCGGTGCACCAAGATGTCGTTGGTCATCTCGCAGCGCACCGAACGCTGAATGCTGGCAGCCTTACTGCGACGGTCCAACAAGCTTCTGGACACGTGATCGGAGTGGGTGACGCAGCCGCGGATGCCATGTTGCCCGTGGAGCCGTTTACAGCCCACGGCCTGCGTCTGGACTGGGCGGCCAAGCGGAGCCTGGACGTCGGCGTGGCGGTGACGGCGCTGTTCGTGCTTCTGCCGCTGCTGCTGCTGATCGCGGTTCTGGTCTGGGCCGGCGACCGGCAGGCGCCGATCTACCGGCAC
>NZ_JAKSYP010000023.1:0-613 GCF_022829625.1 Methylobacterium sp. E-046 | reverse complement strand
CCGGTGAAGGTGCTGGCGCGGGTGAGGGTGAGGGTTCCGGGTCCTGCTTTGGTCAGGCCTCCGGTACCGTCGAGGGTTCCGTCGAAGGTGGTTGAGGTTCCGTCGCCGCCGGCGGTGAGGCGGGCGGCGCCCAGCGCGACGCGGCCCTGGCCGGCGAGGGATCCGACGGTTTCGCTGTCGGCGAGCGCCAGGGTCGCGCCGGCCGCGATGGTGAGGGGGCTGAGGTCGCCGATGGCCTGTCCGCCGCGGGCGAGCAGGGTTCCTTCCGCGAGGGTGGTGGGGCCGGCATAGGTGTTGGTGCCGGACAGCGCCAGGGTTCCGGGACCGGCCTTGGTCAGGCCGCCGGTGCCGGTGAGCGCCTGTGCGAGGGAGAGGGTGTTGGCGGGATCGGCGATGTCGAGGCTGCCGCCGGCCGGTCCCCAGATGACCGGTCGGGCTGTGGTGGCGAAGGCGGTTCCGGTGATCTGGAGGGTTCCGCCGTTGAAGGCGAGGGGTCCGCTGGGGGCGCCGAGGTTGGGGTCGCGCGCGACCGAGAGGGTGCCGGCCGCCAGGAGGACGCCGCCCGAGAAGGTGTTGGTCCCGCTCAGCGTCAGCGTGCCGAGCCCGAGTTTGA
>NZ_JAKSYP010000017.1:0-1069 GCF_022829625.1 Methylobacterium sp. E-046 | reverse complement strand
AGTCGTTGATGGCGGCGACGACGCCGGCGCCGACGGTGCGGCCGCCCTCGCGGATGGCGAAGCGCAGCTTCTCCTCCATGGCGACCGGCACGATCAGGACCACGTCCATGGTCACGTTGTCGCCCGGCATCACCATCTCGGTGCCCTCCGGCAGCGTGCAGATGCCGGTCACGTCCGTCGTGCGGAAGTAGAACTGCGGCCGGTAGTTCGTGAAGAACGGCGTGTGGCGCCCGCCCTCCTCCTTGGTCAGGATGTAGGCCTCGGCCTTGAACTTGGCGTGTGGCTTCACCGAACCCGGCTTGCACACGACCTGGCCGCGCTCCACGTCCTCGCGCTTCGTGCCGCGCAGGAGCACGCCGACGTTGTCGCCCGCCTGACCCTGGTCGAGCAGCTTGCGGAACATCTCCACGCCCGTCACCGTCGTGGTCTGCGTGTCGCGGATGCCGACGATCTCCACCGTCTCACCCACCTTCACGATCCCGCGCTCGACCCGGCCCGTCACCACCGTGCCGCGGCCCGAGATCGAGAACACGTCCTCGATCGGCATCAGGAACGGCAGGTCGATCGGACGCTCCGGCTGCGGGATGTAGCTGTCCACCGTCGCCATCAGCGCCAGCACCGCCTCCTTGCCGATCTTGGGCTCCTTGTCCTCCAGCGCCATCAGCGCCGAGCCCTTGGTGATCGGGATGTCGTCGCCCGGGAAGTCGTACTTCGAGAGAAGCTCGCGCACCTCCAGCTCGACCAGCTCCAGGAGTTCCTCGTCGTCGACCATGTCGACCTTGTTGAGGAACACCACCAGCGCCGGAACGCCCACCTGACGCGCCAGCAGGATGTGCTCGCGCGTCTGCGGCATCGGCCCGTCGGCCGCCGACACCACCAGGATCGCGCCGTCCATCTGCGCCGCGCCCGTGATCATGTTCTTCACGTAGTCGGCGTGGCCGGGGCAGTCCACGTGCGCGTAGTGACGGTTCTGCGTCTCGTACTCCACGTGCGCCGTCGAGATCGTGATCCCGCGCGCCTTCTCCTCCGGAGCCTTGTCGATCTGGTCGTAGGCCGTGAACGTCGCCCC
>NZ_JAKSYP010000014.1:0-5980 GCF_022829625.1 Methylobacterium sp. E-046 | reverse complement strand
TCGCCCGGCGGTGCCGCGCGCGGGAAACAAAGACGGCACACCTTCAGTCCGGGCCTCCGCCAACGCAGCGCGGGGGCGGATGACCGCGACGGAGGTGAACGCTTCGGCGTCGCGGACGATCAGGGCGAACTTCTCGGGCGGTAGCTTGTCCCCTGAGCGGTCCTGGACATGGCAAAGACCCCGCGATCCGAGACTACGGGCCCATCGCTGACCGCGCTTGAGGTCGGTTGTTATCAGGAGAATCGCACCCATCCGGTCACCTTCAGAGGCTGTTGACTCCCCCGGCGCCGGCTTCCGCAACGACACGAACGTGCTCCGCATCATCAGCCCGGAATGGCTGGCCTGGATCCGGCTGGCGCGGAAGGGAGGTACCGTTGCGGCGCTCCCGACACGAAGGGAGGGACATCACGGCCCCACCTCTCAAGGGGGAGGGGTCAAAAGCGTAACCAGCACGCCTACTGAGGTTTCAGTTCTGGGGAAAACGAGGCCAGCGGAGCCGAAGAAGGGCTGCCGGAGGGCAGCGGGCGACCTCGACCGATCAGACCGAACGAGAATTCGCGCGGTTGGTCGCACTGACCGAGCTATGCCGTGAAGGTATGCAGGCGGTCGATCTATCGAACGAACCACGATGGCCGATAAGCCGATGCCACACGTTCCTGCTTGGCTGCCACGATGAACATGGAACCGGCTGAGGAACCCTCAGACGCACCCCGAGCCGTGCTCTCCGAAGAGATCCGGAGAGGCCTTGGGAGCCTGCTCGCCGCTGCCTACGCGCAGGAGGATGCCGAGTTGGACGCTGCGGGGCACTTCGCTGACCTCCTGGCCAAACTCGACGTCGCGCTTGGGGAGGCACGCAGCCGTGACGAGGCTGAGTTCCAGAGGCAGCTTCTCGCTGTGGCGCCGAGCCTGCGCAGGTTCGCTATATCGCTCGCTCGCGACGCGACTGCAGCTGACGATCTCGTACAGGATACGCTCCTGCGGGCCTGGAGAAGCCAATCGCGTTTCCAGCCCGGTACGAACCTCGAGGCTTGGACCTTCACGATCCTGCGCAACCTCTTCTATAGCGGCCAGCGCAAATCGCGAGAGGTCGAGGATGAGGATGGCAGCTACACCGCCCGGCTCGCCATCCCGCCCGATCAAGCCGGGCGCCTCGACCTTCAGGACGTGCGCGCAGCCCTTGACCGGCTCGCGCCGGTGATGCGGGAAGCCTTGTTGCTCGTGACGCTCGAGGACTTGAGCTACGACGAAGCCGCTGCAGTCATGGGATGCCAAGTCGGCACGGTGAAAAGCCGCGTCTGGCGCGCCCGGGATCAGCTCGCACGGGCGCTCGGCTATACCGGCGCTGAGATCGGGAACGACGGCGTGATGCTCTCGGCGCTCGGCGGATCGAGCGAGGTCAGCAGGTGAGCCCGGATCCGTGCGCTGCATGTGCGACAGGGCCGAAAATCTCGCACGCTGAGATCCGAGAGCGCGCCTACGATCTGTGGGACCGAAACCACCGGCCCGATGGCTACGCGCTAGAGTTCTGGCTCATGGCCGAGCGCGAGCTGATGGCGGAGCGCCGGGGCTCGTCTGCGCGTCAGATCGCACGCTCCATCCTCAGCGAAACGTCAGAAAACTATCAAATGATGGTATTGTCGACGACGAAGTGATCGGCTTTATCCCGTCAGTGAACGCTCAATTAAGGGTTGCATCCTGGTGCGAAAGGTAGAGGAAACAGTCATTTGATGTGATTCGAGGAAAATTCAAGAGATAGATACTGGCGGATTGGTTCGAGATAGACCGTAATAAACCATTAATTAACGAACTAACTTAATACTGTCGTCTAATCTCGCCGCTGATTGCAGAGCGAGAGCTGTTTATATTCTTACGAGATGCTGAACGATGCGCCCTTACCTATCCTTGAAGGCTGCGCTTGCGGCTGCCTTCGGCCTGCTCGCTCTCATCGCGGCTGGACAGGGCGCACTCTCGATCGTCAAACTCGGGGGCATCCGACACTCTGTCACCGAGGTCGCCACGAACTGGCTGCCGTCCGTCGTGACCATCAACCAGATCCGGGCTGGGGTCGCCGAACTCCGGATCAAGCAATACCGCTTGGCGACCACTTCGACCGATGCGCAGACGCTGGCGACGAACCGGCAGAAGTACGACGGCGCGCTGGAGAACGTTGCCAAGGCGCGCGCACGCTATGAGGCCATGATCTCCTCACCCGAGGAGCGCACCCTGTACGATACTTTCTCCGGGCTGTGGGCCCAGTACCAGCAGGTGAGCCAGCACCTCCTCGGACTCCTTGAGGCTGGACGACATCAAGAGGCGTTCGCGGAACTCGCCAACCCCACCGCGGTGAAGATCTACACGGCTGTTGGCGAGGCGCTGGAGCAGGACGTCGCCTTCAACGAGCGTGGCGCCCAGCGTGACGCCGATGGCAGCGTGAGCAACGCGGACGCCGCTACGCTCACCGCCTACGCGGCGGTTGCGGTCGCGATCCTGACGGCCATCGGCGCCGCGTTGTTCAGCTTCTTGCGCATCTCTCAGCCGATTACCCGCATGACGGATGCCATGCGTGTCCTAGCCAGAGGCGATGCCGCCGCCGAGGTGCCGTACCGGCAACGCCAGGATGAGATCGGCGCGATGGCCGCTGCCGTGCAGGTGTTCAAGGATAACCTGATCCGCACCCGCCAGCTGGAGGCTGAGACCGCACAAGCGCGGCTGGCGGCCGAGGAGCAGCGCAAGGTCGGCATGCGCCAGATGGCCGATGGCTTTGAGGCTGCGGTCGGCGGGATCATCGGCATGGTCTCGTCCTCGGCGACCGAGTTGCAGGCGACCGCCCAGACCATGACGGCCACGGCGACCGAGACCGCCAGCCAGTCTACGACGGTCGCAGCTGCCGCCGAGGAGGCCGCCTCCAACGTCAACACCGTGGCGGCCGCCGCCGAGCAGCTGGGTTCGTCCGTGCAGGAGATCAGTCGGCAGGTGGACGGTTCAGCAGAGTTGGCACGCGTCGCCGTGCTCGAAGCCGATCAGACCGGTGCACTGGTGCAGGAGCTGAGCGCTTCCGTGTCGCGCATCGGTGACGTCGTCGGGCTGATCTCGACAATCGCCGGCCAGACCAACCTGCTCGCGCTGAACGCCACCATCGAGGCCGCGCGCGCGGGCGCCGCCGGCAAGGGCTTCGCGGTCGTGGCGTCCGAAGTGAAGGCTCTTGCCGAACAAACGGCTAAGGCCACCGGGGAGATCGCGAGCCAGATCAACCAGATCCAGACCTCGACGAGCCACGCGGTATCATCGATCGCCGGGATCACTGGGCGGATCCGCGAGATCAACGGGGTTGCGGCCTCGATCGCCGCAGCAGTGGAGCAGCAGGGTGCGGCCACGCAGGAGATCGTCAGGAACGTCTCTCAGGCTGCGATGGGCACTGGCGAGGTGACCAGCAACATCGCCGGGGTAGCTCAGGCCTCCGAGGAGACCGGCGCTGCTGCCAGCCAAGTGCTCGGTGCGGCCTCGGAGCTGTCGCGCCAGTCCGAGCACCTCGCGGCCGAGGTCGGCCGCTTCCTCGCCACCGTGCGCGCAGCGTGAGGCGTTGATGGCTGAGGTTCACCTCCTCCAGCGCCGGTTCAGCCGAGACGGCGCAGAGCGCCTCGCCGAAGCCCTGGAACAAGTCCTGGTAACCGACGCGGATTTCGGTCCGCGCTGGCCGCAGATCCGGGCACTCGGGCTGTCCCTGCAGCAGCTGAGCCGCGACCTGGAGCAGGAGACCGACAGGATGGCCTTCAAGCTCGATGCGACACCGGAGGTCGACGCCTTCCGCGACAGCCTTCATCGCCTAGCCGAGGCATTCTCGCGGCTCGGCGTGATCGCGCAGGCCTACCCATCCGCGACCTGAACCCAAGCCATTCACTTCTACCAACCTCCGACCACACCCATCCAGCAGAAGACCCGTTCGATGGACGTCCTCCTCGTCGACGACAGCACGACCATGCTGATGCGCCTCCGGCAACTGCTGGAGGCTGAACACGATGTCGTCGTGACCGCCTGCACCGACCCGCTCGCTGCTTTAGTCGAGGCCCGGACCTGCGCGTTCGACCTCGTGCTCGTCGACCAGCACATGCCCGAGATGGACGGCATCGCGTTCATCCGTGAGATCCGGGCCATACCGCACTACGCCCAGGTGCCGATCGCCATGATCACCAGCGACGTGGGCGATACCGTCAGGCTCAGCGCACTGGAGACCGGCGCTACCGACTTCCTCGACAAGCGAGCCAAGGGTGTTGAGCTGAGCGTGCGTCTGCGCAACCTCGTACGCCTCGCCAGCGCGGTGCGTCACCTCGACGAACAGGCGTCCAGTATGGCCGGCGAGATCGAACGGGCGACGCGCCGGCTACGCGAGCGGGAGGCAGAGGTCATCTTCCGGCTCGCTCTAGCCGTCGAGTACCGCGACAACGACACCGGCGACCACACTTGGCGCGTGGCCCGCTACAGCCAGATCATCGCCGAGGCGATGGGCTTGCCCGAGGAGTTCTGCCGGCGCCTGTACCTCGCGGCACCGCTTCACGACATCGGCAAGGTGGCCGTGCCGGACGGGATCCTGCTGAAGAAGGGTCGCCTCGACGAGGCCGAGTTCGCCGTCATCCGCATGCACCCTACGATCGGTAGACGGATTTTGGGCGACAGCGGCTCGGAGCTGATCAGTCTGGCCGCGGAGATCGCGGAGGCACACCACGAGAAGTGGGATGGCAGCGGCTACCCACACGGTCTGAGTGGCGAGGCCATCCCTCTGTCAGCACGGATCGTCGCGGTGGCGGACGTATTCGACGCCTTGACGACGGTGCGGCCGTACAAGGCGGCCATGGCGTTTGAGGAGGCGCTGAGCTGCATCGAGGCGGATAGCGGTCGCCACTTCGAGCCCGCCTGCGTGGCGGCGTTCGCGTCAGCCTGGGCGGCGGTTTTAGCCGTGCCTGAAGCGGCGGTCGAGCTGCGTCTGGGATCTATGGCCCGGACGACCGAGCCCTGGGCGCGCATACCCGAATTGCGACGCGAGATGGCCGAGGGCGTCGAATAGCGCCTTGGGTTTTGCCTACGACTCCTCGAACACCGAGAGTGCTCGCAGAGCACCGGTCAGTGGATCTCCACCTGCGATCACGGGCTCATAGCGTCCCGCTGCGCCGGGAGCAGGCCGGCCGAGACGTCTGATCACCTCCCGCTCGAACGCGATGAAGCTCTCGATCCGCCCGTCGGCCGAGCGTAGGGGGCGGCAGTCGATCTCGGCGCGGTATTTGGTGCCGTCCCCGCGGTAATTGGTGACGTAGCCGTGGAAGCGCTCTCCAGCCGCCAAGGCGCGTCTGAAGATGTCGAGCGTTTCCTGGCGGGTTTCCTTCCCCTGCATGAAACGGGGGCTCTGCCCGACGATCTTGCCGAGGTCGCGCCCGACGAGGCGTGCGAACGCCGGATTGGCGTAGCGGATGATCGGCCCCGGCGGATCAATCGCCACGTCCGTGACGACGATGTCGATGGGCGCATCTTCGGCGAACGCACGGATCAGGTCGAGAACCATCATGAATAAGGAACGCAGCAGATAGAAACGGCATCCGACGACCATAACGGTGCACGAGGATAACCGTTCTCATGAGTCGTGCGGATCCCGATTGCCTGTCTGCGAAACCGAGGCGGCCACACCTGTAAGGGTCGGCGTGGTGCGGCGGGGCTGGAGACCGCGGAGCGCCGGCCCATGGCCTAACATATCGCGCCCTGTCGTGGACGCGCGCCTGTGTATCGCCGCGTCCTAGGATAGGTACCTACAACCCAGGGGTGGTTGTCTACCGCACTGCGGTGGCCTAGGTTTGCCCTAGACTTCGGGCCGCTCCTTCGGGAGTGGCCTTTTTTCTTTGCCGACCCGCGGTTGCCGGGCCGGCACCCCGGCGGCATCCTGCCATCGGGCGGAGGAGTGTCGGGTCATGGGCCTGCTGGACGGATTGCTGGGGCA
>NZ_JAKSYP010000011.1:0-18796 GCF_022829625.1 Methylobacterium sp. E-046 | reverse complement strand
TGATCGCCACCGACTTGCCCGAGCCGGTGGTGCCGGCCACCAGCAGGTGCGGCATGCGCGCGAGGTCGGCGATGATCGGCTCGCCGCCGATGTTCTTGCCCAGGCACAGGGCCAGCTTGTGCTTGCTCTCCGCGAAATCCGCCGATGCCAGCAACTCGCGCAGGTAGACGGTCTCGCGGGTGTCGTTCGGCAGTTCGATGCCGATGACGTTGCGGCCGGGCACGACCGCGACGCGGGCCGAGACCGCCGACATCGACCGGGCGATGTCGTCCGACAGGCCGATGACGCGGCTGGACTTGGTGCCGGGGGCCGGCTCGAGTTCGTACAGGGTGACGACCGGGCCCGGCCGCACCGCCAGGATGTCGCCGCGCACCCCGAAATCCTGGACCGTCTGCTGCAGGTTGAGGGCGTTCTGCTCCAGCACGTCGGCATCGACCTCCTCGCTGCCGCCGGGTGCCGGCAGGGCGAGCAGTTCGAGAGAGGGCAGCTCGTAGTCGGCGTTCTCGATCGACGCGATCTCGAGGTGGCGGCCGGCCGGGATCAGGTGCGCCCGCGGCGCGACCATCGGGAGCGCGGCCGGCACGGGGACCGGCGCGGCAATCGTCTCGGCGGTCGTCTCGATGGTCCTCTCAGGGGTCGTCTCGGCAATCGTCTCGGCCGTCGTCTGGACCGGAGCGATCTCCGCCGCGACGGTCGCGGCCTCGACCGCGGCGGGCTCGGTCTGGGGCGCCAGCTTGCCCCGGAGCAGGACCGGGCGCGGCGTCATCGGGATCACCACCCGCTCGGCCTCGCCCCGCTCCGGGACCGGTGCGACGGTCGCCGAAGCCGGGACGGATTCGGGCTGAACCGGGAGCGTCGGCTGACCGGCCGCGCGGATCGCCGCCCGGGCCGCCATGGCGCTGAGAACCGGGGCGCGGCGGGGAGTCTCGGCGGACGGCGCCACCGGGGGCTCCGCCGGGGCGCTTCCGGGACCGAAGACCAGCGACAGGGCCGTCGCCGCCGGCGCGGACGGCCCGAACGCGCTCCGGATCGCGGCGGCCTCGTCGACCCCGGGGATGCCGGCGGACGCCAAGCCGTTATCCTGCCCGGCGGAAGGCCGGGGCGGCTGGTCGAACCGCACCAGCCGGTCGAGGACGTAGACCGGCCGCGGCGGCAGTGCGGTGAGATGCGCGATGTCGTGGGTCATCGCGGCGACGTGCGCGTCGGACGCCCCCTGCGGTTCGGCCTTCGCCGCCTCGGCGGCCGTTTCCAGCGCCGCCCAGGCCTCCACCGATGACCAGTCGCCGCCGTCGAACCAGGGCTGGACCCCGGACCAGTCCGGAAGATCGGACCAGTCGCGCGCGGGCGCCTCGACGGCCGGAAGCGGCTCGACCGGGGCGATCACGGCCGTGGACGAGGCCAGCTCGACGGCGGGGCGCACCGGCCGGCGGTCCGGCGTGCGGAAGTAGCGGACGCCCGGCGGGGCGACGAAGGGCTGGCGCCACAAGGGCAGCGCGTCGTCGGCCGGATCGGCCGCCTCGGAAAAGACGGTCTCGGGTGGCGCGAGGCGCGCGGCCTCCGCGCGGGCCATCGCCGCCCGCTCGGCCTCCTCGCGGGCGGCGCGCTCGGTCTCCAGGGCGAGGCTCGCCGCCTGTGCCTCGGCGCGGGCCCGCTCCAGGGCGACGCGCTCGGCGTCGAGGGCGCGCTGGCGGCGCTCCTGGAGGACGGAATCGGGCGTGCGGGTCCAGCGCACGGCCGAGGCCGACGCAGGGGGAACCGGTGCGGCGAGCGGCGCGCCCTCCGGGGCGATGGCGGCGGGCCGGCGCGGCTGGCGCACGAGCACGCCCGGCGAGGAGGCGCTGCGGTCGATCCGGCTCTCGAAGGAGGCGTCGAGCGCGTCGAGGCTGGCCCGGTCGTCGAAGACCTGGGACGGCCACTGGTGCCCGGGCTGCGCCGCGCCGGCGGCGCGCGGAGAGCGCTCCGGCCCCTCGCGGCCGACGAGAGCGGCCGGCGTGGTCAGCCAACTCGGCTCGGTCCGGCGACCGGGGACGCCGTAGGCCGGCCGGGCCGGCAGCCCGGCCGGCGTGCCTGACAGGCGCCGGGCGAGGCTCGCGCGGAACGCCATGAGTCGATGCGCCAGGGCTCCGAGTGAGAGGCCCGGACGGTCACCGCCGCGGACGGGCCGGGCGGGGTCACGGTGGGAGTACGGAGGCCGTCCCGATGCGCGCATGGGTTCTCGAACGATACTCGAAACAGGGATCCGCCGACGCGCGGCGGCTGCCGTCAGTTAGGCCATTTGTCGTTAATGGAGGCTTGCCGCCGCCCCGCTCCGCGGAAACCATAAGGTCCCGGGCGGAGTGTGCTGCACTGCACTGTGCTCGGTCATCCCGGACGCCGGGCGAGCGTTCCGGACGTCGCGCGGGCGTTCCAGGCGGTCGGGGTCGCCGCATGGGCGGCGGACCGCGCAGGCGCGCAACCGCGCTGCGATATCCGCCGACGCCGCGTCCACGCCCTGCCCGGGCGAAGTCCGCGGTCATGCCGCGGAGCGCCGCCCCCGGGACCGGCGGCCGATCAAAAAACCCGGGCCCACGAAGCTGTGGCGCGCCTGCGTGCGTTTGCCTAGGCTGACAGCCTCCTCTGCCGTTCAGGTGCCCGTGACCCAGCCGCCTTCCCTCTCCCTCGCCGATCCCCGGACGGCCGGCCCGGCGCAGTTCCGGTCGCTGTATCGACACGGCTTCGCCCGGGTCGCGGCCTGCACCGGCCGCAGCCACCCGGCGGAACCCGAGCGCAACGCCGACGTGGTGCTCGGCCTCGCCCGGACCTGCCACGAATCAGGGGCGGCGCTCGCCGTGTTCACGGAACTCGGCCTGTCCGCCTACGCGATCGAGGATCTGCTGCTCCAGCAGACCCTGCTGGACGCGGTCGAGGCCGCCGCCGCCCGGGTGATCGCCGAGTCGGCGTCCCTCCGGCCGCTGCTGCTGGTCGGCGCGCCGCTGCGCTGGCGCCACCGCATCTATAACTGTGCCCTCGCGATCCAGGGCGGCCGGCTGCTCGGCGTCGTGCCGAAGACCTTCCTGCCGAACTACCGGGAATTCTACGAGAAGCGCCACTTCGCCTCCGGCGCCGGACTCGCGGGCGAGACCATCCGGGTGGCCGGTCACGAGGCGCCCTTCGGCACCGACCTGCTATTCCCGGCCGAGGACCTGCCGGGCCTCGTGGTCGGGGTGGAGATCTGCGAGGATCTGTGGGTGCCGGAGCCCCCCGGCATGCGCGCGGCGCTCGCGGGCGCCACCGTGCTGGCGAACCTGTCGGGCAGCCCGATCACGGTGGGCCGGGCCGAGTCGCGGGCGCTCCTGTCGCGGGCAGCCTCGATGCGCGGTGCCTGCGCGTATGTCTACGCGGCGGCCGGCCAGGGCGAGTCGACCACCGACCTGTCCTGGGACGGCCAGACCAGCATCGACGAGTTGGGCGTGCGCCTCGCCGAGGGCGAGCGCTTCCCGGACGGGCCGGTGACGACGCGCGCCGACATCGACCTCGACCTGATCGCCCAGGAGCGCCTCCAGGCCGGCAGCTTCGACGACGACGCGCGCCGGCACGTCCTCCCCTATCGTCGCGTCCCGTTCCGCCTCGCCCCGCCCGCGGCCGATCTCGGCCTGATCCGGCGGATCGAGCGCTTCCCGTTCGTGCCGGCCGATCCCGCGCGCCTCGCGCAGGATTGCTACGAGGCCTACAACATCCAGGTCGTCGGCCTCGCCCAGCGCCTGGAGGCCACCGGCACCCGCAAGGCCATCATCGGCGTCTCGGGCGGCCTCGATTCGACCCACGCGCTGATCGTGATCGCCAAGGCCTTCGATCGCCTGGGCTACCCGCGTTCCGACATCCTGGCCTACACGCTGCCGGGCTTCGCCACCTCGAACGCCACCAAGACCAACGCTCACGCGCTCATGAAGGCGCTGGGCTGCACGGCCGCCGAGATCGACATCCGCCCGGCGGCCAAGCAGATGCTCGCCGACATGAACCACCCCTTCGCCAGGGGCGAGGCGGTCTACGACGTGACCTTCGAGAACGTGCAGGCGGGCCTGCGCACCGACTACCTGTTCCGGCTGGCCAACCACGCGGGCGGCATCGTGGTCGGCACCGGCGACCTCTCCGAGCTGGCGCTGGGCTGGTGCACCTACGGCGTCGGCGACCAGATGAGCCACTACGCGGTCAATGCCGGCGTGCCCAAGACCCTGATCCAGCACCTCATCCGCTGGGTGATCGGCAACGGCGAGGTCGGGCCGGACGAGGCCCGCACCCTCCAGGCGGTCCTCGACACCGAGATCTCCCCCGAGCTGGTGCCGGTGGACCAGGACGACAGCCCGCAGAGCACGGAAGGGACGATCGGCCCCTACGCCCTGCAGGACTTCAACCTGTTCTATACGCTGCGCTACGGGTTCCGGCCCTCGAAGATCGCCTTCCTGGCGCTCCACGCCTGGGGCGACCGGGAGCGGGGCTTCTGGGCGCCGGACTTCCCCGAGACCAAGCGGGTCGCCTACGCCCTGCCCGAAATCCGCCGCTGGCTCGGTGTCTTCCTCGGCCGGTATTTCGGCTTCAGCCAGTTCAAGCGCTCGGCCCTGCCGAACGGGCCGAAGGTCTCGGCCGGCGGCTCCCTGTCGCCGCGGGGCGACTGGCGCGCGCCCTCCGACGGGTCCGCCCGCATCTGGATCGAGGAGCTGAACCGAAACGTCCCTGAAACTTGACCGTCACAAACTCGACCGATTGTGCCATTATGAGCACGGTCAAGCCGATTCTTTGCAGTGCGAGATCTCGCATTGGGAAGAATCGGCTTCGAGGGCGGCCAGGCGGAGGACTTCGGATGCGAAGCTACAACCTGTTCCGGCTCAAGGGCGAGGAAGGTCTCTGCTGCGCGGTGCCGGAAGCCAGCACCGTCCCGCCCTTCATCGGCGCCGGTCGCTGGACGTTCGGCGGCAAGCTCTGCGACGGGAGCCGGCAGCCCCTCGACTTCGACGACAGGGCCGCCGACACCGCGGTGCGCTTCAACGGCTTCTACCTGTTCCAGACGGTGGACCGGCGCTTCATCGACTGACCGGGTGGGCTGACGGCGGCGCGTCGGTCGGGAGCGCAGGAATGGCGCCCCTCCTCCGCGGGGAAGCGACGCCAGGCCAGCCGCTCACGCTCGTTCGACGACGGCAGCGGACGCGCGGAGCCGTCCGATCGCAGCTGGGACCGCGAAAACCGGCCTGCCCCTCTCGCGTCCGCACTCGCCAGTGCAGGAGCCATGAAGTCCGGTATTCCGACGAAGATTCCTTAAGGGCTGGCGTGCAGAAATCCCGGCATCGTCGGGATTCCGGAGCCGCCCAAATGTCGGAGCATCGCAGAGAGGCGCGCCAGAGGGTCTTCCTCAAGGGCCGCATCGTGTTCAACAACGGCTCGTCGAGCTTCGACTGCTTGGTGCGCGATATGTCCGCCACTGGCGCGCGCTTGGTCATGAGCGACGCCACCACGCTGCCGGAGGCGTTCGACCTGTACATTCCGCAGAAGGACCGAACCTTCCGCGCGACCCTGCGCTGGCGGCGCGAGGATGGCATCGGCGTCACCTTCGCGGACGAGCAGGCCCGGGCCACCACCGCAGCCCCCGCTCCGGCGGCGACCGACGCCTCCGTGAGCATGCTGCTGAAGCGCATCGGTGAGCTTGAGACCGAAAACGCCGCCCTGCGCCGGCTGCTCGCCAGCATGGCCCAGACCGGTGAGGCGGCGAGCGCGGCCTGAGAGTCAGCCCTGTCCTTCGAGGACGGCGCGGATCCGCGCGGCGTGCTCGGCCAATACCGTATTGTCGGCCATGCCCCCCTCGTGGCGCTTCAGAGGCACGCCCTCGCGCCGCGGGACGACGTGGACATGCAGGTGGAACACGGTCTGCCCGCCGGCCGGCTCGTTGAACTGAAACACCGTCAATCCGTCGGCTTTGAACGCGGTCTTCACGGCCTGGGCCACGCGTTGGACGCTGGCAGTCAGGGCGGCGAGCGAAGCCGGATCGGCGTCGAGCAAGCCTCTGGCGGGCGCCTTCGGAATCACGAGGGTGTGGCCCTCGCCCTGGGGCATCACGTCCATGAAGGCCAGCGTGTGCGCGTCCTCGTAGACACGGTGGCACGGGATCTCGCCCCGCAGGATCTTGGCGAAGATGTTGTCGGGGTCGTAGCGGGCGTCGGCCATGCTGCTTCCGGGTCCTTCCTGAGCCGCGACAGGTTGCACGGGGCGCCCAGCCGCGTCCACACGGGAACCGCCGGCGGACCGGAACGCTTGCACCGCCGCGGTTGGGTCCGCGTGTCCCGGCACCCGGCCGGGCGTCCACATGCAGAACCGAGGTCGGGGAGTTCCGGATGGCGCACGAGAGCACGGGTGCGATCTACGCGGCGGCAGGCGCGAATCTCGCCATCGCGGCGGCGAAGTTCGCGGGCGGGGCGCTGACGGGCTCCACCGCGATGCTGGCCGAAGGCGTGCACTCGATGGTCGACACGGCCAACCAGGTGCTGCTGCTCGTCGGGATGAAACGGGCCGAGCGGCCCGCCGACGCGCGCCACCCCTTCGGCTACGGGCGCGAGATCTACTTCTACGCCTTCGTGGTCGCCCTGATGATCTTCCTCGGCGGCGGCGTCTTCGCGGTCTACGAGGGCATGGAGCGGATCCGGCATCCCGAGCCGGACGTGGACGCCGAGTTCCTCGGCTACCGGCTGCCGGGCATCTGGGTGAACGTCGCGATCCTGGGCTTCGCCATCGTGGCCGAGGGCATATCGTTCTTCGTGGCGATGCGGCAGTTCTGGGCCGAGAAGGGCCGACACTCGGCGCTGCGGGCGATCCGGCGCAGCAAGGACCCGACCCTGTTCACCGTTCTCGCCGAGGACACGGCCGCGCTGATCGGCCTGCTGATCGCGCTGGCGGGCGTCGCGCTGAGCCATGTCCTCGAGATGCCGAGCCTCGACGGCTGGGCCTCGGTGGGGATCGGCCTCGTCCTGATCGGGATGGCCGGGTTCCTGATGGTCGAGACCCACGGCCTGCTGATCGGCGAGGCGGCCGACCCCGAGATCGTGGCGGCGATCTCGGAGCTGGCGCGCGCCGAACCGGGCGTGCTCCACGTCAACGAGGTGCTCACCCAGCACCTCGGCCCCGCCGACATCCTGGTCAACCTCAGCATCGACATGGCCGACGACCTGAGCGCGGGCGACGTCGAGAGCTTGGTGACGCGTCTCGACCGGGCGCTGAAGGAGCGCAACACGGACGTCAAGCGGGTGTTCATCGAGATCCAGCAGCAGGGGGATCACGGGGTACGGGCGGCGGCCTGAGGGGGTGTGCCGATCCTGCCGGACGGCCGGCCCGAACGGCGTTTGGCCGTCCTCCGGTTGCGTCCGGACAATGCGGATCAACGCGGAGGACCAGCCTGCCGCCCTTCGCAGTGAAGCGTCGCACCTCACGGCCGCCGTGCGGAGGATCAGGATCCCTACGGCGCGTCCCCGGTGGCCGGGATCGAGGCTGCTCCGGACAGAGCCGCCATGGTCCAACTGGTGGTCGCGGCCTTCGGCACCCGCGGACGGGATCGGGGCCCGCGCCTGAGCCGCGATCCGGCCGCTCAGGCGCTCCGGCCCACCTGCTCGAGGCTCAGCGCCCAGACCCGCTCCTGCACCGCCTCGTTGCGGCTCTCGGACGAGGAGGTCTTCGGCCGGGAATGCGAGAAGTAGCGGCCGGTGACGCCGTCGAGCTCCGGGGCGCTCGCCACGTGGAGGGACGTCCGGGCCCCCTTCTCGGGGGTGGTCAGGAACGGCCGTATCAGCGACCACGCGGTGCCGAACAGGCCGCCGGTGTTCTTGGCAAAGCCCGTGTTGATCACGCCCGGATGCAGGGCATTCACCGCGATGCCGCTGTAGCGCAGCCGCCGGGCCAGCGCGTAGGTGAACAGGACGTTGCCGAGCTTGGCCTGCGCGTAGGCCCGCATCGCGCCGTAGTGCCGGGCGCCCCCGATGTCGTCGAAGTCGATGTGCCCCCGGTAATGGGCCGCGGAGGCGACGTTGACGATGCGCGGCTCGGCGCCGGCTGCCGCCGCGGCCTTCAGGGTGTCGAGGAGTTCGAGGGTCAGGAGCACGTAGCCCAGGTGGTCCAGAGCCCAGGTGCGCTCGATGCCATCCACGGTGAGGGTGCGCCGGTCGAAGATCGCGCCGGCGTTGTTCACCAGCACGTCGAGGCGCGGGTAGGCATCGCGCAACGTCCCGGCGAGCCTGCGGATTTCGGCCTGCGCCGACAGGTCGGCGACATGCGCATCCACGCGCGCGCCGGAGGCAGCGTCCCGCATCATCCCCGCGCAGGCCTGCGTCCTGGCGGCATCACGCCCCACGATGACGACCCGCGCGCCGCGGCGCGCGAGCCCAAGGGCGGTCTCGTAGCCGATGCCGCTGGTCGCCCCGGTGACGAGGCAGACCTTGTCGCGCATCCCGGCGGCCTCAGAACACCGCCTGTCCGACCGCGAAGGCGATCACGACGATCACGATGGCGACCAGCAGGAACAGGCCGAACAGGATCCGCGCCAGCGAGCCGGCGCCCGAGGCGATGCCGGTGAAACCGAGGCCGCCGGCGATCAGCGAGATCACGAAGCAGATGAGGGCCCACTTGAGAAGGGTCATGGCGTCACTCCGGAGGGGCCCCGTGACAGGGCCGATGTTCGCTGCCTCAACCGCCGCCAAGCGCGACCGTTCCGCGGGGGTTTCCCCTCGGGCCGCTTTTATTCTCAGGGCGCCTCAGCCGGTCTTCGTCACCGCCTGCGCCGGCGCGTCCGCGCGCTCCAGCATGATCTCCGCCAGCGTGTGGTAGAGGCCGCCCCGGCAGACCGCCTTGGAGGCGGCATCCGCCAGGAGCGCGGCCACCATCAGCGGGATCACCATCGTGTGGTTCTGGGTCATCTCGGTGACGATGACGAAGCTGGTGATCGGCGCCTGGAGCACGCCCGTCAGGTAGGCCACCATCCCCATGAGCACGAGGGCGCCCACCGGCATGTCCGGCAGGACGCCGTGGATCGCGCCGCCGAGGCCGGCCCCCACCGCCAGCGACGGCGCGAACAGGCCGCCCGGGATGCCGCTGATCGAGCTGAGCACGGTGGCGGCGAATTTCAGGGGCGCGTAGGCCAAGCCCGCCGCGGCGTCGCCGTGGAGGATGGCCCGGGCCTCCTCGTAGCCGGTGCCGTAGGCGCCGCCCCCGGAGGCGAGGCCGCACAGGGCGACGCACAGGCCGCAGGCCGCCGCGAAGGCCACGGGCCGGGTCTTGATCAGGCGGCCGGACGTTCCGGGCAGGCCGCGGGCGAACAGGATCACCACGCGGCTGAACAGGCCGCCCGCGAGGCCGCCCGCGACGGCGATCAGCGGCACGATCCAGCTCGCCGCCAGCGGCAGGTCGGCCTGGGTGGTGCCGAAATAGGTATAGTTGCCGAGCAGCCCGAGGGAGGTCAGGCCCGCCGCCACGATCCCGGCCACGATCAGGCCGGAGGAGCGCGCCTCGTAGGCCCGGCCCAGTTCCTCGATGCCGAACACGATGCCGGCGAGCGGCGTGTTGAACGCCGCGGCGACGCCGGCCGCGCCGCCGGCGAGCAGCAGGCCCGGCAGCCGGTCCGGGGTCAGGCGCCCGAAGGCCGCCATGATCGCCGCGCCGACCTGCACGGTCGGTCCCTCACGACCCGCCGAGGCCCCGGAGAGGAGGCCAAGGAACAGGACCAGCACCTTGCCGAGCGCCACCCGGGGGGAGATGAGGGAGAAACGGAAGTCCGCGTCCCGGGCGTGCCGGGCGGCGATCACCTGCGGGATGCCGGACCCTTGCGAGTTCGGGAACACCGTGCGGGCGAGCAGAGCCGCCAGCGCGAAGCCCGCGGGCGTCAGCACCAGGGCGATCAGCGGCGAGGGCGCGGTGAGCCGCCGGAACCCGTCCTGCGCGAGGTCGGCGCCCTTGGCCATGAGCACGGCGGCGAGGCCTACGCCGATGCCGCCGGCCAGGAACAGCAGCCGGCTGCGCCAGAGGGGGTAGGCCCCCATCGAGGCCGAGCGCAGGCGCAGGATCGAGCGGCGGTAGCGGGAGCGCTTCGGGGCCTCGATCGTCTCCAGCGCGTCGTCCCGCATCTCGACCATGGTAGAGCACTGCACCCGCGCTGCCGAAGCAGCCGCTATACCGCAACCGGCAAAGATTGACCCCCGGCACCGCTTAAAAAGCGCGTCCCGGCCTCCGCCGATTACGCGGAGGCGCGGCGCGAAAGCAACGGCGCAGTTGCGGACCAGATCAATCAGGTCCATAGCGCCGCGGCGATGCAGACTATCTTCTCGACCGATGGAATCCGACCGGAGGACCGATTCCGCCAGTGGCGGGATCTCTGCGAAGATCGCCTCGTTCCGATGGCGCAGAACTGCCTGGGCGACGCGCCGTTCCACGCGACGATAGAAGGCAGGGAAATCGGATGCCTGGTGTTCACGCGATTTTCTTTGAGCAATCTCAGAGCCGCGACCACGCGCCCGATGCTTCGACATGAAAACAATAAATCTGATTATCTTTTCTTGAGTATAGTGCTCTCCGGCACCGTAAAGGCTGAGCAAAACGAATATTGTGGGAAGGATATTGCCGGAGATTTCTCAATACGGGACACGAATACGCCCTGGACGATCGAGCACGGCGGATACAGCGAGGTTCTGGCCGTTCAGATCCCCCGGGTCCGGCTCGAGGCCATGCTGGGATCGGCGCGCCGCTTCGCCGGGCTGACCGTGGGCGGCAACCTGCCGACCACGACGCTGACCCGCTCGTTCCTGGGGAATCTGCTGCGCGCGGGCGACCGGCTGACGCCGGACTCGGCGGAGCGCATGATCTCGGCGGGGATCGACCTCATCATCGCCAGCCTCGCCGAGCGGATGGCGATGGAGGCACCCAAGGCCCTGCAGGGCACCCTGACCCTCCAGCGGGCGAAGGCCTACGCGGCGGCGAATCTCGGCGATCCCGACCTCAACCCGTCGCGGGTCGCGGCCGCGGTGGGCGTTTCCCTGCGCCGTTTACAGGAACTGTTCCGCGACGACGGGCGCAACCTTGCGGCCTGGATCTGGCAGTTGCGGCTCGAGAAGGCCGCCCAGCGCCTGTCCGATCCGGCCTATCTCCATCTGCAGGTGGGCGAAGTGGCCTACCGCTGCGGCTTCGTCGACCAAGCCCATTTCTCCCGCCGTTTCCGCAACCGCTACGCCGTCAGCCCGCGCCAGTATCGCCACACCGCCCTGGCCCGGGCCACCGCAGCCATGCTGTGAAGGGCCGGCACGCGCCGGATCGCCCGCCGCTCCCGCGGCCCCGGAGGGAAGAGGCGACGGCCTGGGCGGGCAAAGCCCGGCACGGGTGTAGCGACGGCGGATGCCGCGCCATCCGGCGTCCGCCGGGTTCGCCGACGGGTCTGTCGCCGGCGGCCCTCACCGCTCGGCGGCGCACAGGTCCTCCACCGCGCGCACATACGACTTGGCGTCGAACTTCTTCAGGGAGTTCTCGCTCTGATAACGGACCGTGCCGAAGACCGGGCGGTTCTGCCAGGGGCGGTCGTGCAGGCCGTACACCCAGGCGACGTTGGTGAAGGAGTTCGGGTCGCGCCCGTCGAGGAAATAGCGGTTGTTGAGGCGGAGCGTCCGGGCGAACCCTTCCTGGGGCGAAGGCGACCATTCGAGAATCTTCTTGCCCCAGTACATCCGCAGCTGGTTGTGCATGTAGCCGGTCTCGCGCATCTCGCGCATCGCCGCGTTCCAGTAGCGGTCGTGGGTCTCGCCGGCCGCGAGTTGCTCCTCCGAGTAGGCATGGGGGCGCTCGTCCTTTGCGTGCTCGGCGAGGGTCTTGCGCGCCCATTCGGGGACGGCCCTGTCGTAGTCGTCGTAGCCCTCGGTGTAGAAGACGTGGTTCATGGCGAGCTCGCGCCGGACGATCAGTTCCTCCAGGTAGGCGCCGCGGTCGTCGTCATCGCCGACCTTGGCCGCGCGGATGGCCTGCGCGATCTCCACCGGCGAGATCTGCCCGAAATGCAGGTAGGGGCTCATGTGCGAGGCCGCGGCCGCCTCCGGCATGTTGCGCCCGGCCCCGTAGCCCGAGAACCCGTCCTTCAGGAATGCCGCCAGGCGCTGGCGGGCCTGCGTCTCGCCGCCGACAAACCGCTTCACCGGCCCGACCACCCGGTCCAGCGTCATCCCGGCCAGTACCGCCTCCGGATCGGAGACGTCGATCGCACTCTTCAGCTCGAGCGCGCCGGCCGCGCGCTTCGGCTTGCGCGGCGCCAGGGCGGCGATGAACGGATCCCAGAGGCGGTTCAGCTTCGGCCGCAGGGTCCGGGCGGCGAATTCATGCTTACCCGACGCCGTCTCCACCGGCACCACCACGTCGCCCTCGACCTGGACGATCCGGGTCTCCACGGCCGCGGCGATCTCCCGGTACCATCCCTTCTGGATGGCGAGGTAGCCGCGGTCGAGCACGAGGAGCGCCGCATCCGCGGCGAGGTCGATGGCGACCCGGGCGGGCGAGGCCTTGCGCATGACGAAACCGACGCCCCGCTTCTCCAGGCCCGCCTTCGCGTCCGCGAGCCCCTGGAGCAGGAAGGCGTAGTGCCGCGCATTGGCCTCGGGGAAGCCGCTGGCGCCGTCGAGCAGGCCGAAGCAGGCGACCACCGGCAGGTCCAGGCGGTTCGCCTCCGCGATGGCGAATTCCAGCGCCGGGTTGAACGTCGCCCGGTTGGCCTGCTGCAGCAGGTAGAGGACGTAAGCCCCGTCCGCGCGGGGCTCGACGTCGTTGAGGACCCGGATCCGCTCACCCTGGATCGCCATGCTCACCCTGATCCTTGCTTCGCGCAGCGCGCTGGAGACTTCGGAGACTTGGCGGATGAGCTAGAGCGGACGATGAGTTCGTCCCTCCGCGGGGGCGGGGCGCAGGGACGCAATCGATCCGCGGCCCCGCGGCGCGGATCACCTCGACAAAACCTTCCCTCATCAGGGACTTACGCGACGGGCGACGCGGCCGTGGCTGCGCCGATCAGAGTTCATCGGCCCCGGGGGCGCTGCGACATTTTCGACACACGCGGTCGCGGACGCGTGTGCGGGCGCACAAAAGGACAGCCCTGCTGTCCTGGTGCCCTTGCAATTTTCCTCCGCGAGCGCAGATTGTGCAGCGCGGGATGGCGATGGCGTCGTCCTCCCGCAGCCCTTCTTGGGCGTTTCCTCCCTAGACTTCGGGCCGCTCCTTCGGGAGTGGCCTTTTTTCTTTGCCGACCCGCGGTTGCCGGGCCGGCACCCCGGCGGCATCCTGCCATCGGGCGGAGGAGTGTCGGGTCATGGGCCTGCTGGACGGATTGCTGGGGCACGGCACCGCGGTCGATGCGGCGACCCTCGCGCGCAGACTCGACGGGATCCTGATCGACGGCGAGACGGCGCGCCTCGCCTTCCGGATCATCCGGGACGTCTTCGTCTTCACGGAGCGCCGCGTGATCCTGATCAACGTGCAGGGCGTCACCGGCAGCAAGGTCGAGTTCCTGTCCGTTCCCTACCGGGCGATCGTCCGCTTCTCGGTGGAGACGGCGGGCACGTTCGACCTCGACGCCGAGCTCAAGATCTGGGTCTCGGGCATGCCGCAGCCGATCGAGCGCACCCTCGGGAAGGGCACGGATGTCCCCGGCATCCAGCGCGCCCTGGCGGAGGGCGCGCTGCGCTGAGACCTCCGCGGCCTCAGCGCGTCGCGCCGCCCCGGCTCGCCGCCAGCGCCGCGGCCTTGCCACCGGCGGCGTAGAGGTCGATCCGGGAATAGACCCCGAATTCCGAGCCGTCGTCGAGGAAGCCGCCGCCCGGTCCCTGGGTCTCGGTGAGGATGGCGTTGGCCTCGTCCAGCGTCAGCGCCGGGAAGGCCGCGGTGAGCAGGTGGCCGGCCTCCGGCGCGACCTTGCCCACGTCCTCCCGGCGGCCGGCGGTCTCCGGATGCACCACCGGCAGACCGTAGGTTTGGGTGGCCGCGTAGAAGGCCGCGTTGGCGGCCGGGTCCTTAAACCGGCCCGTATCCTGCGCGGCGCAGGCCGCCACCGCGTCGCCGCAGCCCGCCTTCAGCGCCGCGGTCATCGCCGCGCGGGCCTCCGTCAGGACCGCCCGGTAATCGGTCACGCTCACCGTCCTGTCGGCCTCCGCCGTAGCCTTGTCGAGCACGGCCGGGTTCTTCCGGATCTGGCCGACATAGGCCGGATCGTTGGCCAGCAGGTGGGCGAGCGCGT
This sequence comes from Methylobacterium sp. E-046, assembly GCF_022829625.1. NCBI lineage: Bacteria > Pseudomonadati > Pseudomonadota > Alphaproteobacteria > Hyphomicrobiales > Methylobacteriaceae > Methylobacterium > Methylobacterium sp. E-046. The sequence goes on along the minus strand of NZ_JAKSYP010000011.1, from coordinate 4,536 downwards.
GCAGCGAGGTCGCCCGCCCGCCGAGCACATCCATGGCGTAGTGCGCCCCGACGATGATCCGGTCGTTGCCGTACTCGGCCGCGCGGGCGACCATCTGCTGGTAGCGCTCCGGCACCAGGAGCGCGAGCAGCATGGACTCGGTGTAGCCGTAGGTGGTGTGTCCGCTCGGATAGGACGGGCTGTCGACGAGGTTCTGCGAGGGGCCGCGCAGCCAGTCGAGGCTGTGGGACGGGTCGCCGAAATAATCCTTGCCCCGGTAGGCGCGCAGGCGCGGCAGGGTCTGGAACGGTCGTGAATTGCCGTAGCGGTCGGCGCCGGGGCTGCCGGCGGGGCGATCATAGGCCTTCCCGAACGCGTCGGTCACGGCGCCGTCCGCCAGGATCGCCGCGGCGTCGGTGGAGACCGGGGTCTGGCCGTTGGTGGTGGCGTTGGCGAAGAAGTACTTGCCGGAGTTCGAATCCGCCTTCGTCACGTTGTTGGTGTAGCCGATCAGGTTGGCGACCGCCGGCGCGATGCTGGTGAAGGTCTTGTAGTCGCTGTAGGTCGCCTTGGCCTGGTAGGCCTGGGCGAGCGTGGTGCCGAGGCCGTCGGCGAGGTTGGCGGCGTTGCCGTCGGTGATGAAGCAGTCCCGCAGGGCGAGCTGCTGCTGCTCGGGGAAGGGGAGCAGGACCGGCTGCGCGAGGTCGCCGGTCTGGATGTCGCCGGTGACCCGCAGGTTCGCGTCCAGCGCCGCCCGGCCCTCCGGCGAAAGCTGCAGCCGCGCCACCGGGACCAGCCCGCGCAGGGCCGTCAGGTTGGCGGGCGATTGCGCCAGCGCCGGGAGGGGCATAGCGGCCCCAAGCAGCACCAGCCCGATTCTCACGGTCCCGTTCATGCGCCCCTCCTCGTTTCCGGCCCGGGCTATCCCCGCGCCCGGGCCCGGATCATGAAGTTGTCGTAGGTGTATTCCGCCACCTGGAACCAGAGGTACTCCTCGTTCCGGAAGGTGCGCATCGCCTCGTAGGCGCGGCGGAAATCCGCGTTCTTGGCGGCGATCTCGCCGTAGACGTCGTTGGCGTTCTTGAGGGCGGCCTCCATCACCTCCTGGGGGAAGGGACGCAGCTGCGCGCCGCCGGCGACCAGGCGGCGCAGGGCCTGCGGGTTGCGGGCATCGTACTTGGCCTGCACCTCCGCGCCCACCTGCGCGGCGGCGGCCCGCAGGATCGCCTGATAGGATTTCGGCAGCGCCTTCCACTTCTCGGCGTTGAACCAGAAGTGCAGCATCGCGCCGCCCTCCCAGAACCCGGGATAGTGGTAGACCGGCGCGACCTTCTGCAGGCCGAGCCGCTCGTCGTCGTAGGGGCCGATCCACTCGGCGGCGTCGAGCTTCTTGCTCTCCAGCCCCGCGTAGATCTCGGGGCCCGGCACCGCCTGCGGCTGGACGCCGAACTTGGTCAGCACCTGCCCGCCCATGCCGCCGATGCGGAACTTCAGGCCCTGCAGGTCGGCGAGGCTCTTGATCTCGCGCCGGAACCAGCCGCCCATCTGCGCCCCGGTGTTGCCGCCCGGCAGGCAGACGAGGCCCGCCTTGGCGAAGACCTCGGCGAACAGCTCGGCGGCGCCCCCCGCGTGCCACCATGCGGCGGCGCCGCGCGCGTTGAGGCCGAACGGGATCGCGGTGGCGAGCGCGAAGGTCGGGTCCTTGGCCATGCCGAGGGTGGCGGGCCCGTGGCCCATCTCGACGGTGCCGGCCGCGACCGCGTCCAGCAGGCCCTCCCCCGGAACGGGCTCACCGGGGCCCTGCACCTGGATCTGGAAGCGGCCGTCGGTGGCCTCGGCGACGATCCGGCTGAGGGCCTCCGGGGCGCCGAACAGGATGTCGAGGGTCTTGGCGTAGGCCGACGACAGGCGCCAGCGCAGCTCGGGGGCGCCCTCCGCGCGGGCCGGGGCGGCGAGCGGCCCGGCGACCGCCGCGCCGAGGCCGGCCGCCAGCACGGTCCGGCGCCGCGGCCCGGTCAGGGGGAGCAGCGCGATATGTGTCTCGTCCAACGGCATCTCGTCCGAGCGTGTCCGATCCGTCCGGCGCGGGATCGGGGCCGCAGGTAGCATGTCCGCGCCGGTTCTCGAAAGCCGCGGACGGCGCGGGCAGTTCCGTCGCGGGTCGCAACGCGCCCGGGCCCGTGCTAGGCGCCCCGGATGCGATCCGAGCCCTCCGTCACCCTGCACACCGTCTGCGGCCTGGAGGAGCTGTCCGGCCACGGGGCGCGCGGCGTCAGCCACGTCCTGTCGCTGCTCGATCCCGGCACGCCGGAGCCCGAGGCCTTCGCGGCCTACGGCGCCCACGCGCGCACGACGCTCCACTTCCACGATTGCCTCGGGCCCGGGGACGGCCTCGTGCCGCCCGAGCCCGGGCACGTGGCGGCGATCCTCGCCTTCGGCCGCGACCTCGACGGCGCCGGCCACCTCCTGGTCCATTGCCATTACGGCCTGTCGCGCTCCACGGCGGCGCTGCTGATGCTGCTCGCGCAGGCCGAGCCGGAGGTCCCGGCTGAGGCCCTGGTGGCGCGCCTCCACGCCCTGCGCGAGCCCGCCTGGCCGAACGCCCGGATGATCAGCTTCGCGGACGGGATGCTCGGCCGGCAGGGGCGGCTCAGCGAGGCGGTGCGGCAGCTCCACGCGCTGCAGCTGCGGGTGCGGCCGCACCTCGCCGAACTGCTGCGCGGGCTCGGGCGCGGAGCGGAGGTGGAGGCGGCGGAGCGGTGACGGGCAGGCCGCCGGTCGACCTGACCGTCGCGGCTCAGGTGCGCCTGCTCATATTGGCGCCGCCCATGCCGTCACAGCAGCAGCCGCCGGCCTTGCCGGCCTTGGCGTGGTTCATCGCCATGCCGGCCTTGCCGCACATCATCCCAGCCTTGCCCTTGCCGCGGCAGCAGCTCATGGCGGAGGCGGGTACGGCGCTGAGCAGCGCCAGTACGGTGGCGATCGCGAACACGCTCTTCATCGTTCCATCTCCTGCAGCCCGATCGTCCGGCCCATCGCCCTAACCCCGCCCTCATGGCGCGGTCGGCGCACAACCGTCCAGCCCGATCGCACCGGACCCCCACGGCTCGCCCCGGCGAAGCCCGCGGCTCGTCACTTGCCCGCGGGCGTGAAGCTCCCGTCCTTCCACACGTAGAGCACGTAGCCCTGCGCCGTGACATCGCCCTTGGCGTCGAAGCCGACGGTGCCGAGCACGAGGTCGAACCGCTCGGCGTGGAGCGCCTGCGCGATCGCGCGCGGCTCGGTGGAATGGGCGAAGTTGCCGGCCGCGACCAGGGCCTGCATTGCCGCGTAGCCGTAGATCGTCGAGCCGGTGGGATCGATGCCCTCGGCCTTGAAGGTCTTCACCACGTTCGCGGCGGCGGGCTGCCGGCTCGGGTCGAGGTAGAAGGTCATCAGCACGCCGTTGCTCGCCGGTCCGGCGACCTTGGCGAAGTCCGGCGTGGCGATGGAGGAGGTGCCGAACCATTGCGGCCGGAAGCCCCGGTCCGCCGCGATCCGGACGAGCCGGCCCATCTCGGCGGCGTCGCCGCCGTAATAGACCACGTCGATCCCCGCGCCCTTGAGACGGTCGACCAGGGCGGCGTCATCCGCGTCGCTCGGCGAGAAGGACAGCGACAGCGCCTCGTTGACGCCGATGCGGTTGAGGTTGTCCTTGGTGGCGGCGGCGAGCGCCCGGGCGGCGGGGGTCTGATCCTGGAGCAGCGCGATCTTGCGGTCGCGGAACCGCTCGGCCAGCACGGCGGCCGACAGCCGGGCCTGATCGTCGTCGCGCCCGCAGACGCGGAACACGGTCGGCAAGCCGCGGTCGGTGAGCCGGGCCGCCACCGACGCCGCGGTGATCATCACCACGCCGTTCTGCGCGTAGATGTCGGAGGCGGCGATCGAGGCGTTCGAGCAGACATGGCCCACGACGAGGCGGACGCCGGAACGCACGAAATGGTTGGCCACCGCGGTCGCGGTGTTGGAATCGCAGGCGTCGTCCTGGACATCGAGGGTCACGGGCAGCCCGTCGAGGCCGCCCATGGCGTTGGCGTCCCGGGCCGCGGCCTCGACCCCGCGAAGCACCTGTTCGCCCACGGCGACGTAGGGGCCGGAGCGCGGCACAGCCACGCCGATCATCAGGTCGGCCGCCGCCGGCCCTGCCGACAGGAGCGCGATGCACAGGCTTAAGGAAACCAGCGCGGGCCGGAACGGCCAGGCTGCGGGGACGACGCGTCCGATCTTCATCGGGCTCTTCTAGGCATCCTAACGCGCTGCGGCCACGGGGTGCGGCTCCGTAGCCGCAGGTCCGCACCGCACACAACGCCCATACGCGAGGACGGGGCGAAACGCGATTTTTTTCCGCGGTCGATCCCGGCGCCGTCCCGTCGTCACTTCGCGTAGGCGTACGCGGTTGCCGCGGAGGCGAGGGGTCCTGTGACGCCGTTGAAGGCGGCGAGCACCTTGGAGACTTCGGTGAAGGGGGCGTTGGAGACGTAGACGAGGTCCCGGTTGCGCATGCGGAAGGCCTGGGAG